>DCVY01000026.1 GCA_002327945.1 Acidovorax delafieldii | reverse complement strand
TTAGGGCCTGTTGACGATCTCCCAACGCAGCCCCTGCGAGATCGTCAACAGGCGCTTAGACCCGTTCCGTAACGCCCGGTTGGGCGCGTGCCGTCCCGACAAGTCCTGTTGACAACATGGTTCCGCACACGATGAGCAGCCCGCAGCCAATCATCCACGGCGTGATGGCTTCGTGCAGGAATACCGCGCCATACAGCACGGCAAACACCGGCGCCAGAAACGTCACCGCCAGGGCGCGGCTGGGGCCGGCGTGGGCAATCAGCCGAAAGTACAGGGTGTAGGCAATGCCCGTGCACAGCACCGCAATGGCCACGATGGCTGCCCAGGCGCGCAGGCCCGGCATCTGCGCCGGCCAGAACCACAGCGCCGGCAGCGCCAGGCCCAGGGTGGCGCCCAGCTGGCTGCCCGTGGCCGTGGCCAGTGGCGGCAGGCCCGTGAGGTAGCGGCGCGCAAAACTGGCCGAAATGGCGTAACACGTTGAAGCCACCAGGCTGGCCGCGATGGCCCAGGCGGCGTGCTCGGTCTTGAAGCCCGTGCCCGCCGGCGCCCGCCAGGCCAGCAGGGCCACGCCGACAAACCCCAGCGCCAGACCCAGCCTGCGCAGCCGGCTGATGCGGTCGCCCAGCCACACCCAGGCTACCAGCGCGCCAAACAGCGGCACCGTGGCATTCAGGATGGACGTCAGGCCAGTGGCAATGTGCAGCACGGCCCAGGAAAACAGCGCAAACGGAATGGCTGAATTGATGGCACCGGCCAGCAGGATGGGGCGCCAGTGCCGCCGCAGCGCCGGCCATTGCCTCTGGCGCAGCAGGATGGGCCAGAGGAACAAAGTGGCCAGCGCCACCCGCAGCCCGGCCGTGGGCAGCGGCCCGAATTCGGAGGCTCCCAGCCGCATGAACAGAAACGATGCGCCCCACAGGGCCGCCAGCAGCACAAACTCGCCCAGCCAGGCCGACACGGGTTTGGTCGCCGAGGCGGCGTTCATGCTTTTGCCTCGCCAGGGGGTTGCGCCGGGCGCAGCGCTGCGCCTTCCAGTTGCAGCAGCGCGCTCTTGCGCTCCAGACCACCGGCGTAGCCCGTGAGCGCGCCATCCTTGCCCAGCACGCGGTGGCAGGGCACCACCACGCTGATCGGGTTGCGCCCCACGGCGGCCCCCACGGCGCGCACCGCTGCCGGTCGGCCCAGTTGCTGGCTGAGCGCGCCATAGCTGGTGGTGTGGCCGCAACCGATGGACAGCAGCGCACGCCACACGTTCTGTTGAAATGGTGTGCCGCCCGCCAGGTCCAGCGGCAGTTCGAACCGGGTGCGTTCGCCGCGCAGGTATTGGTGCAGTTGCTCGATGGCGGCACCAAACACCGGATGCTGCGGTTCTTGCGGCCAGGCTTGGGGGCCGTCGAGTTGCAGGGGCAGATGGCGCTGGTCGTCAAACCACAGCCCGGCCAGGCCCTGGGGAGAAGCTGCCAGCCGCACGGTGCCCAGGCGGGTGGCGGTGCGGGTCTGCACGGTGGCGGGGTGGTATTGCATGGCGTACCAATAGTAGATTGAAATGGATTTTTAGCGGCTTTCGAATATGCGCAGAAGCTATGCTTTTGATAGCTAATCCGCCTTCGCTGCACTGCCGGTAGCGTTGCCTGCCGCCCAGGCGCGCACCACGGCGTAGCTGCGCCAGGGTTGCCAGGCCGCCGAGGCTGCGACAGCTGCGCGGGCGGGGTTTTTGTGCGCTTGCACCCCCATGGCTTTTTGCAGGGCCACGTCGCCCGCCGGAAAGGCATCGGGCCAGCGCAGCACGCGCATGGCGATGTACTGCGCCGTCCAGTCGCCAATGCCGGGCAGCGCGCACAGGGCCGCTGTGGTGGCGGTCACGTCTGCGCTGCCCTGCAGCTGCAACTGGCCCGCATCCACCGCCCGCGCCAGCGCCACGATGGCCGCCTGGCGCTGGCGCACGATGCCCAGCTGCCCCAGCGCTTCGCCCGGCGCCTGCGCCAGCACGGCCGGTGCGGGAAACAGCCGCGTGAGCTCGGGCCAGGGCGTGGCGATGGGTTCGCCAAACCGCTCCACCAGCCGCTGCCCCAGCGTGCGCGCGGCCGCCACGGTGATCTGCTGGCCCAGCACGGCGCGCACGGCCAGCTCAAAACCATCGAAGGCGCCGGGCACGCGCAGGCCATCGCCTCGCGGGAAACTGGCATGCAGCACAGCATTGATGGCCGCCGGGTCGGCGTCCAGGTCCAGCATCGCCCGCACGCGGCGGATCACCTGCGGCAGCATGGGGTACAGGCTGTCGCTGGTCTGCACCAGCACTTGGTGGCGGGTGGGGTCAAAGCGTGCGCTCAGCCAGCCGGTGTGATCTTGCGGCCCGGCAGCGCCCTGGCATTGCAGGCGCACCGTGCGGCGCACAACAGGCGTGTCGGCATCGCCCGCCCACTCCACCCCGTGGAACTGGCGGCGGGCAAAAAAGGCCAGCAAGGCCGGCACGTCGAGCGGCGGACGGTAAGCCAGCCGCAGCGTTGCCACCTGTACGCCCGCAGGCCCGGCACCCCCACGGCGCAGCTGGGTCGGGTTCAGGCCATAGTGCTGGGCAAAAGCAGCGTTGAAGCGGCGCACGCTGGTAAATCCACTGGCCAGGGCCACCTGCGTGACGGGCATGGGCGTGTCGGTCAGCAACTGCTTGGCGGTCAATAACCGCCGGGTCTGCAGGTATTGCAGCGGTGACACCCCCAGTGCCGCCTCGAAGATGCGGCGCAGGTGCCGGTCGCTCACCCCCAGGCGGGCCGCCAGCCGGGCCACCGTGGCCGTGCGGCCCTCACTGGGGGCGTTGCCCGTGTCCCAGGTGTCGGGGGCATCCAGCAGCCGCACGGCCTGCTGCAACAGGATGCCGCTGGCGTCCTGCACCGACCACACCAGTGCCTGGGGCGCCAGCTCGGGCCGGCAGCGCAGGCAGGGCCGAAAGCCCGCGCCCTCGGCCTGCGCCGCCAGCGTGAAAAAACGGCAGTTCTCGCTCCGGGGCGTGCGCACCGCACACACCGGGCGGCAATAGATGCCGGTGGAAGTGACGCCGGTGAAAAAACGCCCGTCAAAGCGCGCATCCCGGGTCTGCAGGGCGCGGTACCAGCCGTTATCTGCCGCAATATCGGCTGGTGTGGCAGGGGGTGGGGCGGGCGAATTCATAGGCGGCATGATAGGCCGCAGGCGCCGCGAGGCTGGCCGTTTTCGGACCTGTGCCTGTTGCCCACGGCAGGGGGCAAGGGCGCCCCTACAATGCAGCGGACGTTTGATCTCCTTCGCAGCGAAAGACCCTTCCGTGCAACCCACTCCCGCCATCTTCAAGGCCTACGACATCCGCGGCATCGTGCCGTCCACCCTGAACGAAGAAGTGGCTCTGGGCCTGGGCCGCGCTTTTGGCACGGCAGCCCGCGCCGAAGGCCAGACCACCGTGGCGGTGGGGCGCGATGGCCGGCTGTCCGGCCCCGCCATCAGCGGCGCACTGGTGCAGGGCCTGATCGAAGCGGGCATGGAAGTGATCGACGTGGGCCTGGTCACCACGCCCTTGCTGTATTTCGCGGCCAGCACCCTGTGCGCCAGCGGCATCCAGGTCACGGGCAGCCACAACCCCCGCGATTACAACGGTTTCAAAATGGTGCTCAACGGCCGCGCCATCTATGGCGACGAAATCCAGGCCCTGCGCCGCACCATGGAGGCCGAAAGCTGGCAACTACGGCCCGGTGGCAGCGTGCGTTCGGTGGATGTGCTGCCGGCCTATGCGCAGCGCATCAACGGTGACGTGGAGCTGGCTCGCCCCATGAAGATCGTGGTCGATTGCGGCAACGGCATTGCGGGCGCATCGGCCCCGGACATCTTTCGCGCGCTGGGTTGCGAGGTGATCGAGCTGTTTTCCGAGGTGGATGGCAACTTCCCCAACCACCATCCCGACCCCAGCAAGCCCGAAAACCTGCGTGATTTGATTGCCGCCCTGCAGTCCAGCGATGCCGAGCTGGGCCTGGCCTTCGACGGCGATGGCGACCGTCTGGGCATCGTCACCAAGGACGGCACCAACATCTTCCCCGACCGCCAGATGATGCTGTTCGCGCAGGATGTGCTCAGCCGCGTGCCGGGCGCGCCCATCCTGTTCGACGTGAAATGCACCCAGCGCCTGGCGCCGGCCATTGCCGCAGCGGGTGGCCAGCCGGTGATGTTCAAGACCGGCCACTCGCTCATCAAGGCGCGCATGAAAGAACTCAACTCGCCCCTGGGTGGCGAGATGAGCGGCCACATCTTCTTCAAGGAGCGCTGGTTCGGCTTTGACGACGGCACGTACGCCGGCTGCCGCCTGCTCGAAATTCTGAGTCGCAGCGCCGACCCGGGCGCCGTGCTCAACGGCTTGCCCACCAGCTTCAGCACCCCTGAGCTCAATGTCGCCTGTGCCGAGGGCGAGCCGCACCGCTTGACCCACGAACTGCAGGCTCTGGCGGCGGGCAGCTTTGCGGCCCCAGCGCAGATCAACACCATCGACGGCCTGCGGGTGGACTGGCCCGACGGTTTTGGCCTGATCCGCGCCAGCAACACCACACCTGTGCTGGTGCTGCGCTTCGAAGGCCACACACCCGAGGCGCTGGCCCGCATCGAAGCCGCCATGCTGGCCCTGTTGCACCGCGTCAAGCCCGATGCCAGGGTGGGCAGCGCGGCGCACTGAAGTGAAGCACCCCCCTGAGTCGCGTCGCGCCTTCCCCCCGCTCTTGCAGCGTTGCGCGCTGCGGGCAGGGGGACGCAGCCAGCGCTTACACGCTGTGATGGCGGCCCTTGCGCGGCTGCCCGCGCAAGGGCTGCGTCAGTTTCATCCGTTGCGGGTGGCATGCAGCATCCTGGATCGCTGAGATGTCCCTCGCCCGCGCCCTCTATTCCGCCCTGACCTGGGTCGCCCAGCCGCTGCTGCTGCGCAAACTGCGGCGCCGCGCCGTGGCCGAGCCCGGCTATGGGCACGCGGTGGACGAGCGCTTTGGCCGCTATGCGCGGCCCATCGACAGCCTGATACCCCCGGGCAGCGCGGACCCTCTGGGCAGTTTTGTGTGGATACATGCCGTATCGCTGGGCGAAACCCGCGCCGCCGCCATTTTGCTGGCCCAGTTGCGCCAGCAGCTGCCCGGCATGCGTCTGCTGCTCACCCACGGCACCGCCACCGGCCGGGCCGAGGGCGAGAAGCTGCTCTTGCCGGGCGATGTGCAGGTGTGGCAGCCCTGGGACACGCCGGGTGCGGTGCGCCGCTTTCTGCGCCAGTTTCGCCCTGCCATCGGCATCCTCATGGAAACCGAGGTCTGGCCCAATCTGGTGGCCGGTTGCCAGCAGCGCGGCATACCGCTGGTGCTGGCCAATGCGCGGTTCAATGCCACATCGCTGCGCAAGTCGCAGCGCCTGGCAGCGCTGGCCAGGCCGGCCTATGGCGGGCTGGCGGCCGTCTGGGCACAGACCGATGCCGACGCCGAGCGCCTGCAACGCATGGGCGCGCCCGTGCGGGGCGTGTTTGGCAACCTCAAATTCGATGTGGTTCCCGATGCCGGGCAGCTGGCGCGCGGGCGTGCATGGCGTGCGCGCAGTGCCCGGCCCGTGGTCATGCTGGCCAGCAGCCGCGAAGGGGAAGAGGCGATGTGGCTGGCTGCTTTAATGCAAAAAAGCCCTCCAGCGTCTGAAGAGCAAGCGCAAGCAGCGATCGGGAGTGAAGCAAATCCAGTGGACAGCCCGGTGCAGTGGCTGGTGGTGCCACGCCACCCCCAGCGCTTTGGCCAGGTGCAGCAGCTGCTGCGCAGCGCCGGCCTCACGGTCTCTTGCCGCAGTCAGTGGGCCGACGCCCCCGAGCCCGCCGATGTCTGGCTGGGCGACTCGCTGGGCGAAATGGTGTTGTATTACGGCCTGGCCGATGTGGCCTTGCTGGGCGGCAGCTTTGCCCCGCTGGGCGGGCAGAACCTGATCGAGGCCATCGCCTGCGGCTGCCCCGTGGTGCTGGGGCCACACGCCTTCAATTTTGCCGAGGCGGCCGCGCTGGCCTGCGACCAGGGCGTGGCCCACCGCGTCGCCGATATCGGGCAGGGTGTGGAGCTGGCCTGCGATCTGGCATCAAGTCCCCTGCGGCTGGCGGCCGCCCGCGGCCTGGGCCAGGAATTCATGCAGCGGCACAGCGGCGCAGCGCGACGGAC
>DCVY01000216.1 GCA_002327945.1 Acidovorax delafieldii | reverse complement strand
TTGCACACCGGCCTGGAGAACATCGCCTCGCGCATCGTCTTCGTGATCGACTGGAACCGGGCGCGCAAGCGCCTGCAGCATTTCGTGGGCAAATCCCAGGCCGTCGAGCTGCTCTCGCAGGCTGCGCGCAACGACTGGGGCCACATGGCCTGGCTGCTGGCGGGGGCCGAGCGCCTGGTCTACAACGCCATGCAGGCCCTGGACATTGAGGCCTTCCAAGTGGGCGACCGGCTCGACGACGTGCTGGGCGAAGCCGCCGCCAGCGCCTATCTGCTGGAGCTGCTGCGCATCTCCAGCGTGCTGCTGCGCCAGCAGCAGCCCGTGTCGCTGGTGGCCGATGAAGCCCGCTTGCTGCTGGCCCGCGTGCTGCGCCAGCGCACCTTCGAATTCGACCTGCTGGCCGAGCACGCAGCCTTCACGCACGCGCTGGCCGAGGGCCTGTGCGACGCCCTGGAAAACCCCGGCGATGCCGCCCAGACCCAGGCCCAGGTGCTGCGCGCCAAGAGCTGGGAGCGCCAGGCCGACCATCTGCTCATGGACGCCCGCCAACGGGCCGAACGCCGGCCTCGCTGGCAGCCGGTGGTTGACTGCCTGGCCAAAGCCGACGATGTGGCCGATGCGCTGGAAGAAGCCACCTTCATGCACTCGCTCACGCTGATTCATCCAGTGCCCGGCCTGCCCGCCGAAGTGCGCTCAGCCCTGTGCCAGCTGGCAGCCACCACACTGTTCGCCATCCAGGACCAGGTCAAGGCCATCGAGATCGCCCGCCAGGTCAGCCAGCAGGCCGATGGACCCGACAGCGAGCTGTTCCTGCAAACCCTGTGGCGCATGCTGCGCGCCGAGCGCCAATGCGACGAACTGTTTCGCCAGGCACGCACCACCATGGTCAAAAACCTGCGCAACGCCCCGGTGGACCTGATGCTGGCCAACGACCTGGCCGCCACGCTGGAAAAAGCCACCGACAACCTGCTGCGGGTCGGCTATGCACTGCGCCAGATGGTGCTCAACAAAACAGGAATAGGAATGTCGGCATGAAATCCAGCTCCAGCCTGCCCAAGCATCTGTACCTCATCCACACACCGGCCAGCCAGAAACTGCACAAGCCCTCGCGGGAAACCATGGGTTCCAAGGGGTTCAACCTGCACCGCATGACCCAGGCCGGGCTGAATGTGCCGGTCGCGCTGGTCATTGGAACGCACTACACCCACACACCGCAAGATTGCTTCCTGCCGGTATTTTCCGTGGGCCTGCACGCTCTGGAAGAGAGCACCGGCCTGTTGTTTGGCGACGAGCGCAACCCGCTGATCCTATCGGTGCGCTCGGGCGCGCCGGTATCGATGCCGGGCATGCTTGAGACCCTGCTCAACATCGGCCTGAACGACCACACCCTGCCCGGCCTGGTGCGCCAGACCGGCAACCCCCGCATGGCCTGGGATGCCTACCGGCGCCTGGTGGCAAGCTACGGCGAGGTGGTGCAAGGGCTGCCTGCAGCGCTTTTCGAAGCCGAAATCGACCGCCTTGCCCAGGGCGAGGACGAGCGGCTGCTCGACTTCAGCCAGCTGCGCCAGCTCACGCGCACTTTTCTGGCCATCTATGAAACCCATGCCGGCCGGCCCTTCCCGCAAGACGCCCACGAGCAACTCTCCGGCGCCATCGAGGCGGTGTTTGCCTCGTGGAATGCCGACAAGGCGGTGGAATACCGCCGCATCAACCAGATCGACCACGGCATGGGTACCGCCGTGATCCTGCAGCGCATGGTGTTCGGCAACACCGGCGGGCATTCTGGCGCCGGCGTTGGCTTCACGCGCGACCCCAGCACCGGCGAGAACCGCCTGTGGGTGGATTTTCTGGCCAACGCGCAGGGCGAAGACGTGGTCTCGGGCCGACGCAACGCGCACGGCCACGCCACCATGGCGGCGGCGGTGCCCGAGGCCTGGCAGCAGCTGCAGGCCTCGGCCCAGGCGCTGGAGCAGCATTTCAAGGACATGCAAGACTTCGAATTCACCGTGCAGGACGGCGTGCTGCACATGCTGCAAACACGCGACGGCAAGCGCACCCCGCTGGCCACCGTGCGCATTGCCCTGGATCTGCTGGAAGAAGGACTGATCGACAGCACCGAGGCCTTGGCGCGCACCCAAGCCATCCCGGAAGACAAACTGGGCACGGTGCGCATTGTCGCCAGCGACGATCCCGACAACGCCCCCGCTCCGCTGGCCTTGGCCAACCCGGCCTGCTCTGGCGTGGTGTCCGGTGCCATTGCGCTGGATGCGCAGGCAGTGGAGCGCCTGGTGCAGCGCGGCGTGCCAGCCATCCTGGTGCGCCAGGACGCCGAAACCAGCGACATCGCCGCCATGCAAGACGCGCAAGGCCTGCTCACCCAGCGCGGCGCCCGCACATCACACGCCGCTGTAGTGGCGCGGCAGATGGGCAAGACCTGCCTGGTGGGCTGCACGGCGCTGCGCATCGACGAAGCTGCGCGCACCGTGCAACTGGGCAGCCAGAGCCTGGCCGAGAACGAGATGATCACCCTGGACGGCAACGACGGCGCCATCTACGCGGGCCAGGCCACCAGCGCGCTGGTGCCCGACACCGCGCTGCGCGAGCGGCTGACAGAACTGCGCGGCCGGCACCCTGGCAAAAAACCACGCTCCCATGGGGGCTGATGATTTTCTGGGCCGTCGAGCTCGAGCATAACCAGCCCCCGGGACTGGCCGTGCCGATCCGTCGGCCTGCGCGCCGGTGGATATCTGAACCTGGTTGGACTATGACGATTGCGGGTTGTTGCCTTTCACCGCAGCAGGCACAGCCACGGTCATTGGCCACTGTGCGGCAACGGTCAGTTCTCTTCCCGCACTGCGCAAAAGGACGGGATAACGCAAACCGAGCACGCCTGCGGCGTCAATCGCCAATCCTCGGATGTCCGCGCTGCTTTGTACGTCGGGCAAGAGGCGGTTCATTTCGGGGGCATTCATTCGGAGGTTCTCCTTGTTGTCGGGTGAGTTCAGTGGATCGATGCCAAGCCTCGGTGCGGAAGGCA
>DCVY01000095.1:17220-19535 GCA_002327945.1 Acidovorax delafieldii | reverse complement strand
TGGACAGCGCGAAGAAGGCCTGTCTCCGCCAGGCCTGCACCCTGCAAGGGCGACGACGCGGCGGGCTTACTGCCCATACTGCCCGTACTGCCCGCAAGGAGGAGCAACGCCGCATGGTGCCCCGAGCGCAGTGCTGGCGGGTGCATGGCGCTCTCACCCCAAAGGTGACCGCCATCGAAGCCATCCACGATAGATTGCATGCGGCTTGCGAAGGGATACAAAGCGGTCAACTGCCGTTTCTAGGATCAGTTGCTGGGCGACGAGCTCGATGGCCCGCGCGGCCGCATCTACCGCATCAAGCAGGTGCTCGAAGGTGAAACCCCACGCGCAAGACGCAGATGCACCTGGACCGGTGCCTGAGAGGCTGAGAGCTGCCGCAACTGCGAAAGCACCTGCCCCAGCGGCGTGCAATATGGCCACCTGGTCGATATCGGCTGCAAGATCGTCGATGAAAAGGTGCCCCGCCCCCTGGGCAAAAAAGCCCTGCGCTGGGCGCTGAAGGAGGGCATACCCTCGCCCCTGTTTGCACCAGCCATGAAGGCGGGCAGTTTCTTGACATCGCCGTGCGAGAGGTGTAAACCCTGTCCGCTGAGGAGAAATTCCATGCACGCTGCGACGGAAAAACTGGTTCGTATCCCGGTGGACAGTGGCCATATCGAGGGCGCTTTGGTGCAACCGCTCGACAGCCAAGGCTTGGTGCTGTTTGCCCACGGCAGCGGCAGCAGCCGGCACAGCCCGCGCAACAACTATGTGGCGCGGGTGCTGCGGGAGCGGGGCCTGGCTACCTTGCTGGTCGATCTGCTCACGCCCGAGGAAGACCGTGCCTATGCCACGCGGTTTGACATTCCGCTGCTGACACGGCGCCTGCTGGAAGTGACCGATTGGGCTAGGCGCCAGCCCGCTACGGCGTTATTGCCCATGGGGTATTTCGGTGCGAGCACCGGCGCGGCGGCAGCCCTGAGCGCTGCTGCCGCGCAGGGGGCTGGCATACAGGCCGTGGTCTCCCGTGGCGGGCGCCCGGATCTGGCGCCTGACCGGGATCTTGCCCGGGTGCATTGTCCGACCTTGCTGCTGGTGGGCGCGGGCGATGAAGAGGTGCTGGCACTGAACCGGCGCGCCGCCGCGCACATGCCGGGGCCCACGACCCTGACGGTCGTTCCCCATGCCACCCATCTCTTTGAAGAGCCCGGGACACTGGAGGCCGTGGCCCGCCTGGCCGCCGACTGGTTCGCGCAGCATCTGCCGGCGCGCAGTGCACCACCGTCAGGCGCGCAGTAGCGCAACCACTTCCTCGTCATCCACCTGCGGAAAGTGGCGGTAAAACTGGCCCACGGCCTGAAAATTTGCTGGCGCGTGCAGGCACACCACCTCGTCGGCCATGGGCCGGATTTTCTCCAGGGCCTCGGGCGATGCAACGGGAACGGCACAGACCAGCTTGCCGGGTTGGTGCTGGCGCAGGCTGTGCAGCGCAGAAATCATGGTGGCCCCGGTGGCCAGACCATCGTCCACCACGATGACGATGCGCCCCTGCGGGTCGATCGGTGCGCGGATGGGCGTGTATTGCACACGGCGCGAGTGGATTGTGGCCAGCTGTTTTTGCTTTTCTGCGGCAATGTAATCCTGGTCGGCACCCACCGCGGCCGCGTAGGGCGCGATGTAGGTCCAGCCGCTTTCCGCCACCGAGCCGATGGCCACTTCCGGCTCGAAGGGTGCGCGCAGCTTGCGCACCAGCACCACGTCGAAATCGCCCCCGATCTGCCGTGCAATGATCTTGCCGATGGGCACGGCGCCCCGCGGAATGGCCAACACCAGTGGATGGTGGGCGCTGTAGGCCTTCAGGTGGTCTGCCAGTTGATGGGCAGCGTCATCGCGGTCTTTGAACATGGTCTCACCTTGGGTGGTTTCAGCGCTGCCGATCAGGCTTTGCGAGCGCTTAGAACGTGAACACGTTCCAAGACCCACTTTATGGAGCGTTGCCCTGGGCGTCAATCCCGGGGATTGCTTCGGTTTGCAACCCTGCCTCGCTTCCTGTACTGTCTGCGTCGTGGCCGGGGAAGTTTTGGCCTTGTGCCACTTACAGGAGATCTCCATGACGATCCATCAGAACCCGCGCGACAAGCAGCCGCCCCATACGGGCAAAGTCGAGAACGACACCAACAAGGTGGGCGAGCAAGACCCCACCCAGATCAACCAGGGCCAGCGCACGCCCAAAAGCCGCAGCGACCGCGAGTCGCATGTCGGAGGCAGCAACCAGTCGCAATCGCGAAGAGGACCGGTGGGCAGCGACAACCGTTGAACCTAAAACCGGCAGTTGA
>DCVY01000095.1:2485-17125 GCA_002327945.1 Acidovorax delafieldii | reverse complement strand
GGCGCATCCAACGGCCGTTTCTAGGTTGAAAGTGACCACCCCATTGCAACATTCCTGTTCGCAACAGGTGGTTCTGGTGCGCGTCGTGAGGGTCTTTTTGCCAACGCTGGCATGATCGAGGGTTTTGTTGCCCTCCGATCCGCTACGCCATGACCGACCACGTGCCAGAACAAGAACCCACAGCGGCGCCCGCCGCCGCCCCGGTAGCCGCTGCCAGCGCACAGGCATTGCAGCAGCCCGAGACTGGCAACCGCGCTCCGGTAGCTACTGCTGAGGCAACCACCACTGCGGATTCCCCGCGCGGCGATCGGCCACCCCGGGGTGGGCGCGGCGGCCGCAATAACGGCCGCGATCGCGCCCGTGCCGAGGGCCAGGCCCCGGCAGACCAGCTGGCGCCGTCGCGCACGCTCCCACGCACCCACCCGGCGCTGGAGCAGCTGGCGGGGCTTTATCCGCATCTGTTTGGTGCGGTGTTTTTGCCGCTCAAGCGCGGCATTTTTCAGGATCTGCTGGAGGCCCATCCCGAGTTGTTCGAGCGCGATGCGCTCAAGGCGGCGCTGGGCATCCACACCCGTTCCACCCGCTACCTGCAAAGCGTGGCTGCCGGTGAAAAGCGCCACGACCTCGCGGGCCAGCCCGTCGAGGACATGGCACCCGAGCATGTGCACCATGCGCTGCTGGAAGTGTTTCGCCGCCGCAAGGCCCGTGCGGGCGAGGATGTATTGCCCAAGCTGCGCAAGCGCATGATCCAGGCCTTTGAGGCCTCGGGCCTCACGCGCGAGGCCTACACCGAGCTGGTCACCGGCCGCGACGAAGCGGCCAATGCCATCTTGCAAGAAGCCTTTGCCGAATGGGCAGCCCGCAATGCCAAGGACGAGGCCCTGATGCGTGCGTTTGAAGCCAGTGGCCAGACGCTCGACGCCTTTGCCGACATGTACGGCATGGACCCGCGCCAGACCGGGCAGATGCTGGAGCGTGCGCGCCGCCAGCGCCCACCCGCCGCCACGGCCTGATAGCCGCTTTTCAGGCGGCAGGGGCGGTCAGCGCCGCCTCAATGTCCGCTGCCAGATTTTTCGGCGCATCCTGCGGCGCATAGCGGCGAATCACGCGCCCGTCCCTGCCCACGAGAAACTTGGTGAAGTTCCACTTGATGGCCTTGCTGCCCAGCAGGCCGGGGGCCTCGGCCGTGAGCCACTGGTACAGGGGCGAGGCATTGGCGCCGTTCACCTCGATCTTGGCCATCATCGGAAAGCTCACGCCATAGTTGCGCTGGCAGAAGCTGGCGATCGCGTCGTTGCTGCCGGGGTCCTGGTGGCCGAACTGGTTGCACGGGAAACCCAGCACCACCAGGCCCTTGTCGCCGTACTGCTTGTGCAGTTCCTCCAGCCCGCCAAACTGCGGCGTGAAGCCGCAGGCGCTGGCCGTGTTGACGATCAGCAAAACCTTGCCCTGGAACTGCCGCAGCGGCACGGCCGGCCCGCCCATGGGCTGGGCTTCGAGGTCATAAATGCTGGACATGGGCAACTCCTTGGGGCAGGTGGCCATGGTAGCGACTCTGGGCAGCGGGCGCTGAGGGCGTTGCAGCGCTGTTTTGGGTGCCAGATTGTGAACCTGTTCTCAGACGCTGGCGTGGCGCTGCTGCGGCAGCACGGCCAGCAGCGCCGCCAGCATGATCAGTGCCCCGCCCAGCAAGGTGTGCGGCGCGAGCAGGGCCGAGGTGAGCAGGGCCGACGACACGCTGGCAAACACCACCTCCGACAGCATCACCAGGGCCGTGGTGCCCGCCGCCAGCCGGGCGGCGCCATACTGCAGGGCGTAGTTGCTCAGCAAAAAGGCCAGCGACAGCGCCAGGGCCAGAGGGACCCAGGCCTGTGCCAAGGCGGGCGGAGCAGGCACGGCCCCTGCCGCCAGCCCCAGCGCGGCACTGAGGCCGGCCAGCAGGGCGCCACCGCCAAACATGGCCAGCATGCGCGCATCGCCGGGCACCGCGTGCAGCTGCCGCAGCGTGACGTTGGTGAGTGCAAAGCAAAAGCCGCCCGCCAGGGCCAGCAGGTCGGCGCCCGAGAGGCGGGCCGCCAGCCGGGTCCACGTGGCGTCGGCGGGCACCAGCACCAGCGCAATGCCTGCAAAGGCCAGCAGCAGCCGCACCAGCGCCATGCCCGTGGGGCGTTCGCCCAGCATTTTCCAGGCCAGCAGCACCGACCAGGCGGGCATGAGATAGAACAGCAGCACCACGCGCACCACATCACCCACCGTCACGGCCCAGTTGAAGGCCACGTTGGTCAGGGCCGAACTCAGCGCCAGCAGCCACAGGGCCGGGTGCTGCTGCGCGCTGCGCAGTGCCTGCGGCCGGGCCAGCAGCAGGCAGGCCAGCGCCAGTGCGTACATCAGCGCTGTGGCCCACAGCGGGTGCAGCCCGGCCGCGTGCAGCTGCCTGAAAGGCCACCATGAAACGCCCCACACAAAGGCGTTGAGCACCAGGGCCAGGATGGGAAGCAGATGGGGCATCAAATAAACGTCAAGTGCTTTAGAAATGGCGGTTGGATGCGTCTGCCGGTGCCGTGATCGGGGTGCCGGGCAAGGCTGAGCGCTGCGGCTCCAACAGCACCTGCGCCCTGCAAGGCGAGACGGCGCTGCGGGCTGCTGCCCGTACTGCCCGTACTGCCCGTACTGCCCGCAAGGAGGCGCAACGCTGCATGGCGCCCTGAGCGCGGTGCTGGCGGGTGCATGGCGCTCTCACCCAGGCGGTGAACGCCATAGAAACCGGCAGCGCTTGATTGCATGCGGCCTGGCAAGGGGTGCAAAGCGGTCAACTGCCGGTTCCAGGTTGGTCGCTATTGGCTATCGAATAAATAGCGTCAATGGTGCATGTCCTGCCGCGCAATGTGCAGCAGGTGGTCCAGTTCCTCGCAGTGGTTGAGGCAGTTGCGCGCATGCCAGCGCTGGATGACCAGCATGATGCCGGCCACCACCACGCCAAACACAATGATGGCACCGAAGACCGACAACCCCAGCTTGAGCGACAGGCTGTAGAAAGCGCCCAGGCCCAGGATGCAGGCCTGCTCGTTGAAGTTTTGCACCGCAATCGATCGCCCTGCGCCCATCAGGTTGTGCCCCCGGTGCTGCAGCAGGGCGTTCATGGGCACCACCATAAAGCCGCCCAGCCCGCCCAGCAGGATCAGGAACGGAATGGCCACCCAGATGTTGCCGATGAACACCATCAGGATCAGCAGCAGCCCCATGGTGATGCCCAGCGGAATCACGCGGGTGGCCATGTCCAGGCGCATGCGCATTGATGCCGTCACGGCGCCCACGGCGGTGCCGATGGCCACCACGCCGGTCAACGCAGACGCCTGCGTGGTGTTGTAGCCCAGGGCCACGCCGGCCCAGGCCAGCACGATGAACTTGAGGTTGCCCCCTGCGCCCCAGAACAGGGTGGTGGTCGAGAGGGAAATCTGCCCCAGCTTGTCGCGCCACAGGCGGCTGTTGCAGGCCCAGAAGTCGGGCAGCAGGGCCAGCGTGCTGGACAGGATGCTGCGTTGCGGGTGCTGGCGCAGCGGGCGCATTTCTACGCCGGTGTGGGGGATGCGCGTGTTGAACCAGGCGGCCAGGGCATACACCAGGATCAGCGCGGCAATGGCCGACTCGGCGGCGGTATCCACACCGGTAGCGATCATGGGAATGTCGATGGACAGCAGCGCTGCCGACAGATGCTGCCCCACGAGCTGTCCGCCCAGCAGCACCCCGAGGATGATGGAGGCAATGGTCAGCCCCTCGATCCAGCCGTTGGCCTTGACGAGCTGGGATGCCGGCAGTAATTCGGTGAGGATGCCGTACTTGGCCGGCGAATAGGCCGCCGCACCCAGCCCCACCACGGCGTAGGCAATCAGGGGGTGCGAGTCAAACAGCATCATCAGGCAGCCCACGATCTTGATGGCATTGCTGACAAACATCACCCGGCCCTTGGGCAAGGCATCGGCAAACGCGCCCACGAAGGGCGCCAACACCACATAGAACAGGGCAAACATGGGCACCAGTGCCGCGCGCTGCCATTCGGGGGCACCGCTGGTGCGCAGCAATTCCACGGCCGCCACGAAGAGTGCGTTGTCGGCGAGCGAGCTGAAAAACTGCGCCGACATGATGGTGTAGAAACCGCGCTTCATCGAATGGCTGGAGGGGTATCAGTGAGGCTGATGCCCGATTAAATTGGGAGGCCGCGTACAGGTGACTGGCGGTTATATCACGCGCTTGGATCGGCTGTTGACGATCTCCCAGGAGTCGCCTGAGAGATCGCCAACAGGCTCTTGCGCCCGCAGTGCCAGAATCCCATGCTTGTTGCCCCCACCATTCTCATGCCGCGCCCGATCCACGCCACCATCCATACCTCTGCCCTGCACCACAACCTGGAGCGCGTGCAACAGGCTGTGCCCGATGCCAAAACCTGGGCCGTGGTCAAGGCCAATGCCTATGGGCATGGCATTGAGCGGGCCTTCGAGGGCTTGCGTGCCGCCGATGGTTTTGCGCTGCTGGACCTGGTCGAGGCGCAGCGCGTGCGCAACCTGGGCTGGCGTGGCCCCATCCTGCTGCTGGAGGGTGTGTTTGAGCCGCGCGATCTGGAGCTGTGCTCGCGCCTCGCGTTATGGCATGTTGTGCACTGCGATGAGCAGATCGACATGCTGGCCGCCCACAAGACCCAGGTGCCGCACCGCGTGTTCCTCAAGCTGAACTCGGGCATGAACCGTTTGGGGTTCACGCCGCAGCGCTACCGCAGCGCCTGGGCGCGCCTGAACGCGCTGCCGCAGGTGGACGAAATCTCGTTCATGACCCATTTCAGCGATGCCGATGGAACGCGCGGCGTTGCGCACCAGATGGCCGCATTCAATGCGGCCACGGAGGATCTGCCCGGCGAGCGCAGCGTCTGCAACAGTGCAGCCACGCTGCGTTTCGCCAGCGACGCCCAGGTGCGGGGCGACTGGGTGCGCGCAGGCATCGTGCTGTACGGCAGCACACCCGATTTTCCGGTCCACGGCGCCGGCCACTGGGACCTGCAACCCACCATGACGCTGGCGACCCGCATCATTGGCACGCAGCAGTTGCAGGCGGGCGATACCGTGGGCTATGGCTCGCGTTTCACGGCCGCGGGGCCGCTCACCATCGGCGTGGCGGCCTGTGGCTATGCCGACGGCTACCCGCGCCATTGCGACACCGGCACACCGGTGCTGGTGAACGGCGTGCGCACGCGCCTGGTGGGACGTGTCAGCATGGACATGGTCACCGTGGACCTGAGCCCCGTCATTGCTGCCGGCGTCGACGCCGGTTTCGGCAGTGAAGTCACGTTGTGGGGGCGCGCCCGCAACGGCGCCGTGCTGCCCATCGACGAGGTAGCGCAGGCCGCCGGCACCGTGGGCTACGAGCTGATGTGCGCGCTGGCGCAGCGCGTGCCCGTGGCGGTGGACTGACGGTCCATGCCGCCCGGCGCCGGCACAGGGCGTTACCCGCAAAACAGTGGACCGCTTGGCAAACCCTGCCAAACCGCATGCAATCAACATTTGATGATTTCTATGGCGTTCGCCTGATGGGTGAGAGCGCCATGCACCCGCCAGCACCGCGCTCGGTGCGCCATGCAGCGTTGCTTCTCCTTGCGGGCAGTAAGGGCNNCCTTGCAGGGCGCAGGTACTGTTGGAGCCGCAGCGCTCAGCCTTGCCTGGCACCCCGATCACGGCGCCGGCGGGCGCATCCAGCTGCCGTTTTTAGGGTGACGAATGGCGCAAAGACGCGCATACTGAAAAAATGCGAGCCAGCTTGTCGATCTTTGCGCCGCTGGTGGTGGCGTCGTTGTGCGCCTGGGGTGCGGGTGTTGCGCGGGCGCAGGGCGCTGAATCCGACAGCACCCGGGCGGCAAGCCTGCGCCAGGAGGCCATTGCCTACGAGCATGGCGAGGGCGTGGCGCGCGACCCGCTGCGGGCTGTGGCGCTGTATTGCGCAAGCGCGCGGCTCGGTGACATGCAGGCCCAGTACAACCTTGGATGGATGTATGCCCATGGGCGCGGTGTGGTGCGCGACGATGTGGCGGCGGCCTTCTTCTTTCAGGCGGCCGCCGAGCAGGGGCTGGGCGTGGCTGCGCGCATGTTGCAGGTGGTTGGCGGCGCCACCGACGAGGTGCCCGAGTGCCTGCGCCCCCCGCCGCCGCCGCCAGCGCAGGTTGCAGCAGCCCAGCCGGGCGTCAACTACCAGTTGACCGCGCCGCGCAAGATTGTGGAGCTGGTGCTCAAGATGGCGCCGCAATACCAGGTCGAGCCGCAACTGGCCCTGGCCATCATTGCCGCCGAATCCAACTTCAATACCCAGGCGCTGTCGCCCAAGAGCGCGCAGGGACTGATGCAGCTGATTCCCGAAACAAGCGAGCGCTTCAACGTCAAGAACCCGTATGACCCGGCGCAGAACATCCGCGGGGGCCTGGCCTATCTGCGCTGGCTGCTGGCCTACTTCGAGGGCGACGTGGCGCTGGTGGCCGCCGCCTACAACGCTGGCGAGGGCAAGGTCGAGCGCTACCGTGGCGTGCCGCCCTACCTGGAGACCCGCGCCTACGTGCAACGCATCCTGAAGGCCGTCGGCGCCACTGCGCACCCGTTCGACCGCACCGTGGCCCCGCCTTCGCCAGCACTTGAGCGCATTCGGCTGGCACTGCGGCGCAAGTAGGGCCTGCGCGGCGCACAGGCGCTGGCGCATTCGGCCGGTGGATGCATGGGGGAGGCCCTGACCCTGCAGTGCATATGGATACGACCCAAAAGTTGTTCAGCGTGAACAACACCTTGCACGCCGCGGTGTACGACACGCGGGTCGAATACAACAGCACGATATTCAGGATGCCGGGCCCCTTGCAGGGGCAAGCATGCCCAACCCCAGGGATGCGTGGCTGGCCGCTATAGTGGCCAGCCGCTTCGCTGGATACCGTACCCATGGCCAAAGACAAAACCCTTTTCACCTGCACCGAATGTGGCGGTACCAGTCTGCGATGGTTGGGCAAATGCCCGTCGTGCAACGCCTGGAACACGCTGATCGAATCGGTGGCGGAGGCAGGGCCCGGAAAAAACCGCTACAGCGGCACGCAGTTTGCCGGCCTGGCACAGGCGCAGGCCGTCATGCCGCTGGCGGCGATCGAGGCCACCGACATTGCGCGCACGCCCAGCGGCATCGATGAGCTGGACCGGGTGCTGG
Organism: Acidovorax delafieldii; assembly: GCA_002327945.1. Taxonomy (GTDB): domain Bacteria; phylum Pseudomonadota; class Gammaproteobacteria; order Burkholderiales; family Burkholderiaceae_C; genus Acidovorax; species Acidovorax delafieldii_C. The sequence goes on along the minus strand of DCVY01000095.1, from coordinate 9,907 downwards.
GCGGGGGCATTGTGGAAGGTGGCGTGGTGCTGATCGGGGGCGACCCGGGCATCGGCAAGTCCACGCTGCTGCTGCAGGCGCTGGATGCGCTGCAGCGCGCCGGCCTGCCCACCCTGTATGTGACCGGCGAGGAAAGCGGCGCCCAGGTGGCGCTGCGTTCGCGCCGGCTGGGGCTCGATCACAGCCAGGTGAATGTGCTGGCGGAAATCCAGCTCGAAAAAATCCTGGCCACCATCGAATCCATGCAACCGGCGGTGGCGGTGATCGATTCCATCCAGACCGTGTATTCCGACCAGCTCACGTCGGCACCCGGTTCGGTGGCCCAGGTGCGCGAATGCGCTGCGCACCTCACGCGCTGTGCCAAAGCCTCGGGCGTGGCGATTGTGCTGGTGGGCCATGTGACCAAGGAGGGCGCGCTGGCAGGGCCCCGCGTGCTGGAGCACATGGTGGACACGGTGTTGTATTTCGAAGGGGACACGCACAGCCAGTTCCGCCTGGTACGCGCCATCAAGAACCGCTTTGGCGCCGTCAACGAGATCGGCGTGTTCGCCATGACCGAAAAGGGCCTCAAGGGGGTCAGCAACCCCAGTGCCATTTTCCTGAGCCAGCACAGCGAACCGGTGCCGGGCAGCTGCGTGATGGTCACACTCGAAGGCACCCGGCCTTTGCTGGTGGAAATTCAGGCCCTGGTGGACAGCGGCGGGCCCAGCCCGCGGCGCCTGAGTGTGGGCCTGGACAAGGATCGCCTGGCCATGCTGCTGGCCGTGCTGCACCGCCATGCGGGGGTGGCCTGCATGGACCAGGACGTGTTTGTGAACGCCGTGGGCGGCGTGCGCATCAGCGAGCCCGCCGCCGATCTGGCCGTGATGCTGGCCATCACCTCCAGCCTGCGGGGCAAGGCCTTGCCACAGGGCTTCATCGCCTTTGGCGAGGTGGGGCTGGCAGGCGAGGTGCGCCCCGCGCCCCGCGGCCAGGAGCGCCTGCGCGAGGCGGCCAAACTGGGTTTTAGCGTGGCGGTGGTGCCCAAGGCCAATGCCCCCAAAAAACCGATCGAGGGCCTCACCATCCATGCCGTGGAGCGGGTGGAGGAGGCGATGAACGTGGTGCGAGGGATGGGCTGAGAGCCTGCTCTGAGGCATGCATATGCACTCCCCACACGGTGGGGCGGGTGGTGTCGTAGGGCAATGGGGCCATGAATTTGCGAAATGTCCTGGTGCCCTTGGGACTGGTGATTGTGGTGGTGGCGGGCTTTCGGTCTTATGGCTGGCCGGGCGTTGCGACCGTGGGGCGCTGTGCGCATGGGGGCCCTGCTGCATTTCACGCGGCCCATGCATGTGCTGCGCAGGGCGGCAGACCGCCCCATCGGATATGTCGGCAGCGCCGTCATGCGCAATGCCAAACGGCAGGCGGGGGTGAACCTGATGCATGTGGTGGCCATGCCGCGTTCGCTGGGCGCGCTGCAGTCGCCCGAAAACGAACAGCCCGCGATCTACCGCTGGGCCGATGGCACCCAATGGCATGTGACCTGCGGGTTCCACCATGGCACGCTGGTGAAATGGGTTTTGGAACGCCCTGCCACCCCCGCCGATGTGTCTGGCAGCGATGCGGGGGCTGCGGCCCCGTAAAATCTGTAGTTTTGCGACATCCCAGCAACCCAAAGGACACCCATGAGCCCTGTAGTTCCCTCGATAGCCGACCGTGACGGCAAGATTTGGATGGACGGCCAGATGGTCAACTGGCGCGATGCCAAGATCCATGTGCTGACCCACACCCTGCACTACGGCTGCGGCGCGTTTGAAGGTGTGCGCGCCTACAACACGGCGGGCGGCACGGCCATCTTCCGTCTGCAGGACCACACCGAGCGCCTGTTCAACAGCGCCAAGATCCTGCGCATGAAGATCCCCTTCACCCAGGAGCAGGTGAACGAGGCGCAGTGCGCGGTGATGCGCGAGAACAAGCTGGAGTCGGGTTATCTGCGCCCCCTGACCTGGATCGGCGACAAGAAGCTGGGTGTGTCGCCCAAGGGCAACGACATCCACCTGATGGTCGCGGCCTGGGCCTGGGGCGCCTACCTGGGTGAAGACGGCATGGCCCGCGGTATCCGCGTCAAGACCAGCAGCTACACGCGCCACCACGTCAACATCACCATGAGCCAGGCCAAGGCGGTGAGCAACTACACCAACTCCATCCTGGCCAACACCGAAGCCACCGACGATGGTTACGACGAGGCGCTGCTGCTGGACGCCTCCGGCTTCGTCTCCGAGGGCTCGGGCGAGAACGTGTTCATCGTGAAAAACGGCGTGGTCTACACCCCCGACCTGTCGGCGGGCGCGCTCAACGGCATCACCCGCAACACCGTTTTCCACATCTGCAAGGACCTGGGCCTGGAAGTGGTGCAAAAACGCATCACGCGTGACGAGGTGTACATCGCCGACGAGGCTTTCTTCACCGGCACGGCCGCAGAAGTCACGCCCATCCGCGAACTCGACCGCATCGAGCTGGGCAAGGGTGACTATGTGGGTCGCCGAGGCCCCATCACCGAGAAGATCCAGAGCGCGTTCTTTGACATCGTCAATGGCCGCAATCCCCAATACGCTCACTGGCTTACCAAAGTCTGACCATGTCGCAAGCCGTTATTGAACTTCTGGCCAAAGACCTGAACGCCCAGGGCGGGGTGTTCTGCCCCAATCCCAAGGCCGGCATGAAGCTCTGGAACAGCCATCCCAAGGTCTATCTCGACGTGGCCCACACCGGGGAGGCCAAGTGCCCGTATTGCGGCACGGTGTATCGGCTGAAGGCGGGCGAGGTCGTTCACGGCGGTCACTGATTGATGTCTGCTGCTGCTGGCGGTGCCCCGGCGTCGCCCACATTGACCGTTGCGGTGCTGACCCACAACGAGGCACATCGCATTGAAGCCTGCTTGCGCAGCGCCGCTTTCGCCGATCAGTTGCTGGTGGTGGACAGTGGCAGCACGGACGACACCGTGGCCATTGCCCGCAGCCTGGGCGCAGAGGTGCATAGCTACCCCGACTGGCAAGGGTTTGCCGTGCAGCGCAACCGGCTGCTGGCCCATGCGCGCGCCGACTATGTGTTTTTTCTGGATGCCGACGAGGTGATGACGCCGGCATTTGCACAGGAGCTGCAGGCCATTGTGCGCTCAGGCGAGCAGGCGGTGTGGACGATCCGCTGGCGAATGGTCGCCTATGGACACGAACTCCGGTATTTCCGTTCGCAGTCGCAGATCGAGCGCCTGTTTGTGCGGGCGCTCGTCAAGGAATACACCGGCGTGGTGCACGAGCAGGCGCAGCTGCATGCCTTGCCTGGTGGCGCTGCGCTGCCGCGCCACCTGATCAAGGCACGGCTCTTGCACTACTCCCGCACCACGGTGCGGGGCAGCCTGGAAAAACTCACGCAGTACGTCATGCTGGGGGCTGCCAAGCGCGCCGAAAAAGGCCAGCGTGGTGGCGTTCTGCGGGGTCTGGCATCGGGGCTTTCCATGTTTCTGCGTCTGTATGTGTTCCGCCTGGGGTTCCTGTGTGGCGGGGCCGGTTTTTTGTACTGCCTGTTCGTCGCGCTGGAGGGGTTTTTTCGTTATGCGGCCCTGCACTACGACCGTGACAGCCTCACAGACAAGGTGATTCGCTGATGAGCGCACAACGCTGGTTTGGGCGTTGCGCGAGCCTCGGCGCTTTCATGGTGCCTGGGCTGGCGCTCTGGTTGCCGTCGGGTTATTCCTATGGTGCGGTCTTGATACTGCTCGCGGCGCTGGCCAGTGCGCCGACGTGGTGGCGCCGCCCTGCGCCGCGTGCCGCCTGGTGTCTCATGGCCGCATTCTTGTGCATGGCGGGGCTGTGGATGCTGGATGTGGGCACTGCCTGGGGCATGGGCAGCATGGAACGCCCGGTCAAGTACCTGCTGGCATTGATCTGCATCTTCTATCTGATGGCGTTTCAGCCCCGCGCCGCGTGGCTTTGGGCAGGCATTGCCGTGGGCGCCATGGGCGGCGGGCTGGTGGGGCTCTACCAGACCGGTGTGCTGGAATTGCCGCGTGCCAACGGCTATACCAACGCGATCCAGTACGGCAATCTGAGCCTGTTGCTTGCGGTCATGAGTGGTCTGGTTCTGGTGGTGCAATGGAGGCGTTGGGTCCTGTGGCAACGCATGTTGCTGGTCAGTGCCGTGGCGTTGGGTGTGGTCGGTTCTTTGCTCTCCCAGTCCCGTGGAGGCTGGCTGGCGCTGGGGCTGATGCTGCCGGTCTGCGCGTGGCTGCTGGTGCGAACGACCGGTCAGCGGCGTATTTACTGGGGCCTGGGTGCGCTGGCGTTGGCGGCAGTGGCATTGTCCCAGGTGCCAGCGGTCGAGCACAGGCTCGATGAAGCCCGTCAGGAGGTGCAAACCTACCAGGCAAGCGGCGATGGCCGCAGCTCGGTGGGGCACCGGCTCGCGCACTGGCGCCTGGCCTGGGCGATGGGCCTGGACCGCCCGCTCATCGGCTGGGGCCGCGCGGGTTACACGCAGGAGAAAGCGCGTCGCGTGGCGGCGGGGCAGGCCCACCCTAGCGTCCTGGAATATGGGCATGTGCACAACGAAGCCCTGGACCTGTTTGCCAAGCGGGGATTGCTCGGCGTGCTGCTCTTGATGGTTTTCTATGGCCTGCCGCTGGCGATCTTCTGGCCCACGGCGGCGCGCATTCATGATGGCTCGGGCAAGGTGGACAAGGAGTCGCTCTCACTGTGCCTGGTTGGCCTGCTGCTGCCGCTGTCGTACATCGGTTTCGGCCTCACGCAGGTCTTCCTGGCCCACAACAGTGGCAACATGTTCTACCTCTTCATGTGCCCGCTGGTGCTGGCCGCCCTGCATGAGCGACATGCGCGCATGGGCTGCCCCAGCCCCGTCTGACGCGAGATTTCCCGATGCACATCCTGCTGGTCAACAACTCCCCCATTCCCGTCTATGGCTACGGTGGCACCGAGCGCGTGATCTGGGACCTGGGCAAGACGCTGGTGCAGCAAGGCCACCGCGTGAGTTACCTGGTGCCAGAAGGCTCTCGCTGTGACTTCGGCCAGGTGTTGCCCATCCGGCCCGAGGAGCCCTGGGAGGGGCAGATACCGGCCGACGTGGACATCACGCATTTCCAGTTCAACCCGCACAGCGAAATCGGTCGTCCCTACCTGGTGACCGAGCATGGCAATGCGCGCAAACCCAAGCCATTGCCGCGCAACACGGTGTTTCTTTCGCGCGACCATGCGACGCGCTATGGCTCGACCGAGTTTGTCTATAACGGCCTGGACTGGGACAGCTATGGCCCGGTGGGCTTTGACCGCCCGCGCTCGCACTACCACTTTCTGGGCAAGGCAGCCTGGGGCGTGAAGAACGTGCGCGGCGCCATCCGCGTGGCCAAGCTGGCCGGGGTGGAGCTTGATGTGCTGGGCGGAACCCGCATCAACTTCAGGCGCGGCTTTCGCTGGACGCTCTCGCGCAAGATCCACTTTCACGGCATGGTGGGCGGCAAGCAAAAAACCGGCCTGCTCAACGCATCGCGCGGGCTGATCTTTCCGGTGCGCTGGCACGAGCCTTTTGGCCTGGCCGTCATCGAAAGCCTGTACTTCGGCTGCCCCGTCTTTGCCACGCCGTATGGTGCTTTGCCCGAACTGGTGCCGGTGCACTGTGGCGTGCTGTCTGCACAGGCCTCGGTGCTGGCCGAGGCGGTGCGCAACAACCACTTTGATCCCCGGGCCTGCCATGCGCATGTGGTGGAACACTTTGGTGTGCAGCGCATGGCCCGCAACTACCTGCGCGTGTATGAGCGCGTGTTGGCCGGCGAAACCCTGAATGCAAAACCCCCCGTCATCCAGGGGCCTGCACGCGAGCTACCCTGGGCGAACTGACGCACCTTGTGCGGTGGCTGTCACCGCGGATCCTGCCCAAAAAGGCATCTGCCGGCGCCAGACCAAGCGGCAGCAGCTGTTAAAAAATAACACTCCCCACGGGGGCTCAACCCAGCCGCGCGCGGCGGCGTAGTCACCGGTCAAGACGGCCGCGTCATACCCTTCCCGGGCAGCGGCAGGGTTGCTGCGCAGTGCGTCGATGTGTTCTTCACAGGCGCGGTGCAAGGGGTTGCGAATGGCGCGAAAGTCATAGGGTGCGGGCCAGTTCTTGCGGCGCCAGATAGCGTGAAACACTGCACTAGGCTCACGCAGGGTTCAGGCGAGGTCGCCATGGCCACCACCCACCAGCCCCCATGCGCCCGCCCGCGCGCATGCTGCGGCCAGTGCGCCGCCGAAAGCCAGTGCCATGGGCGCCAGCATGATGGGGGCGGAGAGACCGAACCGGGCGCAGAGGCGGGAGGAAGAAAAGTAGTTCATGGCGCGATTGTGGCGGGGTGGCCAGGGCTGGCCCAACTCCCCGCAAGGAACCATCGCCGCAGTGCCATCGAACGGTTGGCATGCGGTCGGTCTGCGCTCAGGTGCTGCTCTGCTGCTGCGGCCCTGAAACGGCTTTGCCGGGCGCTGCATGCACCGGCAGCCGCAGCACAAAACAGGCGCCATGCGCGCCGTCGGGCCGGGCTTCGCAGTGCACGCTGCCGTTGTGCCGCGCGGCAATCGAGCGCACCAGCGCCAGCCCCAGGCCTACGCCCCCGGCACGCTCGCTGGCACCGGGCAGGCGGTAAAAGGGCTCGAAAATGCGTTCACGCAATGCGGGGGGAACGCCGGGCCCCTGGTCGAGCACGCTTACCTGGGCCTGGCCGTCGCGCCGCTGCACCACCACCGTGATGTCGCCCTGGCTGTAGCGGCGCGCGTTTTCCAGCAGGTTGCGCAGCGCACGGCGCAACAGCTTGGCAACGCCGCGCACCTCCAGCAGCTCGGGGCTGGCGCTGGCATCGAGGTCGGCCCCCACCCGCGCGCATTCCTCGGCGGCCAGCCCGATCAGGTCCACCAGTTCCACGGTGCCCACATCGGCCTCGCGCGCGTCCAGGCGGCTGGCCAGCAAGATTTCATCGACCAGCTGGTCGAGCTCGGCGATGTTGCGCAGGATTTCCTCGCGGAATGCGGGCGAAGGCTGGTTGCCGCCCATCAGCTCCAGCCCCATGCGGATGCGCGTGAGCGGCGAGCGCAGTTCGTGCGAGGCATTGGCCAGCAACGATTTGTGGGTCTTGACCAGCGCCTCGATGTGCGCCGCGGCCGCATTGAACTGGCGCGCCAGGTCGGCCACCTCGTCCTGACCCTGCTCGGGAACGCGCACCGACAAATCTCCCTCGCCAAAGCGCTGCACGCTGCGCTGCAGGGTCTCCAGGCGCTGCAGCAGGCGGCGGATGATGGGATACACCCCCACGGCCACGGCCAGGCCCACCAGGCCCAGCATCCACAAAAAGCCGAAGGGCGGACGCATCCAGAAGGCGGCGTCGGGGCGGCGATTGGGGCC
>DCVY01000095.1:0-2470 GCA_002327945.1 Acidovorax delafieldii | reverse complement strand
TGGCCAGCCCGGCGACCAGCGTGTGGCCATCACCGTCGCGCAGCACCACTTCACGGGCGGGGAGCGTCATGGGTTGTGCGTTTTGCTCGGCGGCGATGCGCCAGGCCCAGCCCACGGCCAGGGTGAGCACGGCCACACCGCCCACCACCGCCAGCCACAGGCGCAGATAAAGGCGCCGCGAAAAAATATCAAACAACCCCATGCCCCACGCCCGTGAACTTTGGCCTGAGCAACTGGCGCGCCCCAAGCCAGCGCCACCGTGGAACTGGCTTTGCCAGGCCACCGGTGGCGTCCCCTTGGGGGGATGGCGCGAAGCGCCTCAGGGGGGCATCCATGTCAATCCTGCTGCTTGGCAAACACATAGCCCACGCCACGCACCGTGAGGATGCGGCGCGGGTTCTTGGCGTCCGCCTCGATGGCGGCGCGGATGCGGCCCATGTGCACGTCGATGGAGCGGTCAAACGCCTCCAGCTCGCGGCCGCGCACGGCTTCCATGATCTGGTCGCGCGTGAGCACGCGGCCGGCGCGCTCGGCCAAGGCCACCAGCAGGTCGAACTGGTAGGAGGTGAGGTCGGCGGGCTGGCCGGCCACGGTCACGGTGCGGGCGCTGCGGTCGATCTCCAGCGAGCCAAAGCGCAGCGCCTGCGTGGCGGGCGTGCTGCTGCCATCGGTGCGCCGGCGCAGGATGGCGCGGATGCGGGCCAGCAGCTCGCGCGGCTCGAAGGGTTTGGGCAGGTAGTCGTCGGCGCCCAGCTCCAGGCCGATGATGCGGTCCATCGGGTCGCCCTTGGCAGTCAGCATGAGCACCGGCACCTGGGCAGCGGGCCCCTGCAGCGCACGGATGCGCCGGCAGACATCCAGGCCGTCCATGTCGGGCAGCATCAGGTCGAGGATGACCAGGTCGGGCAAGGGGCCGGCGCCCTCGCCCTGCAGCTGCGCCAGGCCGCTCGCGCCATCGGCGCGGTGCGTGACATGCATGCCGGACTGGCCGAGGTATTCGCCCACCATCTGCGCAAGGCGGGCGTCATCTTCGATCATCAACAGGTGCGAACTCATCGTGGCAGTGTAGTGGGGCAGTGGAGCCGGTGCGGGCAGGGCTCCATGGTGGCCCGCAGGCGTCTCGCAGCGTTGAAGCCGCCGTAAAGTTTCGGTAAATCGCGGCTTCCGCCGGGTGGTATCGCGAGGATTTGCAACACAGTCAGGGCCGAAAAGACGCTTTTTATGTGCCAGATAGCATGAAACCCTGCACCAGGGATGACCTGCATCACTCCCTGCGGTCTGTGGCCGCACGGCCTCGGGCGGTCTGCTGCGTTGCCTTTCTTGCCAAGAGCCCGGCGATTGGCTTATGGGCTCATTGCCTGCAAAAAGACGCCTTGCGGCCCATCCCGATCCGCACCGCCACCGGCACGCGAGGGTTATGCAGAGCATCCCAAGGATAGAACGGCTTGCGCTGGATGAATAAGCGCTGCAGTCCAATAACACAACACGCAAAACCCAGATTACTCGGCGAGCCCACCGGGGCCATCCACCAACGTGGCCAGCGGCAGATCGTGCAATTCCTGCAGCAGCCGCACCAGTTGCTGCGCGGCGGCGTCCACCACCGCGCGGCCCTTGTCGGCTGTGGCGGCGGCGGCATTGCCCACCGCGCCGGCCACATGGTAGTCCTGTATCTGCCAGCCCAGCTTGGCGCTTTTGCCGTTGCCCAGAATGGCGTAGCGCTCGGCACGGTCCTGCGAGGTGGAGCGAAAATCGCGCGCGTGCTCCATGTGCACCATGGCGGGGGCCAGGTGCAGCATCATAGATGTCTCGATCTCGCCGGCATGGATGCCAAAGCGGTGCTCCTCGGCGCTGAACTGGCCGGCCACCGCATCGGGCAGCGGCAGGCTGAACCAGCTGGCGCTGTACACCAGCAGACCGCAGCGCGTGCGCAACGCGCGCGCCACGATGTCCATCACGCTGACCTGGCCACCATGGCCGTTGAACAGCAAGAGCTTTTTCACCCCGGCGCGCGCCACGCATTCGCCAATCTCGGTCCACAGCGCGATCACCGTGGCGGGCGACAGCGTGAGCGTGCCGGGAAAACGGATGTGCTCGGGGCTCAGGCCCACCACCTGCGGCGGCAGAAACAGCGCGGGCAGCGCAGCGGGCAGCAGTGGCAGCGCGGCGTCGATCACGCCCTGCAGCAGCGTGGCATCCACCGACAGCGGCAGGTGCGGCCCATGCTGCTCGATGGCCGCCACGGGCAGCACGGCCACCGTCTGCCGGGCTTGGCCGCTGGCGCGCAGCCGGGTGAAATCGCGGGTGGATAGGCCGGCCCAGAGGCGCGACGGCAGGGGGGGGGTAGCGGCGGCGGTCATGCCTGCCATGGTAGTGGAGACAGGGCACGCCAGCACGCCGCTGCGCAGGGCATGGCTGCGCAGGGCCCAGGGTCCTGTGTGACCCTACAACCGGCAGTTGACCGCTTTGAATC
>DCVY01000195.1:3240-3635 GCA_002327945.1 Acidovorax delafieldii | reverse complement strand
CTTTCACCCTCAAATCGGCAGTTGACCGCTTTGTATCCCTTCGCAAACCGCATGCAATCTATCGTTGATGGCTTCGATGGCGTTCACCTTGTGGGTGAGAGCGCTATGCACCCGCCAGCACCGCGCTCGGGGCACCATGCGGCGTTGCTCCTCCTTGCGGGCAGTACGGGCAGTACGGGCAGTAAGCCCGCCGCGTCGTCGCCCTTGCAGGGTGCAGGCCTGGCGGAGACAGGCCTTCTTCGCGCTGTCCAACAGCACGCAAGTGCTGTTGGAGCCGCAGCGCTCAGCCTTGCCGGGCACCCCGATCACGGCACCGGCGGGCGCATCCAACGGCCGTTTTCAGGTTCAAAAAATATGTGAAATGTGGCGCTGGCACTTATTCGTTAAGCGTCAGT
>DCVY01000195.1:1727-3213 GCA_002327945.1 Acidovorax delafieldii | reverse complement strand
TGGGCGGCCAAGGCATCAATGCCCGCCGCGGAAAGATCGTCGCTTGCCAGGCTGTGCCGCGTTTCCCATTGGTGCAGGTGCGTGCTTTGCGAGCGGGCATAGAGCGGGTCATAGTGCAAGGCCACCAGCTCGGCGAACAAGGGAGGCAATGCACCTGCCTGTGCCCAGTCCTGCCAGCGCGCAATGACTTGCTTGCCGTGCAATTCCTTCAGCGCGCCCAGTTGCCGTGCCAGCAGGGCCGGGTCGTCGCCCAGGTTGGCATAGTCGCGCAGCAAAAAATCCAGCCTTGCCGGCATGCTGGCCGCGATTTCGATGCAGGGGCTGGCGCGCAGGCGCTGCACCAGGTGCTGGGGCACGGCCAGGCGGCCGATTTTGCTGCTCTCGGCCTCGATGTAAATGGGGCGCTGCAAGTCCAGCGGCTCCAGCGCATTGAGCAGGGCGGTTTCGAAGGCGGTTTGCGAGGGCTGTTCAACCCCCGGCCAAGCACCCAGCACCGAGCCGCGGTGGCGGGCGCAGGCTTCCAGGTCGAGCACCTGGGCGCCGCGCGCCGCCAGGGCCTGCAGCACGCGCGTCTTGGCGCTGCCGGTGGGGCCGCAAACCACGCGCAGGGGCAGCTGTGGCGCCAGTTCGGCCAGCTGGTCTATCACATGGCGGCGCCATGCCTTGTAGCCGCCGGCCAGTTGCTGGGCATCCCAGCCCACCAGGCGCAGCCAGGTCACCATCGAGCCGCTGCGCATGCCGCCGCGCCAGCAATAAACCAGCGGCTTCCAGCTGGCGGGCTGGTCGGCAAACCGCTCGCGCAAATGCCGCGCCAGGTTGGCGGCCACCATGGCACCGCCCACACGCCGCGCCTCAAAGGCGCCCTGCTGCTTGTAGAGGGTGCCGACGATGCGGCGCTCGTCGTCATCGAGCACCGGGCAGTTGATGGCGCCGGGAAGGTGGTCCAGCGCAAATTCGGCGGGCGAGCGCGCATCGATCAGGGTGTGAAACGCATGGCGGTCTGCCACGCGCACGGGGCCGCGGTGGCTCATGGCGCCCGGCCCTTGCCCCGCGCTGCCCGGCGGTCGGCTGGCACAATCGCGCGCACCATGACTGTTGATTCCAAACCCATTCGTCTTACCCAGTTCTCGCACGGCGGCGGTTGCGGTTGCAAGATAGCGCCGGGCCTGCTGCAAGAGATTTTGGCACGCGCACCACAAGGCATCGTGCCGCCCGAGCTGCTGGTGGGCACCGAAACCAGTGACGATGCTGCTGTTTACCGCCTGAACGACAGCCAGGCGCTGGTGGCCACCACCGATTTTTTCACCCCCATTGTTGACGACCCCTACGACTTTGGCCGCATTGCCGCCACCAATGCGCTGTCAGACATCTACGCCATGGGCGGCACGCCCATCATGGCGCTGGCGCTGGTGGGTATGCCCATTGCCCAGCTGCCGCCCGAAGTGATTGGCCGCGTGCTCGAAGGCGGCGCCGCCGTGTGCCGCGA
>DCVY01000195.1:0-1721 GCA_002327945.1 Acidovorax delafieldii | reverse complement strand
CCGCAACGCAGACGCGCAGGCAGGCGATGTGCTGGTGCTGGGCAAGCCGCTGGGGGTGGGCATTCTCTCGGCAGCGCTGAAAAAAGGCATTCTGGACGCCGCGGGTTATGCCGACATGCTGCGTTACACCACGCAACTCAACCGCGTGGGCATTGCGCTGGGCGCGCTCCATGGTGTGCACGCCATGACCGATGTCACCGGCTTTGGCCTGGCCGGCCATCTGCTGGAGGTGTGCCGGGGCTCGGGGCTTTCTGCGCAGGTCCATTTGGCCCAGGTGCCGGTCATTGAGGCCGCAGCGCGGTTTGCGGCCGACGGCGTGGTCACGGGGGCCTCGGCACGCAACTGGGCCGCCTATGGCGCCGACGTGGCCTGGGCCCCCGGTGCGCCCGAATGGCAACGCCACCTGCTCACCGACCCCCAGACCAGCGGCGGCCTGCTGGTGAGCTGCCGCCCCGATGCACTGGCCAGCGTGCTCGATACCTTTGGGCAAGCCGGCTTTGCGGCAGCGGCCGCCATCGGCGGCATGCAAGCGCGGGCGCAAGGGCAGGGGAGCCAGCTGGTTTGCGGGTGAACGGGGCGCGGTGGCATAGGCGCTGTGCCACCGCCATTAAAAAGCGTCGCGCCCGCGCACCCGTGCCACAAGGCGAACGTCTGGCCCGACCCGGTCCACCGAAGTGAAGTCCATGGCCAGCCCCTGCGCCAGGGTGTCAAGCGGCCCCATGTGGGCCATGCCCAGGCCAGGCCCCAGCAAAGTGGGCGCCAGATACACCAGCATTTCATCCACCAGCCCCTCGCGCACGAACGAGCCATTGAGCTTGTTGCCAGCCTCCACATGCAGCTCGTTCACGCCGCGCTGGGCCAGGTCGCGCAGCATGTCTGGCAGGCTCACTTTGCCCTGTGCATTGGGCAGATAGATCACGGTGGCGCCACGCGCTTCCAGCGCTGCCTTTTTGGCATCATTTTGGGCTGCAGCGTATATGTAGCAAGCGCGACCAGCTATGAAAAGGCGAGCATCCAGCGGCGTTTGCAACTGGCTATCGACCACCACCACATGCGGCTGGCGCGGGGTGGGCACCTCGCGCACATCCAGGCGCGGGTCGTCGTCCAGCACCGTGCCAATGCCGGTCAGCACCGCGCAGGCGCGCGCACGCCAGGCGTGGCCATCGGCGCGCGCAGCGGGCGATGTGATCCACTGGCTGGCGCCATTGGCCAAGGCAGTGGTGCCATCCAGCGACGCAGCAGCCTTGAGGCGCACCCACGGCGTGCCCCGCACCATGCGGCTGAAAAAGCCGATATTGAGCTCGCGCGCCTGCGCCGCGCCCGGGCCCACCTCTACCGCCACGCCCGCCGCCCGCAGCCGCGCAAAGCCCTGGCCGGCCACCAGCGGGTTGGGGTCGGCAATGGAGGCCACCACGCGGCCAATGCCCGCCGCCACCAGCGCATCGCAGCACGGCCCCGTGCGCCCCTGGTGCGCGCAGGGCTCCAGCGTGACATAGGCCGTGGCGCCGCGCACATCGTGGCCCGCAGCAGCCGCATCGCGCAGCGCCACCACTTCGGCGTGCGGGCCGCCGGCCTGCTGGGTAAAACCCTGGCCGATCACCCGGCCATCGGGCGCCACCAGCACGCAGCCCACGCGCGGGTTGGGGTTGGACAAAAAAAGCGCCTGGGCGGCGAGCCCAAGCGCTTGTGAGATGAAGATTGCGGGTGTTGTCATAGCGCGG
>DCVY01000187.1 GCA_002327945.1 Acidovorax delafieldii | reverse complement strand
ACGCTGGTGCGCGAAATTGCCACGCTGGGCGGCGACGTGGCGCAGTTCGTCTCGCCTGTGGTGCACGAGCGCCTGATGCGCAAGCTCAAACGCGCAGCGTCGGTTTGAGCCTCAGCCTCTCAGCCTGCGGAGGCCTGCACCAGCATGTCGTGCACAAAGCGCAGTTTGCCCATGGCGCCCGACGACAGCGCAAAGGGGTAGGCATCGTTTTGCCCCAGGCTGCGGTTCAGGCTGTTGAGCATCAGGGTCAGGGGCACCCACTGGCGCACCATGTCGTCGAATGCGGGGCGCGGGTCGGCGAAGGGGTCGGTGACCTGGTATCGCTGGGCGGCATGTGCGTCGGGCACGGTCACGCTGGTGTGGTAGCTGGCGGCGGTTTCGAGCAGATCCACCATATGCAGATAGTGGGCCCAGGTTTCGGCCCAGTCTTCCCACGGGTGGGCGGCCGCGTAACTGCTCACATGGTGCAGGCGCCAGTCGCCCAGGTCGTTGCCTTTGGCGTAGTGGGCGCTTAAAGCGCTGGCGTAATCAAGGCGCTCATCGCCAAACAGGCTGCGAAATGCCTCCAGGCGATTGCCGTCGCGCACCAGCTGGTCCCAGTAGAAGTGGCCCGACTCGTGGCGCAGGTGGCCGATCAGGGTGCGGTAGGGCTCGCCCAGTGCCACGCGCCGCTGCGCGCGCTCGCCGTCGTCGGCTTCGGCCACGTTGAGGGTGATGGTGCCGCCGTGGTGGCCCGTGAGGATGGGTGGCCCGCCAGGCCAGTCGGCCAGGAATTCGAACACCGGCCCGGCCCGGCCCGGCGCGGGCTCCAGCCCCAGGCGGGCGAGGGTGTAGAAAAGCTGGCGCTTGGCCGATTCGATCTGCTTCCAGCGGCCCAGGTTGGCGGGCTCGGAGATGTCGGGCAGCACGCGTGTCTGGCGGCACGATGCACACAGCGGGGAGAAATCGTTGGCCGGCACGGCAAAATTGCAGGCGTCATACACGGTGTGGTTGGCGCACATGCGATAGAGCCGCCCGCTGTAGTCGGCACTGCCGCGTTGCCCCATCCGCCGCCACAGATCCGGCCCGTCTTGCGGGGCCGGGGCCAGCGCCGCCATGGTGAGCAGGTCGGGCAAAAAGGCGAGCGCGCTGCCACAGTGCAGGCATTGCACGCTGTCAAAAAACACCAGATGACCGCAATGGTCGCAATTGAATACCCGCATGGCATTGCAGCTTAACTCCTGCGGGCTGGGCGCACCGCAGGCAAAATTGTGAAAGCGTGGCAGCCCGTCAAAAAGGGCGCAAGCACCGGGCCATTTGGCCCGGTGCTTGCGCCCTTTTTCAGCCACGCCACTGCCGCACGGTTTGTGCCGTAACCGACAGGATCGGGCGTGAAAGCTCAGGACATGTTCACGATCTCAAGGGCGCACAACAATGCTGTTGCGCACTCCCTTGACATTCTTGACGCTGCGCGCAAGGGCTTCGGCCTGGTCCTTTTCCGCCTGCGATTTTGCAAAACCCGACAGCTGCACCATGCCATTGAGCGTCTCGACGCTGATGGACGTGGCTGCTACGGTTTTGTCGTCGGCCATCTTGGCCTTGACGGCGGTGGTGATGCCAACGTCGTCGATGTAGGAACCAACGGTTTCCTGGTCGCGCGCTACCGCACAGCCCGTGGCGGTGATGACGGTAATGGCTGCAGCTGCGGCAAAGGCAAGAGCACGTGCGTATTTCATGGTGTATTCCTTCATAGAGTTGGGGCGCGGGTGCGAGGGAAAATCACAGTCTGCCGGTTTATTGCACCCTCCGCAACCGGCTGGCTGTTATGGCGCTGAAAAGAGGGCAGGCTTTCAGCAAATGCTTGGGTTCGTCTGAATGGTCTTCCCGCCGACCAATATGTCTCAGCAGGGGTATTGGGTGGCGGGGATTTTTGTAATCAATCAATGCAGTCGTCTGGCGGCAGGCCGCAACCGCAATCCCGAGCAGTGCCATGTTGGCGTGGTGCATGGGGGATTGCCGATTTTTCGTGCAGCCTGACCCAGGTCGTGCAAAGCAGCGAAGTCGGTCACGGTTTGCGGCGGCGCGACATCAGCACAACAGCGGCTGTCAGAGCGGCGCCAGCAGCGGCAGCAATGGCCATCGACTTGCCCGGCTGCTGTACGACGTAACGGGTGGTGGCGTCGGCCGCCTGCTGCACCTGACGGCGAGCGCGCGCACCGGTGTCGGCGCAGAAATCAATGCTGCGCGTGGCAAGGTCCTGCGCGCGGGAGGCCAGATCGTCGATCACGGGGCTGGCTTCTCGGCGCAACTCGCGCACGCCGGCTTCGGCCTTGTCCAGGGATTCATTGGCAACCTCGCGTGTCGTCTGCACGGCGTTCTGGGCGCTTTGCAGCATGTTGTCTGCGAGATTGCGGGCGTCTTTGGCAACTTTGTCGGTGGTGGACTGGATATTCATGGCTTCTCTCTGGAAATGGGGGATAGAGCAGCAATGGCTGCAAAGGAAGCGATGCGGTTGGCGATCAGCGTTTGTTCATCAGGCCCAGCGCGAAGGTCACGATGGCCATGATCACGAACACAAAGAACAGGATCTTGGCAATGCCTGCGGCACCTGCCGCAATGCCGCCAAAGCCGAACACTGCGGCGATGAGTGCGATAACAAGAAAAACAACGGCGTAGTGCAGCATTTCCATCTCCTTTTTTGGGGCCGGTGTGACCGGCGACTGGGTGGTGCCTGAAATTCGAGCGCCTGAGATGTACTGTAGGCAATGCGGCGCGCCACGGATGCCAGTGGCTGGCGCGGCCCCGTGTCAGCGCGGAGATCGCCGACCTGTAGGATGCCGCCGATGCGCCGCAGAGGGAGCGTCCGCAGCCCGATGCCCCGGATACGGGTGTGCAGGCCGGCACCACGCGGTGGCGCAGGGGCTCAGAACGTGAACATGATTTCAGTGCGGTTTGGGCAGGACGGCCGATACCAGGGTGCCATTGCCAGGGTGGGAGGTGATGGTCAGCCGCCCGCCAGCGGCCTCCACCCGATGGCGCATGCCGGCCAGTCCGTGCGATGCAGGGCCCACGGCAGCGGGATCGAAGCCCGCGCCATCATCGCGCACCTGCACCGCCACATGGGTGGGGTAGCTGTGCACGGTCACCAGCACCTTCTTCGCTTTGGCGTATAGGCTGATGTTGGTCAGGGCCTCCTGCACCAGGCGGTAAACCGTTAGCTGGGTGGCCTGCGTCAGTTGCACGGCCTCCAGGCTGGTCTCGACCTCGATTCCTGCACCCTCGGCATGTTCGCGGGTCAGGATCTCGAGGGCTGCCGTCAGCCCCAGGTTGGACAGCGAAGAGGGGCGCAGGTCTTCGATGATGCGGCGCTTGAGGGCAATGCCGCTGTTCAGCGTTTCGGTCAGGTGCCTGAGGCGCTCGGCAATGTCGGGTGCCTGGTGGTCGATCTTGGATTTGAGCCGCGCCACGTCGAGCTTGGCGGCGGTCAGCAAGGCCCCCAGTTCGTCGTGCAGCTCTCGGGCAAGGTGGCCGCGCTCGTCTTCGCGCACCTGCTGCAGATGGCTGGCCAGCTCCGACAGCGACGCCGTGCGTTCGCGCACCAGGCCTTCGAGCCGTTCGCGTTCGTGCTCCAGCACCTCTTGTTCGCGCTGGTTGACCTGTTGCAGCGTGCGCGCCTGGCGCAGGTACATGTAAAACGCCAGCAGCCCGATGGCCGTCACGGTGGCAATGCCGATGCGCGACAGCATCAGCGATTGCACGATCTGGCCCTGGCTTTCCTGGATCTTGCGGCCGCTGCGATCAATCAATGCGTGGGCCAGCTGGCGGATCGAGTCCATGTGTTCGCGGCCCACGTCGGTGAAGAGCACGAATTTCCAGGCATCCTCATTGCCCTGCCGGCGCAGCCGCAGGCTCAGTTCCATCTCGGCCAGCTTGCGAGATACCGCGCTTGACAGCAGGGCAACCTGTCGCAGGTTTTCGGGCGGATGCGAATAGCGGCTGCGCAACTCGTCCAGGTGGGTCTGCACCGTGGCGACAGCCTTGTCGTAGGGTTCCAGATAGGTTTCGGTGCCGGTCAACAGGTAGCCGCGCTGGCCGGTTTCGGCGTCCAGCATGCTTTGCAGCAGGCGGTTGACCGCATTGCGGGTCTGTTGTTCCTGGCCCATTTCCTCAACGGCTTGCTGCGAGCGTCTGTGTCCGGCCTCGTTGATGCCGATCAGCACCAGCGCGGCCAGCAGGGCAAACGGCAGGCTGACAGCCATCGTGCGGCTTTTGCGAAGCCAGTGCCTGGAGTGGTCTTTGAGGGGCATGCAGGATATCCGGATAATGGCAGGGAACTGCCAGGAGGCTGTTGGGCTTGGAAATCGTCGGCTGCAAATCGGCCGCAGCGGTCCATTTTTTACCGTCTTTTTGCCCCATAGCCGGGCTATGGGGCTGCAATCCCGGCAAAAACTATCCTTGCCGGGGCCGATTTGGGTGAAACCTTCGGTTTTCGCAATCGACGCTCCCAGTTCGACAGGCTGCTAGTCTGACGCCTGCGGTGCTCTGGTCAGCGCAGGCGTGTACAACAACAACGACACGGGGGAGGCATTGCATCCCCTTGAAGGAGGCTCATGATCAAGATCGGCATTGTGGATGACCATGCGATTGTCCGTACCGGGCTGCGGCAGTTTCTGTCGGAGCATGTGGACTTGCGCGTGGAAGGTGAGGCGGGCAACGGCCGCGAAGCCATCGATCTCGTGCGCAACCATGCAATTGACGTGCTGCTGATGGACCTGTCCATGCCCGGCCAGAGCGGACTGGACGCGCTGGCCATGCTGCGTGCCAAGGCGCCCGACATGGGCATTCTCATCCTGAGCGGCTATTCCGAAGAGCACTACGCCATCAACCTGATCCGCCAGGGCGCAAGCGGCTACCTCAACAAGGAATGCGATCCCTCCGAGATCGTTGAGGCCATTCGCACCATTGCCCTGGGGCGGCGCTATCTCACGCCCGCCGTGGCCGAGTTGCTGGCGCAGCAATTGAACCGCAAGGATGATGCGCCGCCGCACGAGCACCTGTCGGAGCGGGAGTTTCAGGTGTTCCTGAAACTGGCCAGGGGTGAAACGGCAGGTGATATTGCCAAGGCCTTGTCGCTGAGTGTGAAGACCGTGAGCACCTACCGCACGCGGCTCCTGGAAAAAATGGGGCTCTCGTCCAACAGCGACCTGACCTA
The DNA here is from genome assembly GCA_002327945.1 of Acidovorax delafieldii. GTDB lineage: Bacteria > Pseudomonadota > Gammaproteobacteria > Burkholderiales > Burkholderiaceae_C > Acidovorax > Acidovorax delafieldii_C. The sequence goes on along the minus strand of DCVY01000187.1, from coordinate 10,045 downwards.
CTACGCGTTGAAAAACCGGTTGATCGACTGACAGGCGGGACCATCTGGCCCGCCTGCCCCGCTGGCAGCGCTTGTCGTGCATTGGCGGCGCCTGGTCAAAACTGTCCTGGCATGGTCTGCGCAGGGGAGGCGGCTTCACGGCCGGTCCGACCCGGGCGGTGGGTCAGCAGCGTTTTGCGCCTTGCCGCTGTGCGCGATGCAATAGTCCACCAGGGCATCGATTTCATTGGACTTGTCGAAGACCGCATCCACACCGAGTTGCGCGCAGCGCATGCGCACGTCGGGGGTGGCGTAGTTGCTCAGCACCACCATTTTCTGGCCCGGCTGGCGTGCGCGGCAGGCCGCCAGCACGCCAAGGCCGCTGCCCTGGCGAAGAAACAGATCCACGATCGCCAGATCCCACTGCCCGCTATGGGCGGTCAGCCACTCCTTGCCCTCGTCTTCGGTGGCGCTGGCACCGACCGACTCGACGCATGCGAGTTCTTCCAGCGTGCCGATCAGATTTTCCCGGATCGTGGCGTTGTCTTCAACAATATAGGTACGGAGTTTCACAGCCTGATCCATGGGATGTGACCGGTGCACGGTTGCGAGGGTCTGGCCTTCAATTTAACGGGGTTGGCAGAGAAATTCTGCCAGCCGTCACATGCTTGAACCGTAGGACAGTTCTTACTTGGACGCCGAACACACGGGGCAATCCGGGTGCCGGTTCAGGTGCATGGTGTTCCACTCCATGGCCCAACCATCCAGCATGAGCAGGCGGCCCGCCAGCGACGGCCCCGCCCCAGACAACAGCTTCAGCGCCTCGGCCGCCTGCATGGCGCCCACCACTCCCACGAGCGGTGCAAACACCCCCATGGTCGAGCACTGCACCTCTTCGAACGCCGCGTCAGGTGGGAACACGCAGGCATAGCAGGGCGAGGCTGCAGCGCGCGGGTCTACCACGGTGATCTGCCCGTCAAAGCGGATCACCGCCCCGACCACCAGGGGCTTGCCATGCCGCACGCAGGCGGCATTCACGGCGTGGCGCGTGGCGTAGTTGTCGCTGCAGTCCAGCACCACGGTGGCTTGGGGCACCAGCGTGTCAAGCAGGGCGGCATCGGCGCGTGCCTGCAAGGCCGTGACATGCACGTCTGGATTGATGGCGGTGATGGCTTGCGCCGCCGAGGCCACTTTCGGCAGCCCCACGCGGGCGGTGGTGTGGGCGATCTGGCGCTGCAGATTGGTCAGGTCCACCACGTCGTTATCGACCAGCGTGATGCGTCCGACGCCGGCCGATCCCAGAAACAGCGCCGCCGACGAGCCCAGACCACCCGCGCCGATGACCAGCGCGTGGCTGGCCAGAATGCGCTCTTGCCCCTTGATGCCGACCTCGTCGAGCAGAATGTGGCGGGAGTAACGCAGGAGCTGGTCGTCGGTCATGGTGAATGGGAGGCGTGGCACGTGAAAAAGGCCGGGCTCCGCAGGGAAGCCCGGCCTCGGTGGGGGCAGGACTGACTCAGTTTTCCTTCTTTTCTTCCTTGCGCTCGGTCAGTGTCTTGCTGACCAGTACGGGTCGGCCTTTGAGCTGGTTCAGGGCCTGCGTCAGCTGGAAGTCCTTGTCGGTGCCGAACTCGGGGATCTTGCGGTCCGCCACGGGTTTCTTGGCTTCTTCTTCCAGGCGCTTGCGGGCTTCTTCGCGGGCTTTTTCGCGACCTTCGTCTTTTTGCTCTTCGCCCTGGCCGCTGCCCAGGTGCTTGTCGAGGTCGGACTCGCGCATGCGCAGCGCCGCAAACACATTGCCTTCTTCCGACTCGTCGATCATTACGTCGGGCACGATGCCCTTGGCCTGGATGGACTTGCCGCTGGGTGTGTAGTAGCGGGCCGTGGTGAGTTTGAGACCGGTGTCCGGGCCCAGGGGGCGCACGGTCTGCACCGAGCCCTTGCCGAAGGTCTGGCTGCCCATGATGGTGGCGCGCTTGTGGTCCTGCAGTGCGCCGGCCACGATCTCACTGGCTGAGGCAGAGCCCTCGTTGACCAGCACGATCAGGGGCACTGTCTTGAGCGCTGCGGGCAGCCGCCGGAGCGGGTCGCCGCTGCCGCTGCGCTGGTAGAACTCCGGCGAGGCCTTGTACGTAGCCTTGCTTTCGGCGAGCTGTCCGTTGGTGCTGACCACGGTGACGTTTTCCGGCAGGAATGCCGCCGAGATGGCAACAGCCGCATCGAGCAGGCCGCCGGGGTCGTTGCGTAAGTCGAGCACCAGGCCCTTGATCTGCGGGTCTTGCTTGTAGATTTCTTCGATCTTGCGCACGAAGTCGTCGACCGTGCGCTCCTGGAATTGCGACAGCCGCACCCAGCCGTAGCCCGGCTCAAGGAGTTTGCCCTTCACCGACTGGGTCTTGATTTCTTCGCGCGTGATGGTAACGGGGAAGGTACGGCTTTCTTCCTTGCGGAAGATGGTGAGCGTGACCTTGGTGTTGGGCTCGCCGCGCATCTTCTTGACGGCGTCATTGAGTGACAGGCCCTTGACGGCGGTTTCGTCAATCTTGGTGATCAGGTCGTTGGTCTTGAGTCCGGCGCGAAAGGCAGGAGAGCCCTCGATGGGCGAGACGATCTTGATCAGGCCGTCTTCCTGGGTGATCTCGATGCCCACGCCCACAAAGCGGCCCGAGGTGCCTTCGCGGAATTCCTTGAAGGACTTTTTGTCGAAATATTGTGAGTGCGGATCAAGACTTGCCACCATGCCTGAGATGGCGTCGGTGATGAGCTTCTTGTCATCCACCGCTTCAACATAGTCGGTTTTGACGAGACCGAAAACAGCGGACAGCTGCTGGATTTCTTCCAGCGGAAGAGGTGCCATGGCGCCGCGCGCCATCGTCTGCAGGGACACCGTGGTCAGCGCTCCCGCCAGCACGCCAATCGATACCCATCCTGCAATTTTGAGTTTGTGGCCCATAGAACACCTTTACCGCTTCAATTCAATATACACCTTGGAAGGGCCGCGCCCGCTGCAGTTCCGCGCGGGCACATACTTTCGCAGGATTTTTCGGGTTTTGTTCCGGCTTTACACCGGCTTCACATCCGTTTCAGGCCTTGCCTTGCGATGCCACGGCAGCGGCTGCCCTGGCTGCCGCCTCTGCATCGCCCAGATAGTAGTGGCGGATGGGCTTGAGGTCGTCGTCCAGCTCGTATACCAGTGGAATGCCGTTGGGAATGTTCAACTCCACGATGTCGTGGTCGGAGATGTTGTCCAGGTACTTGACCAGCGCCCGGATCGAGTTGCCGTGCGCGGCAACCACCACCCGCTGGCCCGAGCGGATGGCGGGGGCCATGGTGTCGTTCCAGAACGGCAGCACGCGCGCCACGGTGTCCTTGAGGCATTCGGTCAGGGGAATGTCCTGCGGGCTCATGCCGGCATAACGCGGGTCGCTGCGCTCGCAGCGCGGGTCGGTGGCCTGCAGTGCCGGGGGCGGCGTGTCATAGCTGCGGCGCCACACCAACACCTGCGCGTCGCCATACTGCTTGGCCGTCTCGCCCTTGTTCAGGCCCTGCAGCGCGCCATAGTGGCGCTCGTTCAGGCGCCAGCTTTTTTGCACGGGCAGCCAGGTGCGGTCCATTTCGTCGAGGCAGTACCACAGGGTGTGGATGGCGCGCTTGAGCACGCTGGTGTAGGCGATGTCGAACTCGTAGCCCTCTGCCTTGAGCAATTTGCCGGCGGACATGGCCTGCGACACCCCGGTGGGCGTGAGGTCGACGTCGGTCCAGCCGGTGAAGCGGTTTTCAAGGTTCCAGGTGGATTCGCCGTGGCGAATCAGAACGAGTTTGTGCATGGTGTCCCTAGGGAAAGCGGGTCAAAACCATACATTTTAGAATTGTGCGGTTTGCCAACCCAAGGAATCTTCGTGAAATTTGTTATCGACAACTGGTATTTGATCCTCGTGGCACTCGCTTCGGGCGGCATGTTGCTGTGGCCGCTGCTCCAGAGCGCCGGTGGTGGCTCGCTCACGCCCACGCGTGCCGTGCAGCTCATCAACCGCGAGAAAGCCGTGGTCATCGATGTGTGCGAGACCGAAGAGTTTGCCGCCGGCCATGTGGGTGGCGCCAAGAATGTGCCGCTGAGCCAGCTCGAAGAGCGTCTGCCCACGCTGGTGAAAAACAAGGCCCTGCCGCTGGTGCTGGTATGCGCCAGTGGCGCCCGCGCCAACCGCGCCGTGGCCATGGCCAAGAAGCTCGGTTACGACAACGCCCAGGCCATGGCCGGCGGCCTCAAGGCCTGGCGCGAGGCCAGCCTGCCCGTGGAAAAGGCCTGAGCTGCCCCCTGTTATTCCATAGCCGATAGGCTTGTGACTGGTTTTGTTGCCCAACAGGAAAAATTGCCATGCAACCCGTGAAGATGTACACCACCGCCGTCTGCCCCTACTGCATCCGGGCCAAGCAGATCCTCAAGTCCAAGGGCGTGGAGCAGATCGAGGAGATCCGCATCGACGCCGACCCCGCGGCACGCAACCACATGATGGAGATCACCGGGCGCCGCACGGTGCCGCAGATTTTCATCGGTGACACCCATGTGGGTGGCCACGATGACTTGGTGGCGCTGGACGGCCGCGGCGGGCTCATGCCCCTGCTGGGCGCGGCCTGATGCGTCGCCGGGGCGCTGCATAATGCAGCCCCATGTGCCCGCTGCGGGAGCTGCTCCCCGGCGGGTTTCGTTTTGCTGAAACCCCAGTTTGCAAAGAGACTCATCACCATGGCCGATCAAGAAAACCCCGTGTTCCAGATCCAGCGCGTCTACCTCAAGGACATGTCGCTGGAGCAGCCCAATTCGCCCGGCATCCTGCTCGAACAAGAGCAGCCCAGCGTGGACATCCAGCTCGGCGTGGAAGCCACGCCCGTGGCCGAAGGCATCTTTGAAGTGGCCGTGACGGCCACGGTGCAGACCAAGATCAAGGACAAGACCGTATTCCTGGTCGAAGCCAAGCAGGCCGGCATTTTCGAGATTCGCAACATCCCCGAAGACCAGATGGGCCCCATCATGGGCATCGCCTGCCCGCAGATCGTGTACCCCTACCTGCGCGGCAACGTGGCCGACATCGTGAACCGCGCCGGCTTCCCGCCCGTGCACCTGGCGGAAATCAACTTCCAGGCCATGTACGAGCAGCAGCAGGCCCAGGCCGCCGGCCAACCTTCGCCCATCATCACCCAGTGATGCAGTTCAGAGGTTGCTTTGACCTCTGGCGCTTTATCCGTAAGCGCAAAAAGCCATGAAAATAGCAGTACTTGGTGCCGGTGCCTGGGGCACGGCGCTGGCCATGGGTGCCGCCCGGCAACCCGGCGCTCACACCGTCACGTTGTGGGCGCGCGATGGCCAGCAGGTGGCCGACATGCAGGTGCGGCGGCAGAACGCGCGCTACCTGCCGGGCATTGACTTTCCCCCGGCGCTTTCGGTGTCGGGCGCAAACCCTCTGGCGCTGGCGTGCGCTGCCGACCTGGTCATTGTGGCAACACCCATGGTGGCGCTGCGCTCCATGCTGCTGGCCCTGCGCGGCTGCCAGGCTCCGGTGGTCTGGCTGTGCAAGGGCTTTGAAGCGGTGGCATCGGCGGATTCCGGTGCTTTCGGCTTGCTGGCGCACGAGGTGTGTGCGCAAGTTGCTCCTGATTTGATAGCTGGCGTGCTCAGTGGCCCCAGCTTTGCGCAAGAGGTGGCGCGCGGCCAGCCTACGGCGCTGGTGGCGGCCAGCCGGCATGCCCTGGTGCGCGATGCATTGGTTGCCGCCTTTCACAGCCCCAGTCTGCGTGTCTATGCCAACGATGACATCGTGGGCGTGGAGGTGGGCGGTGCGGTGAAGAACGTGCTGGCCATAGCCACTGGCCTTTCCGATGGCCTGAACCTGGGGCTGAACGCCCGGGCGGCCCTCATCACGCGTGGCCTGGCCGAAATGACGCGCCTCGGGGTGGCGCTGGGCGCGCGGCCCGACACCTTCATGGGGCTGTCGGGCATGGGCGACCTGGTGCTGACCGCAACGGGTGACCTGTCGCGCAACCGCCGCGTCGGCTTGCTGCTGGCGCAGGGCCAGAGCCTGCAGCAGGCGNNGTGGACATGCCGATCACCCAGGCGGTGGTAGCGCTGCTCGACGGACGGCTGGCTCCGGTCGATGCAGTGGGGCTGCTGATGGGACGGGATCCGGCCTCCGAGCTGCATTAGCCAGCCGGGTGGGCGCGCGCCCCGCCGCCGTTGCCCCGCAGTGCCAGGACGCGCAGGTTTACAGGCCCAGTTCCAGCGCCAGCAGTTCTTCCACCGTCTGGCGGCGACGGATCAGGCGCGCCCGGCCGCCATCGACCAGCACCTCGGCTATTAGGGGCCGGGTGTTGTAGTTGGAAGACATCGAGGCACCATAGGCGCCCGCGTCATGGATGACCAGCAGATCGCCCACCTGTGCATCCGGCAGGTTGCGCGGCAGCACCACGCCGCCGTCGCCCTGCGTGAACACGTCGCCCGACTCGCACAGCGGCCCCGCCACCACACTGGGCCGGTGAGCCGCCGTGCTGCCGTCGCGGCGCAGCACGCTCATGGTGTGGTAGCTGCCGTACATGGAGGGGCGCATCAGCTCGTTGAAGCCGGTATCAAGCAGCATGAAATGGTTGTTGCCCGCATCCTTGGTGGCGCGCACCTCGCCCAGCAGCACGCCCGATTCGGCCACCAGGAAGCGGCCGGGCTCGATCTCCAGGCCCAGCGGGTGCTGCACGATGGCCTCGGCCTGCTGGCACGCGGCGTCCCACAGGCCGTGGTAATGCTGTGTGTCGATGACCGGTTCGCCATCGCGGTAGGGAATGGACAGGCCACCGCCGGCCGAGATGGCGTGCAGGTCATGCCCGGCGGTGTGCGTGGTGCGCACCAGTTCCACCATGGCGCCACACACCTGCGCAAGGTGGCGGTAGTCCACGCCCGAGCCGATGTGCATGTGCAGCCCCACCAGCTTCAGGCCATGCTGGCGGATGGCGGCCAGCGCGGCCGGCAGGTCGGTGTGCCAAATGCCGTGCTTGCTGTGTTCGCCCCCCGTGTTGGTCTTGTTGCTGTGGCCATGGCCAAAGCCGGGGTTGATGCGCAGCCACACCGCGTGGCCCGGCGACGCCGCTCCCAGCTGGTGCAGCATGTCGATGGAGCCAGCGTTCACCGGCACCCCATGCTCGACCACGCAGGCGAGCGTGGCCGCATCGAACAGGTCGGCCGTGAAGATGATTTCGGACGGCGCATCGCCCTTCTGGCCTGGCTGGTAACCGGCGGCCAGCGCGCGCAGGATCTCGCCGCGCGAGACCGCGTCCACCTTCACGCCCTGCTCGCGCATCAGTGCAAGGATATGGATGTTGGAACAGGCCTTCTGGGCAAAGCGGATGGTTTCAAAGTTGGACAGCTGCGCAATGCGCTGGCGGATGGTGGCGGCGTCATACACCCACAGCGGGGTGCCGAACTGGTCGGCCAGGGACCACAGTTGCGCGGGCGAGAAAGGGTTGGACATGGGGCGATCCGGGTGCTGGAAAAGGCGCGATGGCGTGGTGGATCAACCATTTGATCCGGGGCGTTGAAGTTTACCGGGCATTCATTCTGGACGGACTCAGGCGCGATGGCATGTTCCATGATGGCGCGTTCAGTGTCCACATCACCCTTTTCACCCCACGCCAAGGTGTCCTGCGCACTGGCCAGGTGCGCCCGGGTTCAGAGGCTGAGCGTTTTTTGCCCGTGCCCGAAAGGTGCGTCAAAACGCCACTCATCAAGGCGACAAGCACCGCCATAGCACGGGCTATGGCGAGCATTGGCAACGACGAGCAGGGGGTGTTTTGGTGTGCAAGGCGGGCACAGGCACAAGACTCTCAGCCTCTCAGAACTCCCGGTTGTCAATCAGCCGCGTGGCCCCCAGCCGGGCGGCGCCCAGGGCCACCAGCGTTGCGGGTGCATCGGCTGGCGTGGCTGGCTGCAAGTCCTGGCGGCGGCGCACCGTCAGGTAGTCGGGCAGCCAGCCGCGTGCGCGCAGCATGTCCAGCGCCTGCTGCTCCAGGTGGGCCGCCTGCAGCGTTCCAGCGGCCTGCGCTGCCGCCCAGCGCTCGGACAGTTGCTGCAGCGCCTGCGACAGCGCGACGGCCTCCTGGCGCTCTGGCAGGCTCAGGTAGCCGTTGCGCGAGCTCAGGGCCAGGCCATCGGGAGCCCGGCTGATGTCGCCGGCCACCACGTCGATGGGCAGCGCAAACTGCCGCACCATTTGGCGGATCACCATGAGTTGCTGGTAGTCCTTGCGGCCAAACACCGCCGTGCCGCCGCCATTGGCGCCAAACACGCAGCTGAACAGCTTCATCACCACCGTGGCCACCCCGACGAAGAAGCCGGGTCGGAACTGGCCTTCGAGCAGGTCGGCCAGCTGCGGGTCGGGGTGCACTTTGAAGGTCTGCGGCTCGGGGTAGAGGTCGGTTTCGCGCGGGGCAAACAGCACATCGCAGCCGGCGGCCTGCAGCTTGGCGCAGTCGGCATCCCAGGTGCGGGGGTAGCTGTCGAAGTCTTCGTGGGGCAGAAACTGCAGGCGGTTCACAAAGATGCTGACCACGGTGGTGTTGCCCAGCGGGCGGGCCTGGTGCACCAGAGACAGGTGCCCCTCGTGCAGGTTGCCCATGGTGGGCACGAAGGCGGGGCGGCGGCCGGCCAGGGCGGCGCGCAGTTCGGGGATGGAGTGGGCAATGAGCATGGTTCTTGGTGAAAAAGGCCTGGCCTTACCAGGCGTGCAATGCGTTGTCGGGAAAGCGGCCCTGTTTGACGGCCTGCACATAGGCCTCCATGGCGCCGCGCACGCTGCTGGCGTCCTGCATGAAGTTGTGCACAAATTTGGCCATCTTGCCCAGGTTCATGCCCAGCATGTCGTGCAACACCAGCACCTGGCCGGCCGTGCCGTTGCCCGCGCCAATGCCGATGGTGTGGCAGTGCGGCAGCTCGGCGGTGATTTCGGTGGACAGCGCTGCGGGCACCATCTCCAGCACCAGCATCGCGGCGCCGGCGGCCTGCAGCTCCAGGGCCTCCTTGCGCAGGGTGCGGGCTGCGTCTTGTGTCTTGCCCTGCACGCGGTAGCCGCCCAGGGCGTGCACGGTTTGCGGCGTCAGGCCCAGGTGGGCGCACACGGGCACGCCGCGCTGCACCAGGAACTCCACCGTGGGCGCCGTCCAGCCGCCGCCTTCGAGCTTGACCATGTGCGCGCCCGCCTGCATCAGCCTGCAGGCGCTGCGCAGGGCCTGTTCGCGGGACTCATGGTAGGTGCCATAGGGTAGATCGGCCACCAGCCAGGCCGTGCCCTGTACGCGGTGCAGGCCGCGCGCCACGCTCTCGGTGTGGTAGGCCATGGTGTCGAGCGACACGCCCACCGTGCTGGGCAGGCCCTGGCAGACCATGCCCAGCGAGTCGCCCACCAGGATGCACTCCACGCCCGCAGCATCGGCCACAGCGGCAAAGGTGGCGTCGTAGGCCGTGAGCATGGTCATTTTTTCGCCGGCTTCGCGCATCTGCGCCAGGCGCGGCAGGCTCACGGGCCGGCGCTGGGGCAGGGGCGAGGCGGGTGGCAGCGTGCCGTAAGGGGTGGCGTGGGGGCTGGCTTGGAGCTGGGCAGGATCAGTCATGAAGGTCCCGTGTGCAAAAAAAGTGCCGCGAGTCTATGCCATGTCCATGCTGCAAGGCTCTCCCCCGACCTGTTTGGCCGACACCGCCACGCTGGAAGCCAATCCGTCGCTGTATACCAAGCTCGGCTACAGCGCCGAAAAAGGTTTGGCCCCGGTGGGCCTTACGGTGCGCTTTCCCAGGATCCGAGTGCAGTGTTCCATTCTGTTTGGAACTTAAGGATGACCTGCATAACTCCCTGCTGTCTGTGGCAGCGCGGCTTCGGGCGGTCTGCTGCCTTGCGTTTCTTGCCAATAGCCCGGCTATTGGCTTATTGGCTGCAAAAAGACGCCTTGCGGTCCATCCCGATCCGCACAACCACAGACACGCGCGGGTGATGCAGAGCATCCTTCAACCTAACGCTAAAAACGGCCGTTGGATGCG
>DCVY01000194.1 GCA_002327945.1 Acidovorax delafieldii | reverse complement strand
GGTGGTGGCTGCGTGCGATAACCTCAAGCGCCTGGCCACATTTCTTGATGACGGGGTGGATGCGTTCTACAAGAACAAGCCATCAAAGACCGAGGTGCGCCTGCAAGGGGCGAGTGCGTGAGGCAAGGGGCGAAAAATGCCCCAAAAACGGACAAGATTGCTCAAAAAAACCAACAAAACCGCATTTTTAAACCCGCCTCAGCCAAGTTGGCGCCCAAAACGTCGGTTTTTAGAGGTTCCCATATAAATCCTGTGCCATAGAGGAAATTACTTTCCCCAACTATCCTTCAACCCCACCGCCAAGTTAAACACCGGCTTCCCCGCCGCGTGATCCACCCGGTCCGCCACAAAGTACCCGTGGCGCTCAAATTGAAACTTGTCATCCGGCTTGGCATTGGCCAATGACGGCTCCACGATGGCCGTCACTACCTTCAGGCTGCTCGGGTTCAGGCTTTCGATGAAGTCCTTGCCGCCCGCGTCAGGGTGGGCATCAAGGAACAAACGGTCGTACATGCGCACTTCGGCGTTCACGCCGTCGGCCACGCCCACCCAAGTGATGGCGGCTTTGACCTTCACGGTGTCGGCGCCGGGGGTGCCGCTCTTGGTATTGGGCACCACGGTGGCCAGCACTTCGGTGATATTGCCGCTCGCGTCCTTGGTGCAGCCGGTGCACTCAATCACATAGCCGCCCTTCAAGCGCACCTTGTTGCCAGGGAACAGGCGCTTGTAGCCCTTGGGGGGCACTTCTTCAAAGTCTTCGCGTTCGATCCAGACTTCTTTGCCAATGGTGAAGTGGCGCACGGGGCTTTCTACACCTTCGGGCGCTGCGTCAGAAGACGCGCCATGCGGCGCGTGGGGCAGGGCGGGCAGGCTGCAGGGCTCCAGGTGGCCGACGCCCATGACTTCATCCCAGTTGGTCAGCACCAGCTTCACTGGGTTGATCACGGCCATGCCACGGTGGGCCTTGAGCTCCAGGTCTTCGCGCAGGCAGCCTTCCAGGGTGCTGTAGTCGATCCAGCTATCGCTTTTGGTGACGCCGATGCGTTCGGCAAACATCTGCAGCGCGGCAGGGGTGTAGCCGCGGCGGCGCAGGCCAACTATTGTTGGCATGCGGGGGTCGTCCCAGCCGCTGACCTTGTGGTCGTACACCAGCTGGGCCAGCTTGCGCTTGCTGGTAATTACATAGGTGAGGTTCAGGCGCGCAAATTCGTACTGGCGGGGGGGCGGGCTGGCCAGCAGGCCACCCACTTCCCGCTCCTCGGGTAGTTTCGTCGTTTCAATCAGGCGCTCCAGCAGCCAGTCGTAAAACGGGCGCTGGTCTTCAAACTCCAGCGTGCACAGGCTGTGGGTGATCTGCTCCAGCGCGTCCTCGATGGGGTGTGCGTAGGTGTACATAGGGTAGATGCACCAAGTGTCGCCCGTGTTGTGGTGCGTGGCGCGGCGGATGCGGTAAATGGCCGGGTCACGCAGGTTGATGTTGGGGCTGGCCATGTCGATCTTGGCGCGCAGCACCATGGAGCCGTCTTCGTGCTTGCCATCGCGCATTTCGCGGAAGACCCGCAGATTTTCGGCCGGGGTGCGGGCGCGGAAGGGGCTGTCCACGCCCGGCTTGCCGAAGTCGCCGCGGTTGATGCGCATCTGCTCTGCGGTTTGCTCGTCCACGTAGGCGTGGCCGGCTTCGATCAAATGTTCCGCTGCGCGGTACATGAAGCCGAAGTAGTCGCTGGCCTGGTAGGGCGCGGCGCTGTAATCACCCTGGCTGCCGTTCCAGTCAAAGCCCAGCCATTTCACGGCGTCGATGATGCTGTTGACGTATTCGGTGTCTTCTTTTTCGGGGTTGGTGTCGTCAAAGCGCAGGTGACACACGCCACCATAGTCGCGCGCCAGGCCAAAGTTGATGCAGATGCTTTTAGCGTGGCCAATGTGCAGGTAGCCATTGGGCTCGGGTGGAAACCGGGTGCGGATCTTCGCCGGGTCGGGCTGGCCTGCCGCGTGGTGGGCCGCGTCGCCGGGGCTTCCGGCCCAGCGGCGGCTGGCGTAGGTGCCTTTAGCCAGATCCGCTTCGATGATCTGGCGCAAAAAGTTACTGGGTTTTACGGCTTCGGGGGCCGCAGCGTGGCCGGCGGGTGTGGTGTTGGCAGGGGTGGGGGTGCTCATGCGGCCATTTTAGGGGGCGGCTTGTTGCAGTGAGGCCCGCGCGCAGGGGGCTCAGCGGGAGGTGTATACGTCCAGAAACAATATCGGACCCGTTTCATGCCATCCTTTTGACACTGTGGTGCGTTGTGTACCAGTGAGGCATGTCCAGTTGGTTGGTTGCCTCTGTTCTTCAAGGAAATTTCCATGACGGAAACCCGTTCTATTTATGCCATGGCCGCAGCTGCCGGTGTGGCGCTGGCCCTGTTTGCGGGCGCTGGCACTGCACAAGCACGCGACGTGTATTGGTCGGTGGGCGTGAATTCTCCAGGCGTGGCGTTGGGCGTGAGCAATGGCGGCTATCCCGTTTACACCCCCCCCGCGCCGGTGTATGTGGCACCCCAACCTATTTACTATCAGGCGCCGCCGCCCGTGTATTACGCACCGCCCCGGCCCGTGTATTACGCCCCCCCGGCTTACTACGCGCAGCCATCGGGCCATTACTACCGCGATCGCGGGCACCACCACCGCGAACGCGGGCACCATCATGGCCATCGGGATCGTGGTGACCGGGATGACCGTGGTGGGCGTGGCAACCACTGGGATCGTTGATTTTGCCCCTGTGGGGTGGCTGTCATTGGCCATGACTGCCTGGTTCGGCCCCGGATGAGGGTGTGCTCCAGTGCAGCGCCTGGGGCCCAAGGCACCGCATAATCCGACGTCTGGCCTGCCGGTGTGGCAGACAGATCGCCCGGAGTGCATGCCTGTGAGAACCGTTTTTGTCCTGAATGGCCCCAACCTGAACCTGCTGGGCACCCGTGAGCCCGCTGTTTATGGCGCTCAGACGCTGTTCGATGTGCAACAGTTGTGCGCAGCAGTCTGCATTCGCCACGGGTTTGCGCTGCGTTTTCACCAGAGTAACCACGAGGGTGCCCTGGTGGACTGGATTCATGAAGCCGGTGCCTTGCACGCCAAGGGCGAACTGGCGGGCGTGGTGCTCAATGCCGGCGCCTACACCCACACCAGCGTGGCGCTGCTCGATGCCATCAAGGGCACGGGCGTCACGCTCGTTGAATTGCACATCAGCAACGTGCATGCGCGCGAGAGCTTCCGCCACCATTCGTACATTGCCGCTGCCGCCAAGGCGGTGATCTGCGGGTTTGGTGTCAAGGGCTATGGCTTGGCCATCGACGGCCTGGCGTGGCTGTAAAGGCCTGGCTTGATTGTCTGATCCTTTCTCATTCATAAAATGAACGATTTCCCAACTCCGCCCGAGGTGCAGCGCCTGGCCGCGCAAGCCGTGCGCCACACCACGCCCTGCGGGGAGGGCGATGTGGTGTGGCATGTCTGGGGTCAGGCCCGGCCGGGCGTGCGCCCGCTGGTGTTGCTGCATGGCGGCAGCGGCAGCTGGACGCATTGGGTGCGCAACCTGGATGCGCTGGTGGCCGCCGGCCACCAGTTGTGGGTGCCGGATCTGCCTGGTTTCGGTGATTCGGCCGCGCCACTGTCGGGTGGCGATGCCGATGCGCTGGTGGCCCCGCTGCGCGAGGGGCTGCAACTACTGCTGGGCAACGCGCCCTGTGATCTGGTGGGGTTCTCCTTTGGTGGCATGACAGCCGGACTGCTGCTGGCGGCCCACCCCGAACTGGCAGAGCGGCTGGTGCTGGTGGGGGCACCGGCCATGGGCGTGGTGCCCAACCGGCAGTTCGAGCTGAAAGCCTGGCGCCACCTGACCGATCTGGACGAGCAGCTGGCCATTCACCGCTACAACCTGGGCGTGCTGATGCTGCACGACCCGCGCCTCATCGACGGCTTGGCCCTGCAGACGCATGTGGCCAATGTGGTGCGCGACCGCATGCCCCGCCGCCGCCTGTCGCACACCGATATTCTGGCGCGCGCGTTGCCGCAGGTGGCTTGCCCGGTGCACGCCATTTATGGCGAGCACGATGCGCTCTACAAAAGCTGGATCCACCAGCTCGAAGCAGCCTTTGCCGCAGCTGCCCCCGATTTTCGCGGTATGCACCTGGTGCCCAACGCCGGCCATTGGGTGCAGTTTGAGCAGCCCGAAGCGTTTGATGCGGCGCTGCTGGCGGCGCTGGCCTGAGCGGCTGAGCGGCTGAGCG
>DCVY01000092.1 GCA_002327945.1 Acidovorax delafieldii | reverse complement strand
AGCAGGGCCGACGTGCTCTGCGCATCACGCAGCCGCTGGGGCGAGGTGTCGCCCGTCATGATGATGGCCGGCACCGCAATGCCCAGATGGGTGCGCAGCGCCTGCAGCACCTGCTTGCCGGTTTCCTCATGGCGCAGCCGGAAGTCCGTGATGATCAGATCGGGCGTCTCATCGCCCAGGCACTCGAGCGCGTCGGCGCCGGAACCAGCTACGGTGCACTGGCAACCCCAGCTTTGCAGCAGCGACTGCATGCCCAGAAGCACCGCCTCGTCATCGTCGATGGCCAGCACATGCAGGCCTTCCAGGCTGTGGTCTTCGGGGAGCGGCGCGGCTTCATCCTCCAGTGCGCCGTCCCACGCATCCATCCAGAGGCGAAACACCGAGCCCCGGCCCGGCCGCGAGCGCAGCTCGACCGTGGTGCCCCCCATCTCGTTCACCAGCCGGTGCACGATGGCCAGGCCCAGGCCCAGGCCCTTGCGCCGGTCGCGTTCCGGGTTGTCGAGCTGCAGGAACTCCTGAAAAATATCGTCCCACTGGTGCTGGGGAATGCCGACCCCGGTGTCCCATACCTCCAGTGCCACGCGCTGGCCGCGCCGGCGGCACGCAATCAGCACGCCGCCCCGGGCGGTGTAGCGCAGCGCATTGGAGATGAAGTTGCGCATCACCAGGCCCACCAGCGAGCGGTCGGCATGGGCGGCCAGTGAGGTTTCGTGCGTGCGGTACACGAGGCTGGCATTGTCGGCCTGCACGCCAAACTCCTGCTCCAGGGCCGTGAGCAGGGGTTGCACGGCAAACGCCGCCGGGCGCACCTTGACCACGCCGGCCTCCAGCCGCGAGTAGTCGAGCAAGGTGGTGAGCATTTCGGCTGCGGCGCTGGATGCTGCGCGCGCATGTTCCAGCACCGTTTGCTGGTGCGCGTTCAGGGGGCTGCGCTGCAGGCTCTCCAGAAAAAGCCCCATCGCATGCAGGGGCTGGCGCAGGTCGTGGCTGGCTGCCGCCAGAAAATGCGACTTGTCGCGGTCGGCTTTTTCAGCGGTTTTCTGGGCTGCCAGGGCCCGCTGGGATTCGGCGCGCAACTCTCCCACCAAGCGCTGGTTTTCGAGTTTCAGGTCAATGCTGCGGCGGGTGGCCGTCTCGGTGGTGCTGGCCTGCATGCAAGTCAGGCTGAAGTACACCAGGGTAAGAAACAGCGCGGGCCATAGCACCGGCCCGCCTGCCAGGGCAATGGCCAGCAGCACGCCGCCGATGGCGCAGATCAGGTAGGCCAGGTAGGCGCGGTACAGCGGCGCGCCCAGCCCCAGGGCGCCCGATGACACTGTGCTGACGATGCCAATCGCATAGATCACACTGCTGGCGTCGCCCCAGTGCATCACCACCAGGCCCAGGCAGCCCCAGCTCAGTCCCATGCCAGCCATGCAGGCCAGCAGCTTGTAGGCCGCATGGCGGGCGGGTGCGGCATAGGGGTCCATGCTGCGCAGCGAGAGATAGACCGCCGTCACCACCAGCACATGCGAGACCAGCCATGCGGCCATTGCCTGCGAGTCGACCACGCCGGCCATCACCCACATCGTGCCCAGTGCCGTGGCCAGCGAGGCCAGCAGGGTCATGGGAAAATTTTGCCGCAGCAATGCGACCTGCTCGCGCAGCACCTCGTCGCGCTCCCAGCCCAGCGACGGGCAGGGCCAGCGCGCAGCGGCCCCCGGCATGTCAGGCGGCATCATGCAACGGCGGCAACGATAGGCCCAGCCGCTGGGCTGCCAGCAAGGCAGCGCTGCGGCTGTTGACACCCAGCTGCGCAAAGATGGCGGCCACATGCACGCGCACGGTGTTCTCGCTCAGCCCCAGATCGCGCGCAATCACCTTGTTGGGCTTGCCGGTGCACAGCAGCGAAAGCACGTCGAGCTGGCGAGCCGTCAGCGAGGGCGCTGCCGGCCCGCGCGTGGTGGTGGTGTTGCCGCTGTTGGGTGGAAAGCAGGGCGCTCCCGACAGCGCGCAGGTGATTGCTTGCAGAATGTCCTCGCCACTGGCCGACTTGGGCAAAAAGCCGTCGGCACCGCGCATGCGCGCCTCGTAAACAGCGTCGGGCGCCACGCTGGCAGACACCAGCACGATGCGCGCCCGGGGGCAGGCCTGGCGCAACAGGCGCAGACCGTCCAGGCCGCTCATGCCGGGCATCTGGATATCGAGCAGCACCAGATCCACCGCGTTCAGCTGCAGCGCACAGGCTTCGGCCACGGTACCGGCCTCGGAAATGGAGTCCACCGCCGGGTGGTCCTGCACGATCAGGCGCAGCCCGGTACGAAACAAAGTGTGGTCGTCAACAAGCAACAGGCTGGCAGGCATGGGTGTGAGTATTGCGCACAACACCGGCGCGCGGGTCTAGTCCATTTGTGCGATGGACGCACCCGCATGCGCTTTCTAGACTTTGACCCAGGTGTTGTGGCGGTTTGTGGCCCGATCGCAACGCGCAACCGATCCTGTTTTGGTCTTCCACAAAAAGGTTTCCTCATGAGTGACAGTGCTTTCGCTTTCCATTCTGCCGCCGGATCTTCCGGCCACCGTTCACACACTGCCGATCGGCGCGCCTTGGCGAATGGCGCGGGGGCTGGCGTGGGGGGCAACACCGTGGCCCATCTGCTGCAGGAAAACTGCGCCCACCTGCAGGCATGGGCCGGCGTGGTCATCGAATACCTGGAAACGCAGGCGGGCACCTGGCAGTTTTCGCTGGACGGCGGGCAGACCTGGCGCGCCATTCGCACCGACCTCATCAACCGGCCCGGCCACATGGGCCTGGCGCTCGATCGTGACGCGCGTTTGCGTGTGCTGTGCACGGGTGCCAGCCGGGAGGGGGCTCGTGTGGTGTTTCATGCAGTGCAGCGCAGCCCTGGCGCCGACAACGGCAACTACCGCCCCTATGCGCCGGATGAACGTGAGGATGCATCGCACAGCGTGACACTGGTGCTGGGCCTGGGGGCCATCAACGGGGTGCCACCGGAGGTGAAAGTGCCGCGCCCGCGCAACAAGCGCGCCCGGGCGCAGGGCGTGGCAACCGGATCGGAAAAGGCGGCAATGGCGATGGCCTGAAGGCGGTTTGAGGGGGGTAGGGCGTGTCATCCATCCATTCCCCCACGCGCTGGCCGCGCAATGCGGATGGATGCGCGAAGGGGGACGCAGCCAATAGCGTGCTATTGGCAAGCCGCCCGACAAAGCAGAGGCCGCATTGCGCAGCCAGCCCGAAGGGAATGCCATCCAGGCCGCGCATTGCGTCGTTGCCCTTCGCTTGTGTAGCTGGGCTGCATGGTACTCAGGGCGCCCAACACTGCACGGCCTGGCTGGGTTTCGCGTGGGGAAATTGATGGATGACACGTCCTGTGCTGCCCCATGGATAAACCAGCGGCGCAGGGTGAAAAAGCGTTTGCGGCGACAATGCCGATCCTTTTTGCTTTTTCACCCCCTGTTTTCGTTCGGTTTTTTCATGTCCAGTATCCAGGTTCGTCCCGCCACGCTTCGCGATGCCAAAGCCATTGCCCAGATCCATACCGTATCCGCCCAAGAGGCTTACAAAGGTCTGGTGCCAGACGAGCAGTTGAAATCCATGTCGGTTGAAAAGCGCCAAGCCTACTGGCGCGAGGCCATCGAGTATTGCGAGCCGCAGGTGCAGGTCGCCATCGATGGCGAAAAGATCGTGGGTTTCGTCGGCTATGACCGCTCGCGCGATGAAAAGTCCCGCCCCACCACCGGTGAAATCTGGGCCATCTATGCCGCGCCCACCCATTGGAACCAGGGCGTAGGCCTGGCCCTGTGGGATGCCGCCCGCGACGGCCTGCACGAAGAAGGCTGCACCAATGTGACCGCGTGGGTGCCCTTGCGCAACGAGCGCGCCATCCGCTTCCATGAAATGGCCGGCTTCAAGCGCGAGCTCTCCACCGCCAAGACGTCCGTGGTGGGTGGCGTGAAGATCGAAGAAGTTCGCCTCAAACGCCCCATCAACTAAGAACTGAGGCCTTCCCATGATCTCCTGGAGCGACTCGGGCCAGGCCCACGAAGCCCGCTGGCGCTCCGAAAGCGGGGCCGCCGCGCCGCGCCGCGTGGTGGTGGCCGATGACACGCTGTCCGCCGACACAGCCTACCGGCTGGCCTGTGAAGGCACCGGCCTGCTGTGGCAGGGCGACTTTCAGAACGCCCGCATGCTGCTGCAGGCCCTTATGCGGCGGGTGGACCGCAAGCCGTCCAAGGCTGGGGCCAAGGCAGCAGAAAAGCGCGCGGTGGCCACGGCGGTGGAGGCGTTTCACCTGCACCGCCAGGCGCAGGCGCAGCGCGCCCGCGTGCTGTCGGCCTTGCTCATCCCTGTGGGGGGTGATTACGGCATTGCCCTGCGCCGCGCCCCCGACCTGCGCCAGGCCTGCACCGAAGCCTGGGGCCCGGCCACGGGCGAGCGCTCGGTGGCCTCGCTGCGCGAGTTGCTGGGCCTGGTGGGTGCGCACGAGTGGCGCAAAAAAGGCGTGGAAGTGCCTGCCCTGGGCGCTGCACCCAACAACCGCATCCATCCGCATTACGGCGTGTTTTCGCCCGTGCGCGGCGAATACGTGGAACTGGTGGCCGCGGCTGCCCTGCCGTCGAAGGCGCTGGCTTTTGACATCGGAGTGGGCACGGGCGTTTTGTCGGCCCTGCTGGTGCGCCGCGGCGTGCAGCGCGTGGTGGCCACCGACCAGGACCCGCGCGCTTTGGCCTGCGCCCGCGACAACCTTCAGCGCCTGGGTGTGCTGCCGCAGATCGAGCTGCAGTCGGTGGAACTGTTCCCCGCCGGGCGTGCGCCGCTGGTGGTGTGCAATCCGCCCTGGGTGCCGGCCCGCCCCAACTCGCCGATCGAGCACGCGGTGTACGACGAGGGCAGTCGCATGCTGCGGGGCTTTCTGGCGGGGCTTGCCGG
>DCVY01000135.1 GCA_002327945.1 Acidovorax delafieldii | reverse complement strand
TTTCTGTTTGTGTTGAGGCCAACTATCGCCCGCGCAGGAACAGCGCGTCCAGCTCTTTCATCGAGAGCTGCCGCCAGGTGGGGCGGCCGTGGTTGCACTGGTCTGAACGATCGGTGGTCTCCATCTGCCGCAGCAGAGCATTCATCTCATCGATGGTGAGCCTGCGATTGGCGCGCACCGCGCCATGGCAGGCCATGGTGCCCAGGATTTCGTTGCGCGCGCGCTGCACCACGGTGGTGGCGTCGTGCGCAGCCAGCTCGGCCAGCACGCTGCGGGCCAGTTCCACGGCATCGCCCTGGGCGAGTGTGGTGGGCACCGCGCGCACGGCCAGGGTTTTGGGCGAGAAGGGCACCACTTCCAGGCCCAGCGTGGCCAGCACCTCGGCTGCTTCTTCGGCGGTGGCCACTTCTTCGGGTGTGGCGGCAAAGGTGGCGGGTATCAGCAGCGGCTGGCTGGCAATGCACGCGCCGCCGTCTACCTGGGCCTTGAGGCGCTCGTAGACGATGCGCTCATGGGCGGCATGCATGTCCACCAGCACCAGCCCCTGCGCGTTTTCGGCCAGGATGTAGATGCCGTGGAGCTGGGCCACCGCGCGGCCCAGGGGCCAGGCGGCCTCACTGCCTTCGCGGCCCAGGGGCCAGGCGGCCTCGGCGTTGCGGCCTGCCGCATTGGTTGCTGCAACGCTCGCCAGGCCAGCGCCTGGGCTGCCAGCGCCTCTGGGCGGGGCGGTGGATGCCGCAGCGTGCAGCCACGCCGCTGCGGGGGCGTCGGGTGCCCACTGGGGCTCTGTCGGGGGCGTTGCAGGCATTGCTGTGTGGCCCCACAGCGCTTGAAGGTCCGCCACATGGTGGCCGCGTTCTTCAAATTGGATAGCTGCTTGCGCTTTCCACATGTGCGCTAGCGGTTGTTTTTGCTTGAAGTCCCCGGCGCTGCTGTGTGGTGCGGCTGTTTCCGGGCTGGGTGGTGCATCGGCGGCGGCCAATGCTGCGGCGCGGGGGGCCGCCAGCGCGTTTTCCACCGCATGGCGCACGGCCTGGTGCACCTCGCGGCTGTCGCGAAAGCGCACCTCGATCTTGGTGGGGTGCACGTTCACGTCCACGCGCGCGGGGTCGATCTCGACATACAGCGCATACACGGGCTGCTTGTGGCCGTGCAGCACGTCTTCGTAGGCGCTGCGCGCCGCGTGCGTGAGCACCTTGTCGCGCACGAAGCGGCCGTTGACATAGCAGTATTGCTGGTCGGCGCGCGAGCGGGCCGCATCGGGCAGGCCCGCGCGGCCTGTCACGGTGACGGGCCCGGCACGGTGCTGCACGGCCACGGATTGCGCCACAAAATCTTCGCCCAGCACATCGGCCAGGCGGCGCGCCAGAGCATCCTGCACGTTGGTATCACCCGGCACGAAGGTGGCGCGCCATTGCTCCACCAGCTTGCCCTCGTGCCAGATGGCAAAGCCCACATCGGGCCGCGCCAGTGCATGGCGGCGCACCGATTCGATGCAATGCGCCAGCTCGGTGGCATCGGTCTTCAAAAACTTGCGGCGCGCGGGGGTAGAAAAAAACAGCTCTTTCACCTCTACCGTGGTGCCGGTGCCGCGCGCTGCCGGGCGCAGCTCGCCGCTGCGGGCATCGAGCAGGAAGGCGCCCGGCTGCTGCGCGGGGCGCGAGAGTAGCGCCATCTCCGACACCGAGCCGATGGCGGCCAGCGCCTCGCCCCGAAAACCCATGGTGGCCACGGTTTCCAGGTCGTTCAGGCTGGTGATCTTGCTGGTGGCGTGGCGGCGCAGGGCAATGGGCAGCTCGTCGTGCGGAATGCCGCAGCCGTCGTCTTCCACGGCAATCAACCGCACACCACCGGCCAGCAGGCGCACGGTGACTTGCGTGGCGCCCGAGTCCAGGGCGTTGTCCACCAGTTCGCGCACCACGGAGGCCGGGCGTTCCACCACTTCGCCGGCGGCGATCTGGCTGATGAGCTCGTCGGGCAGGTCGCGGATCGGGCGGCGGGGCGGTGGGGAGGTCAAAGCGTCGTTCACCGGCCGATTTTAGGGCGGGGACCGCGCAGGGGCACCGCGCGGGCGGCTCGGGCCGGTGGGGATAATGTGCGCCTCTCTTGTCTTGCCGGAATCCCCATGGAATTAGTGACGTTTTTGATCGACTTCATCCTGCATGTCGATAAATACCTCGAAGCTTTTGTGGCCAGCTATGGGGCCTGGGTGTATGCCCTGTTGTTCCTGATCGTGTTTGTGGAAACCGGTGTGGTGGTCATGCCCTTTTTGCCGGGCGATTCGCTGCTGTTCATCGTGGGCGCACTGTGCGGGGCTGGAATGATGAGTTTTCCGCTCGCCTGCGCCGTGCTGATTGCGGCGGCGATCCTGGGCGACCAGTGCAACTACACGATCGGCCGGTATCTCGGCCCCAAGGTGTTCCAGTGGGAAGACTCGCGCTGGTTCAACCGCCGTGCGTTCAATCAGGCCCATGATTTTTATGAGCGCTATGGCGGTATCACCATTGTGATTGCGCGCTTCATGCCCTTCATTCGCACTTTTGCCCCGTTCGTGGCCGGCGTGGCGCAGATGGGGCGCGGCAAGTTCACGGCCTTCAATGTGGGTGGCGCCCTGCTGTGGGTGCTGGGGATCTGCTCTGCCGGCTATTTCTTTGGCAACTTTGCCTGGGTGAAAGCCAACCTGGACAAGATCATCTGGGCGCTGATCTTCATTCCTGGGGTCATGGCGATCTTTGGCGCCTGGCGCGCCGGTCGCAAAGCCAGCGCAGCCTGATGGATAAAAAAAGTGCCTGGCGCGGAATCACTCCGCGCCAGGCATTTTTTTGTCATGGAACTGCTTCAGCGGCGGGGTTTGGACTGATCGCGGTCCTTGCCGAGTTCATTGCCGACCAATGCACCGTGGGCGGCGCCGATCTGGGCGTTGGCGGGGTGGGAAGTACGCCCACCCAGGGCAAGGGGGGGCAGCGCAGGCAGAGGCGATAAGAGCGACACGAATGTTCATGGCAAGAATCCTTTGAGCCTAG
>DCVY01000208.1:45673-49128 GCA_002327945.1 Acidovorax delafieldii | reverse complement strand
TGCACCATGAACGTTAGGTTCAAACGCAACCGCCGCGCTCTGGCGCAGTGGGTGCTTGAGATCAGGCCCGGGGTGGCGGTCATGGAGGGCACAGGGGTGTACTGGAAGAGTCCGTTTGCTGCGCTGGAGACCGTGGGCACCATTGCCTGGGTTGTCAATGCCATCGTCGCCTTGGCCCATAAGATGCTGCGCACCATCTATGCCATGCTGTTCAATGGCACGCACTGCCAGGACAAAAGCGCTGGCTGCGAAGCGCTGAGCGCGGCGTTCGCGCTCTATGGAAATCCGGGGCACGGTTCAGCGCACCGGGTCACGTCAGGTTCGGGGTCCATGCCACCCACAGACATCTCCATCTGGGCCTGCTGCCTGCCTCCCCATAACCTCTTTCATCGTAGCCGATAGGGGGTGGGGAAGCACCATGAACGTTGCGTTGAAGGTGCACAAGCTGTCGTCTGGCATCGCAGCAGACGGCTGAGACTTTTCTGGGTGTGGCGCAGCGTTGTCTGAAAACATGGCCTCTGGCGGCGGCCGTGCTTTCGGCGATTAATTTGTCATGAACTCGACACCATGGAGACATGGCATTGTCACAGCAGGCTTTCAAACTTGCTCGTCAAGAAAGCGATGCCTGTCAATGGGTAGCGATTTTCGGAAAAGTTACCTTCCTGCCCCCTAGGAGTCGTCCTATGAATGAGTTACCCAACCTTCCGCTGCCGCTGTTGTCGGCCTCACTTCCCGCCGGGGCGCATGGTCGCACAGATGGCAAAGGCAGCGTTGCCCCGCTGGTACAGGTGCAGGGAAATGTTCAGGTGGGCTGGGCGCGGCACCTGGATGAAGTGCGTCAGGCGCAGCGGTTGCGATTCGATGTTTTTGCTGCAGAAATGGGTGCGCGGCTGGCAACGACCATACCCGGCCATGATGTGGATCTGTTTGATGACTACTGTGAGCATCTGCTGGTGCGTGATGTGCCAAGTCAGCAGGTGATTGGCACCTATCGGGTGCTCACCCCTGAGCAAGCGAAGCGGGTGGGAGGCACCTACAGCGATAACGAATTTGATCTGACCCGGTTGCGCAGTTTGCGACCCCGCATGGTCGAGTTGGGCCGCAGTTGCGTGCATCCGGATCACCGCCATGGTGGTGTCATCCTGGCGCTGTGGGGCGCCCTGGCTGACTTCATGGTGCGCAATCAGCTCGATACCATGATTGGCTGTGCCAGCATTCCGATGCTGCACAACGGCGTGGTGAGTGGGGATGCGGCGGCTAGCATCTGGCAGCAATTGCGCCAGACCCACATGGCGCCGATTGATTTTCATGTGCGGCCTCGGTTGCCATTGCCTGTGGAGCAGCTCGACGGGTCTTTGCTGATCGATCCACCCGCCTTGATCAAGGGCTACTTGCGCCTGGGTGCCCGGGTTCTGGGAGCTCCTGCCTGGGATCCGGATTTCAACACCGCCGATTTGCCGATGTTGATGCGCATTGCCGATTTGCCCTCCCGCTACCGCAAGCACTTTCTGGGGGCCTGATGCGTGCGGCGTTCGACGCCATCGGACCCTGGGTCAATGCCATGGGGGCGGAGGATGTCACCAGCAAAGCAGGGGACACGCATGGGTCCGAGTTGCATCGTTTTCGTGCAGTATTCATTTCCGATCTGCACCTCGGAACGCCGGGCTGTCAGGCAGCGGCCTTGCTGGATTTTTTGAAGCACCACCCCTGTGAAACGCTTTACCTCGTGGGGGACATCGTGGATGGGTGGCAACTGCGTCGCAGATGGTTCTGGCCGCAGGCCCACAACGATGTCGTGCAGAAACTGCTGCGCAGTGCCCGCAAGGGGTGCCGTGTGGTGTTTGTTCCGGGTAATCACGACGAATTCGCCCGTGCGTTTGTGGGGCATTCGTTTGGCGGCATCGAGGTGGTTGAAGATACCGTGCACCTGACGGCTGATGGCCGACAGCTCTGGGTGACCCATGGTGACTACTTTGATGGTGTCATTCAGTGTGCCAAGTGGCTGGCCTATCTGGGAGATAACCTGTACGAGTTCACGCTCAAGCTCAATCGGCACCTCAACACGTTTCGCGCGCGCATGGGTTTGCCGTATTGGTCCTTGTCTGCGTACCTCAAGAGCAAAGTCAAAAAAGCGCTCAACTACGTGACGGATTTCGAGGTGGCTGTTGCCGCAGAGGCGCGCCGGCGTGGGCACCATGGTGTGGTCTGCGGACATATCCATCGTGCAGAAATGCGGGAGATCGACGGCATTCTGTATTGCAATGATGGTGACTGGGTCGAGAGCCATACCGCCTTGGTCGAGCATCTGGACGGTCGTTTGGAGTTGTTGCAATGGCCTGTCCGGCGCGAGGCCCCGGCCGCGGCCCCTGTTTCGGAAGTGATAGCATGAAAATTGCGCTGGTGACGGATGCATGGCATCCGCAGGTGAATGGGGTGGTAACGACACTCGTGGAATTGGTGCAGCAGCTGCAGGGGCTGGGGCATGAAGTCCATGTCATTCACCCAGGTCAATTTCGAACCCGCCCCTGTCCGGGTTATGCGGGCATTGATCTTGCCGTGCGCCCGGCAGTTCCCTTGGGCCACGCCATGGACGCCATCCAGCCGGACGCCATCCATCTCGCCACGGAGGGACCCCTTGGCTGGGCTGCCCGTAGCTACTGTCTGCGCCACAAGCTGGCTTTCACCACGGCATTTCACACGAAATTTCCTGAAATACTGAACGCCGCCTTGCGCATCCCGCTGTCATGGGGCTATGCGTTGTTACGGCACTTTCACAGCCCATCCTCTGGAGTCATGGTGCCCACGCATGGTGTCCTTCAGATGCTGGAGCGCCGTGGTTTTCGTAATTTGCGCCAGTGGACCCACGGTGTGGATGCGCAGGCGTTCTCGTTCCAGGGGCAGGCTTTGTCCAGCCGTGTGCTTGGTGCGCTGGCGCATCCTGTGAGCCTGTATGTGGGACGAATATCGTACGAAAAGAATATTGAGTCCTTTCTGCAAATAAAGATGCCCGGCACCAAGATTGTGTGTGGTGTGGGCCCGCTGGAGCAGCGATTGAAGGAGCGTTACCCGGAGGTGCGCTGGATGGGGCTGCTGGATCGGCAATCCCTTGCGCAACTGTATGCCGCTGCAGATGTGTTCGTGTTTCCCAGCCGATCGGAGACCTTTGGGCTGGTCATGCTGGAGGCCATGGCCTGCGGAACCCCGGTTGCGGCGTATCCGGTGGATGGTCCTCAGGAGGTTCTCGGGGCGGCTGAGCCGCAGGGTGCCAGGGGTGGTGTTTTGCACCACGATCTGCTCTCGGCATGCCAGGCCGCGCTGGCCGTTCCGCGCCACGAAGCCCGCCGCCGCGCGCTGGACTTCACTTGGAACAAGGCGACAACACTTTTTGTTCAGCATCTCGTGCCCGTCCGGTCGGGCGATCTGGCACGCCTGATGCTAGGCATATAATTTGCTTA
>DCVY01000208.1:7037-45530 GCA_002327945.1 Acidovorax delafieldii | reverse complement strand
TCTTCCAACCTGGACGAGTTCTTTGAGGTGAGGGCTGCTCCGCACATCACCGCTGCCAAAAACGGTGAGACCAAGGGCTTTTACACTGAAGCATCCTTTGAAGCCCTGTCCACCCAGGTGCATGATCTTGTGGCGCGGCAATACGCGCTGTACAACGACTCCTTGGTGCCGGCTTTTGCGGTACACGGTATTCGCATTGTTGCGCATGGTGATCGGTCGGAGGTGCAAAAGCGCTGGGTTCATGACTATTTCATGCGCGAGGTGCGACCGCTGCTCATTCCCGTGGGGCTGGACCCTGCCCATCCATTTCCGCAGGTTGCCAACAAATCGTTGAATTTCATCGTGCGACTCAAGGGCCGCGATGCGTTTGGGCGAGAAAACGAAATTGCCATCGTCAAAATCCCTCGCGCCTTGCCGCGACTGATCCGCATGCCGGCCAAGTTAGCGCCCAAGGAGGATTTGTTTGTCAGTCTCTCCAGCATCGTGCGGGCGCATCTGCACGACCTTTTTCCCGGGCGAGAGGTCACCGAGTTTTCGCAGTTTCGCGTGACTCGCCACTCCGATCTTGCACTGGACGAAGAAGATGTCCGCAACCTGAGAACAGCCCTGCGCCAGGGGCTGCAGCACCGCCACTATGGCCAGGCTGTGCGGCTGGAGGTGTCTTCCGGTTGTTCAGCGTTTCTTTCGGATTTTTTGCTGGAGCAGTTTGAGTTGCCGGACGCCGCCCTCTATCGTGTCAGCGGGCCTGTGAACCTGGTGCGCCTGACCCAGTTGGTGGATCTGGTCAACGCCCCTGCGCTGCTGTTTCCACCCTGGCGTTCCGTCTGGCCGCGCCAGATTCAGCCTGGCGTTTCCATTCTCGAGCAACTGCGCCACCGCGACATTGTGATGCACCAGCCGTTCGAGAGTTTTGACGGTTTGCTGGCCTTTCTGCGTGAAGCAGTCAATGACCCGCAGGTTCTGGTGATCAAGCAGACCATTTACCGCACCGGTTCAGACTCCGAGCTCATGGATCTGTTGACCGAGGCGGTGCGCCGCGGCAAGGAGGTCATGGCCGTGGTGGAGCTCAAGGCGCGTTTTGATGAAGAAGCCAACATCAACTGGGCCGAGGCGCTTGAATCCATCGGTGCCCAGGTGGTTTACGGTGTGGTGGGGCTCAAGACACATGCCAAGATGCTGTTGGTGACTCGACGCGAGGGGCGTCAGCTTCGCCGCTATGGGCATTTGTCCACGGGTAACTACAACATGCGCACGGCGCGCCTATACACCGATCTGAGCTATCTCACTGCGGATGAGGAAACTACTGCAGACATGGATGGAGTGTTCAACCATCTGGCCAGCCAGAACCGCCCCCCCAGATTGCGCAGGTTGCTGCTGGCACCGTTTCACCTGCAGCGCCGCATGGTGGAGAAAATTGAACAGGTGGGACTGGCCGCCAGTCGCGGAGAAGATGCACGCATTGTTGCCAAGATGAATGCCCTCACGGACGAGGCATTGATTCGTGCGCTGATACTTGCTGGGCAGCAGGGGGCTCGGATTGATCTCATTGTGCGGGGCGCCTGCATGTTGCCGGCCCAGTTGCCCGGTGTCACCGACAACATCCGGGTGCGTTCGGTGATCGGCCGATTCCTGGAGCATACGCGGGTGTTCTATTTCCGGTCAGGTGGCCAGGAGGATTTGTACCTGTCCAGCGCCGACTGGATGAACCGCAACATGATGCGTCGGGTGGAACTCGCCTGGCCTGTCACAGACCCCGTTTTGCGTCAGCAGATCGTGGATGAGTGCCTGGTGGCTTATCTTTACGACGACAAGGACGCCTGGACGCTCAAGGCGGATGGAACCTATGAGCGCGCGCCCAATCCCGTCACCGGCAAGGGCGCCCAGAATGCGTTGATGGTGCGCTACAGCGCCGTGGCACCGGCAGCACGACCCGATCAGGGAGCGGTATGATGGACCTCATCCTCTGGCGCCATGCGGAAGCCGAGGATGCGGCTGATGGCATGGACGATACGGCCCGTCCTCTCACCCCACGGGGTGAAAAACAGGCGGCACGCATGGCCGCATGGCTGGACAGGCAATTGCCAGAAGGTTTGCGGGTGCTTGCCAGTCCGGCTCGGAGAACGGAGCAGACAGCCAAAGCGTTGGGCCGCAAGTTCAAGATGCGTGCCGAGTTGCTGCCGGGCGGCACCGTGGAGGATTTGCTGGAACTGGCCCAATGGCCGCGAACCCGTGGGGCCGTGCTGATTGTTGGCCACCAGCCTGTACTTGGCCAGACGATAGCGCAGCTGATGGGATTGCAGGCGCCCGAATGCGCCGTGCGCAAAGGCGCCGTCTGGTGGCTTCGCCAGCGCCAGCGACTGGACCATTGCCAGACCGTGCTCATGACGGTGCAGTCCCCCGAATTCCTCTGATCCGCCGCAATCGCAGGGCCATTTCGACCCTGTCTGGCGATCTCCAGATTACTTGCGTGTGGCCTTGGCAGCAGTCTTTGGCGCAGGGGCTTGTTCCTTGGTGGGGCGCCCTGTCTTGATGGACGGAACAGCCTGCAGGGCAGTGCGCAGAGCTGCGTCCGAGAGTCCTGCCAACACCTTCAGGCCGGCACGCAGCAACTCGCTTTTCTTGGCTGGTTGGGCAAGCGAGTCAGCACGCTTCTTGAGTGTCTCAATGACTGCATACTCATCTTTTGGAATGGTGAAACTGTCGCGAACCAGTTTGGGCTTTTTGGCGCGAGCCTCCTTGGCTGGCAACGCTGGTACAGGAGCAGCGGGTTTTACTTTTGCCCTGGCAGTGACTGAGGCACGTTTGACAGGCTTCGCTAGTGCTTCGGTAACCGCCTTGGGTTCGGTTGTGGCCAGCTTTTTAACCTTGGAAGCAACTGCCGCGGAAGCTGTGCCTGCGGCGACGGTCTTGGCTGCAGGTTGAGCGGAAGTTGGCGTGGGGATCGGAGCCAGGGTCGGGGTGGTGCTTGGAGCCGGGGTGGACGTGGTCATGTAATAAATGAATAAATAAACAATATAAACAGTTTATACCGTTTATTGCATCAAGTCATCCCAGATTGAGTTCCAGTTCCCACGGCGTTTTTTGCCAGGCCACCACCTCTTCGCGCAGCAGGTAGGCCGATTGCGGGTAGGTAGCAGCCCATCCCGCCCTGGTGCTGATGGTGTGGCGCGTGCCCACGGCGTGCAAGGATAGACCCTCTATTTCCGGGTCGCGCCGGGCATGGCAAAGCGCAACTGCTACACGCAGACTCAGCAACTGCAGGGAGAAAATCGAGTCATTGATCAGTTCAATTTCCAGCTTGCGGACTTTGCCTCGCTGTCCCAGCACCAGGGCACCGAGCCTGTGCAGCTCGGACACGGCAAATCCTGCGGCATCGGTGTGGTCAAGGATGTAGGCGCCATGGCGGTGGTATTCGCTGTGCGAAATGATGCCGCCAATTTCATGCAGGTGTGCTGCCCATTCGAGCTTGCGTGCTGCGCGATCGCTGTTCAGGGGCGCCGCCTGGGTGAAGAGGGTGGATGCAACGCGGGCAACCCGCTCGGCCTGGGCTGTATCGACGGCGAAACGCTGCATCAGGCCATTCACCGTGGTGTTTCTCAAGTCGGTTTCGGGCTGTTCGCGGTCCAGCAGGTCGTAGAGTGCGCCTTGGCGCAACGCGCCTTGCGCCACGTGCATCTGCCGAATTTCGAGGAGATCGAAAACAGCCCGCAGCACGCTGATGCCCCCGCCAATCACGGCCCGTCGGTCTTCCTTGAGCCCCTCCAGGCGCACGCGGTCTGCATGGTGTGAGCGCAGCAGGCGGTCCTGAAGCCAGTCCAGCCCCTCCGCGGTGATGAGGCCCTCGGGGCCACCCGCAGCAGCGAGGATGTCGCCCACTGCGCCAGCGGTGCCAGAGGAACCGTAGGCAACATCCCAGGTGTCGGGGCGGAAAGTGCCAAGGGCCTCGTCCAGTACAGCTTTGGCTGCGATTTCTGCGGCCAGGAATGCCTGCCGCGTGAATTGGCCATCGGCAAAGTAGCGCGTGGACCAAGCCACGCTGCCAACCCTGAAAGATGCCACGGTGTTAGGCTTGAATTGTTGGCCAAGGATGAATTCAGTGGAGCGGCCACCAATGTCCACCACCAGCCGGCGTTCGTCCGATTGGGGAAGCAGGCGTGCAACGCCCTGGTAGATCAGCCGAGCTTCTTCGGGGCCCGAAACCACATCAATGGCGTAGCCCAGAACTTCGCCGCCACGCGTCAGAAAAACTTCGCGGTTGCGGGCTTCGCGAAGGGTTTGGGTTGCCACGGCACGCACTTGGGCACGTTCAAAACCCGCCAGGCGCTCACCAAAGCGTGCCAGGCAATCCAAACCGCGCTGCATCGCTTCGGGTGTGAGATTGAACTCTTCGTCAAGGCCATTGCCGAGGCGGACGGTTTCCTTGAGATATTCCATCCGCTGGATGTGGCCGTGCTCGAAGCGGCCAATTTCAAGGCGAAAGCTGTTAGATCCCAGATCTACAGCTGCGAGCAATGTTCCGTTGTGCATGTTTCTGCGCGTGATGCGCTCGATCTCCAGCATGAAAGCATAGCACCCGCAGCACTGCACTAGCAGCAAGACATCGAGCGCTGCGCGCTCAGCGCCCGGGCCGTGGCGCTGGTCTACAACGGGTGGGGCTGGTACGTGCGGCTGGCTCATCCCAAGACCCGGCTGGAGGCGATCACCAGCCGGTCGGCCGGCGGCGCTTCGAAATGCACGCGTTGGCGACCCAGCGGGCCAGAGACCACCTGCATCGGACCTGTGGCATCGTCGCGCCAGCCGCCCATGTGGATCCGGGCCAGGCCCGGATAGCCCTAGGGGGACAGGGCGGCGTGCCATCTGAACAAACGATCCCGGGTGACCGGGGCGGTGCAGCTGGCGGTGGCGTCGAGCACCATTTCAACCACGCCCTCGACGTGACGTGACGTGAAGGTTCGCCGGGGCCAGGGCTTCGATGCTCAGCGGCCAAAAGAGCCGCGATTCCCGCCCGGCCCGCGAGACCCGCCGCCCCGGCCGCCAGCGCCACCTGTGCCACCGCCATAGCCGCCACCACCGCCCGAGTTGCCCCGGTATCCACCACCGCCACGGCGACCGCTGCCTGCCATGCTGTCCACGCTGGTGCGCATGGGGTCGGGCTGGCCACCGGCCGAATGGCCCGCGTTGCGCTGGCCCGGGTTGCTGTGGCCCGAATGCGTGCCCAGGTGGGCGTTCGGGCGGGGGGGTTGTGCGTCGTCGTAGCGGTTGCCGCCGCCATAACCGCCGCCACCGGCTGGGCGAGCGCGGCTGCGTGCCGGCGCCTGGGCGCCTCCATGCGCGCCACCACCCTGGCCGCCACCGCCACCGCCACCGCGGCCGGAGCGAGGGGCATTGCCACCGCCATTGCCACCACCGGCCTGGCGAGGGCCACGGTCACCACCGCCACCCTGGCCGGCCTTGTTGGTGCGGATGCGATCCATCATCTCGCTGCGGGCTGCCTTGGCGGCGGCCTGCATGACGTCACGGCTCGGCGGCTTGCCTGCGCCGCCCCAGATGGTCTGGCGGCCCATGGCGATGGGCTCGGCTTTTTCGCCGGCGTCGGGGCCGAAGCCTTCGATAACTTGCACGGGAATCTGCTGCTTGGTGAAGCGCTCGATGTCCATCATGAAACCTTCCTCGTCCATGCAGACCAGGCTGACGGCTTCACCGCTGTTGCCCGCGCGGCCGGTGCGGCCGATGCGGTGCACGTAGTCTTCCGATACGTTCGGGATTTCGTAGTTGACGACGTGCGGCAGCTCGTCGATGTCGATGCCGCGCGCCGCGATGTCGGTGGCAACCAGGGCGCGGATGTCACCGCTCTTGAAGCCGGCCAGGGCCTGCGTGCGGGCGCTCTGGCTCTTGTTGCCATGCAGGGCCATGGCGTTGACGCCGTTCTTGGTCAGAAACTCGGCCACGTTGTTGGCGCCAAATTTGGTGCGCGTGAACACCAGCACCTGGCTCCAGTTGTGCTGCTGGATGATGTGCAGCAGCACCTGTTTTTTCTTGCCGCGGCCCACGGGGTGGATCACCTGCGTGATGCGCTGCACCGTGGTGTTGCTGGGCGTGACCTGGATGCTCTGCGGGCTCTTGAGCAGGGTGTTGGCCAGATCGCGGATCTCGTCGCTGAAAGTGGCCGAGAACAGCAGGCTCTGCTTGTCTTTGGGCACCAGGGCCAGCACCTTCTTCACGTCGTGGATGAAGCCCATGTCCAGCATGCGGTCGGCTTCGTCGAGCACCAGCACCTGCACGGTGGACAGGTCCAGGAAACCCTGTTGCTGCAGGTCGAGCAGGCGGCCGGGGGTGGCCACCAGAATGTCCACGCCGCGCTTGATGCGGTCGATCTGGGGGTTCATGCCCACGCCGCCAAAGACGACGGTGGAGTTGATGTCGAGGTATTTGCCGTAT
Organism: Acidovorax delafieldii; assembly: GCA_002327945.1. Classification (GTDB taxonomy): domain Bacteria; phylum Pseudomonadota; class Gammaproteobacteria; order Burkholderiales; family Burkholderiaceae_C; genus Acidovorax; species Acidovorax delafieldii_C. The sequence continues at coordinate 39,092 of DCVY01000208.1, read as the reverse complement.
TCGCGGACCGACTCTTCCACCTGGGCCGCGAGTTCGCGGGTGGGGGTCAATACCAGGGCGCGGATGCCCTTGCCGCCAAACTTGTTCTTGGGTGCAGCGCTTTGCGACAGGCGGTGCAGCATGGGCAGGGTGAACGCGGCGGTCTTGCCGGTGCCGGTCTGTGCGCCGGCCAGAAGGTCGTGGCCCGCCAGTACGGCCGGAATGGCCTGCGCCTGGATGGGGGTGGGGGTCTCGTAGCCTTGTTCGAGCACGGCCTTCAAAATGGCAGGAGCCAGATTCAGTTCTTCAAATTTCATGTCAGTGGATGCGCCCGTCCGGGGCGCTGGGTATCGGCCTGTCGTGGCAACCGGTGGGTTGCCGAGCCAGTCTTAGGCAGATGAGGTTCAAGGGTGGGAGCCCGGAAGATGATCTTCCTTCGTCCCCAGCAGATTGCTGATGTGGCGGGCAACTGGAGCCCGCAACGCTGCGTATTGTCGCATGGCCCGATAATCTCAGTTTGAACGCAGAATTTCTGCCCACTTTTGCAGTTGAGAGACCGAATGGCCCAATACGTATTTTCCATGAACCGTGTCAGCAAGACCGTGCCGCCCAAACGGCAGATCTTGAAAGACATTTCCCTGAGCTTCTTCCCCGGCGCCAAGATTGGCGTGCTGGGGGTCAATGGCTCTGGCAAGTCCACTTTGCTCAAGATCATGGCGGGCGTGGACAAGGAGATCGAAGGCGAGGCCATCGCCATGCCGGGCATCAAGATTGGCTATCTGCCCCAGGAGCCGCAGCTCAACCCGGACCACACGGTGCGCGAAAGCGTTGAAGAAGCCATGGGCGAGGTGTTTGCTGCCAAGGCCAAGCTCGAAGAGGTGTATGCGGCCTATGCCGACGCGGACGCTGATTTTGACGCCCTTGCCGCCGAGCAGGCCCGCCTGGAAGCCATCATTGCCACTGCCGGCACCGACTCCGAGCACCAGCTGGAAATCGCCGCCGACGCCCTGCGCCTGCCGGCCTGGGACGCCAAGGTCGGTGTGCTGTCGGGGGGCGAGAAGCGCCGCGTGGCGCTGTGCCGCCTGCTGTTGTCCAAGCCCGACATGCTGCTGCTCGATGAGCCCACCAACCACCTGGATGCCGAATCGGTGGACTGGCTGGAGCAGTTCCTGCAGCGTTATCCCGGCACGGTGGTCGCCATTACCCACGACCGCTATTTTCTCGATAACGCGGCCGAGTGGATTCTGGAGCTCGACCGGGGGCATGGCATTCCGTACAAGGGCAACTACAGCGACTGGCTCACCCAGAAGCAGGCCCGCCTGGAATCTGAGCAAAAGGGCGAAGAATCACGCGCCAAGGCCCTGAAAAAGGAGCTGGAATGGTCGCGCCAGAACCCCAAGGCCCGCCAGGCCAAGAGCAAGGCCCGTCTGGCGCGGTTCGAGGAATTGTCCGATTTCGAATACCAGCGGCGCAACGAAACGAACGAAATTTTCATTCCCGTGGCCGACCGCCTGGGAACCCAGGTGATCGAGTTCAAGAGCGTCACCAAGTCGTTCGGCGACCGTGTGTTGATCGACAACCTGAGCATGAACATCCCGGCCGGCGCCATCGTTGGCATCATCGGCCCGAACGGCGCCGGCAAGTCCACGCTGTTCAAGCTGATTGCGGGCAAGGAAAAGCCCGACAGCGGCGAAGTCGTCATCGGCTCGACCGTGAAAATGGCCTTTGTGGACCAGCACCGCGATGCGCTGTCAGATGACAAGACCGTGTGGGAAGACATCTCCGGCGGTCTGGACATGATCAACATCGGCAAGTTCACGATGGCCAGCCGTGCTTATGCGGGGCGCTTCAACTTCAATGGTGGCGACCAGCAAAAGAAGGTGGGCATGCTCTCGGGCGGCGAGCGCGGGCGCCTGCACCTGGCCAAGACGCTGATCTCTGGTGGCAACGTCCTACTGCTGGACGAACCCTCCAACGACCTGGATGTGGAAACCCTGCGCGCTTTGGAAGATGCGCTGCTCGAATACGCAGGCACGGTGTTGGTGATCAGCCACGATCGCTGGTTCCTGGACCGCATTGCCACCCATATCCTTGCGGCCGAGGGCGACAGCCAGTGGACCTTCTTTGATGGCAATTACCAGGAGTACGAGGCCGACAAGAAGCGTCGCCTGGGTGAAGAGGGCGCCAAGCCCAAGCGCATGCGTTTCAAGGCGCTCAAGTAAATCAGAGGGAAATCAAAGCAAAAGGCTTGCGGTCAAGTACGATTGCACTTGGAAGCTTTTTTCCCTCCACCCAGCATGTCGCCCACTGCGCCCCGATCGAGAGCGGTGTTTCGTGCCTGCGTTGTCAACGCCGTGCGCGGTGGCGAAGCCCTTATGGGGCAGTTGGTGCAGGCCACCAAGGGCGCTTTGGCTGCGCAGGAGTCTTCCACCCGCGACATTCAGCAAAGCTTTCTGCTCGGCGAAGCCTTGCGGTTGCTCAAGCAGCACGAGCCATCGTTGGCCAGGGCTTTCCCCATGGCCTTGCTGGAAATTTTTGCCGAAGGGTCCTCCAAACCGGGCGCTCGCCCGGTCGATGACACGGGCATGGATTTCGGTGAGCTGTCGCTCATGGACGAAACCGAAATGCACGACCAGGTGGAGCTGTCCCGGGCCCGGCAATTGGTGGTCCATGCCACCGACGCCGTGCTGACGGAGCTCAACACCCTGGTCAGCTCCGCCCAGGGATTGCGTAGTGTGCAACCCGAACGCAACCCCCTGCGTCCTGAAAACTACCTCCGCGCATTGCAACGGGTGGTGGCCGAGACCGGGGTGGAACCACCCGTGCGGCAACTGTGGATGCAGCACATGCGTGAAGTGCTGGGCCAGTTGCTGGTAACCGAGTACCAGAGCACCTGCGCCAGTCTTCGGGAGCATGGAATAGAACCCGTCGGATATGCCGTGCTCGGCACGCCCTCCGGCAGGGCTCGGCGCAGTGGTTATGGTGCGTCCAGCCAGAGCACCGGCTATGGAGCGGGCTATTCGACCGGCTACGGCGGTCATTCCATGAGCGCACCCGACAGCGACAACAGCATGCTGCCAGGCTATGCCCGGAGCGGGGGCGGATCGACCGGGTGGCAAGGGGAGCCTTTGCCGGATGCCCTTTCCGCGGCGGCCGAGGAAGCCTTGTTGACCGTGGGCATCTTGCGCCAGATGCTGGCCGGCGGCGGCGACCCCTTTGCCTACGATGCGAGCGCCCATGGGGGCGGGCCGGCGCAACCCGTCAGCTTGCAGTCTGCATGGCCGGATCCTCATGCCGCCGGTGCCCAAGCCATGCAGGACATGGCCCAGCTCGAACACCTGATGGGGCGCTTGTCCGGCAGCCCTGCGGCAGCGGGTTCAGGCTGGCGCGGAACCGGCGTGGTTCCTGTGGCCTATGCGGTTCCCTACACCGCCCCGGTGGATGGCCAGGCGTACTCTCCGGTCATCGCCATGGAGGTGTTGGGCCGCATGATGGAAAACATTGCGCTGGATGGGCGGCTGCTCGCCCCCGTTCAAGGCGCGGTGCAAAAGCTGGAGCCGGCGATCCAGCAGCTGGTGCAGCAGGATGGTCGCTTTTTCACCGATGAGGCGCATCCGGCGAGGCGGTTGCTGGACGAACTGACCCAGCGCAGTCTTGCGTTCAAGACGGAGAGCGCAGAAGGCTTCAGCCAGTTCATGCGGCTGCTGAACGAAGCGGTCGGGCATCTGGCTGCGATGGATATTCACGATGCAGAGCCTTTTGACACGGTGCTCAAGGCGCTGCATGTGGCCTGGGATTCCCAGGAGCAAAAGATCAAGTCCCGGCACGAGGCCGAGGAAAAAATTCTGCAGCAGGCCGAGCGGCTTGAAATGCTGGCCGAAAAGATTGCGGCCGACATTCGCAAGTTGCCGGATCTGGAGCAGGTGCCCTCGGGCATCATGGATTTTGTTACCGGGCCGTGGGCCGATGTGGTGGCTCTGGCGCAGTTGACGCAGCCCGAGGGCCCGACAGGGGCAGAGGGCGACCCCGGCGGGTATTTGGCACTCGTGCCCCTGCTGCTGTGGAGTGCGCAGCCCGCACTGACACGCGCCGAACCAGACCGCCTCACCAAGGCCATCCCGGGCATTTTGTCCAAGGTGCGCGCGGGGCTCAAGACGATCCAGCATCCACCAACCCAGACCAGCAGCTTCATGCAGCGGCTCGTGGGCCTGCACCAGGCAGCTTTCGAAAAACCAGCCCAGGCCCCAGAGGTTGCGCAACCAGAGCCCCCATCCGGGTCCGAGGCAGAATCTCACGCGGCCCAGCCCCCAGACGAGTTGCCGGTGGAGGAGGTTTCGGCCACCGAGCCCCCGGACAGAGCGCTTGCAGCGCCTGTGGACGACAGCCTTTATGCCGAATTTGTAGTCGGTGTCTGGGTGGAGCTGATCACCAACCGCCGTGCGGTGCGCACCCAGCTGACCTGGGCCAGCCCGCGCGGAACCCTGTTCCTGTTCACCGCGGCCGACGGCAGCACCCAGTCCATGACGCGGCGCATGCGCAACAAACTGGCATCCGAAGGCTCCCTGCGCGTGGTGGCCGCTGCACCACCGCTCCCTGCTCGCATCCCGGATGCAAGGGTGGCCACATTGCAGGCCAAAAAGCCCGGTAAAGCCCGCTGATGGGGCAAATGCCGGGGGAATTTCCGCCAGGCTTGCGGCCAAAATCCCCTCAGCCTCTCAGGCCAGATCAGTTGCGCAGGGCAGGTGCAGTCCGTCGGCTGTGGTCAGGGCCTGTGCGGCCCGCACCGCGCGGGCCGTGGCAATGGCAGTGGCTTCAGCCGCCATGGTGGCCAGCACCAGCATGCCGGGGTGTTGGCCTGAAAGGCCGGTGCCCAGGGTGAACAGCGTGTCGCCATCGGACATGGTGTGCACCGGGTTGATGCTGCGCGCCAGTCCGTCATGGGCGGCAACTGCCAGGCGGTGGGCCTGCACCTTGGTGATGACTGCATCGGTGGCCAGCACGCCAATGGTGGTGTTGGTGCCGGCCAGCAAGGGTTGGGGAAGCTCGCCGCGCAGCAGGGCGCGGCGGGTGTCGTGCAGGCGCTGGCCGTCTTCGGTGCGGGCGCCGGCAATCACCTGGGCGGTGTCGGGGTCAAGCACATCCCCCAGGGCGTTGCAGGCGATCAAGGCCCCCACGGTGACGCCGCCTACGGTGACCGACGCGGTGCCCACGCCACCCTTCATGGCACGCTGCATGCCGAAAATCTTGCCGACGGCGGCACCGGTGCCGGCGCCCACGTTGCCTTCGGCGGGGTCGTGGCGCGACGCTGCGGCGCAAGCGGCATAGCCCGCGGCGGCGTCGGGGCGGATGCGCATGTCGCCCACCAGCAGGTCAAACAGCACGGCGGCGGGCACGATGGGCAGGCGGCCCACGGCCACGTCAAAGCCCACGCCACGCTCTTCGAGCCAGCGCACGGCGCCGGTGGCGGCCTCCAGCCCCCAGGCGCTGCCGCCGGCCAGCACGATGGCGTGCACCTTTTCGACCAGATTGCACGGGTCGAGCAAATCTGTCTCACGCGTTCCGGGCGCTGCGCCGCGCACATCGACGCCGCCCACGGCACCTGCGCGCGCCATGACCACGGTGCAGCCCGTGGGGCGGCGCGTGTCGGTGAAGTGGCCTGCCTCGATGCCGGCCACGCGGGTGATGCTGCCAGCGTCGCTGGCGGGAAGGAGCGCGTTCATGGCCGGTGATTATGGTGCCCGGCGCGGCATTTTCACCTTTTCGCTGAGAGCTTCGCCCGGCGCAGCCGCAGCGCGTTGCTGATCACCGAGACCGAGCTCAGGCTCATGGCCAGCGCCGCAACCATGGGNNGACAGCAGCCAGCCGGTGAACGGGTACAGCAGGCCCGCCGCCAGTGGAATACCGAGCGCGTTGTAGACGAAGGCGAAGGCCAGGTTCTGCTTCATGTTGGCCACCGTGGCCACCGACAACGCGCGTGCGGTGGCGATGCCGCGCAAATCGCCTTTGACGAGGGTGAGTTGCGCGCTGTTCATGGCCACGTCGGTGCCGGTGCCCATGGCAATGCCGACATCGGCACGCGCCAGCGCCGGTGCATCATTGATGCCGTCGCCCGCCATGGCCACGGTGCGGCCCTCCTTTTGCAGGCGCTCCACCAGCGCCAGCTTGTCGGCGGGTTTGACCTCGCCATGCACCTCGTCAATGTCCAGCCGCTGGCCCACAGCGCGCGCTGTGGTCAGGCCGTCGCCGGTGGCCATCACCACGCGCAGGCCGGCGGCGCGCAGGGTGGACAAGGCTTCGGGCGTGCTGGCCTTGACGGGGTCGGACACCACCAGCAGGCCGGCCAGCCGTCTGTTCACCGCCAGGTGCATCACGCTGGCCCCCTGGCTGCGCAAGGTTTCGGCCTGCGCCGCCAGCGGCGCCACATCCACGCCGGATTGCTGCATCAGCATCGCGTTGCCCAGCGCGAGGGCCTGCCCGGAGACGATGCCGCGCACGCCAATGCCGGAAGCCGAGTCGAAATGCTCGGGCTCGGTCAACGGCAGGCCGCGCTCGTGCGCCGCCTGGACGATGGCCGCCGCCAGCGGGTGCTCGCTGCCCTGGTCCAGGCTGGCGGCCAGGCCCAGCACGTCATCCTCGGCAAAGCCCGCGGCGGCCACTGCGCGCTCGAAGGCCGGACGGCCCTCGGTGAGGGTGCCGGTCTTGTCCACGATGAGGGTGTCGATCTTGCGCAGGTTTTCGATGGCTGCCGCGTCGCGAAACAGCACGCCATGGGTGGCGCCGCGCCCGGTGGCAACCATGATGGACATGGGCGTGGCCAGGCCCAGCGCACACGGGCAGGCGATGATGAGCACAGCCACGGCGTTGATCAGGCCATACACCCAGCTCGGCTGCGGACCAAACAGGCCCCAGCCAAAAAAGGTGAGCAACGCCGCCGCCACCACCGCCATCACAAAGTAGCCAGCCACGGTGTCGGCCATGCGCTGCATGGGTGCGCGCGAGCGCTGGGCCTGCGCCACCATCTGCACGATCTGCGCCAGCACGGTGGCCGCGCCGACATGCTCGGAGCGCATGACCAGCGTGCCACTGGTGTTGAGCGTGGCGCCAATCAGTTTGTCTCCCACGCGCTTGGTTACCGGCAGCGGCTCGCCGGTCAGCATGGATTCGTCGAGCGCGCTGCTGCCTTCCTCGACCACGCCGTCTACTGGCACTTTCTCGCCGGGGCGCACGCGCAACCGGTCGCCCACATGCACATGGGCCAGGGGAATGTCTGCTTCACTGCCATCGGGCGCGATGCGCCGCGCGGTCTTGGGTGCCAGGCCGAGGAGCGACTTGATGGCGGCCGAGGTCTGCGAGCGCGCCTGCAACTCGAGAATCTGCCCCAGCAAGGTCAGAGAGATGATCACCGCAGCCGCTTCAAAATAAACCGCCACCCGGCCCATCGAGATGAACGTGTCGGGGAACACCTGGGGTGCCACGGTGGCCACCACGCTGTAGGCAAAGGCCGCGCTGGTGCCCAGGCCGATCAGCGTCCACATGTTGGGGCTGCGCCGGACTATCGACTGCACGCCACGCACGATGAAAGGCCAGCCGGCCCACAGCGCAATCGGCAGCGTGAGCACCAGTTCGACCCAGCTTTGCACGGCCATATTGAACCAGCCCAGCTGGTGGCCGAACATCGCCAGAAAGGTGACCACCACGGTGAGCGGCAGCGTCCACCAGAAGCGGCGCTGAAAGTCCACCAGCTCGGGATTTTCTTCCCCGGCCAGTTCGGGGATCAGTGGCTCCTGCGTCATGCCGCACTTGGGGCAGTTGCCGGGATGGTCCTGCCGGATCTCGGGATGCATGGGGCAGGTGTAGAGGGTGCCAGGGGCCGCAGGGGGCTGCGCCGATGGGGGCTGCGCGCCATGGCCGTGGTGCGCGGGTCCGTGCGGGTGGCCTGGCGTAGATGTATCGGGCGGGTTCATGCGGGCCTTTCTGGCTGGATGGTCTGGTGCGTGTCTTCAGAGCGTCTCACAAAGCGCAGCGTAGCGGTTCTGGCCAGGCGCTCCGTCGCGGGCAGTACGACAAGACGGAGCAACGACGCAGGAAGGGTTTTGAGTGCCGCTCTTAACGAAAGAAGCGTTGTTCAATCGCTTCCTGCAAGGCCTGCGGCAACCCTGGGAACGGCTTCAGGTGGGTGCACCCGGCCGTGCCGCGATGGGTGGGCCAAGCCAACACGGCGTTGCACACTTTCACAGCATAGCTGCGCACTTCGCAGTTGAATCCGCGAATCAAACACCATCCAGCGCTTTTCTCATCAGCGCCAGCAGCTATTCCTTTTGAAACAAATCCGAGAGATGCAGTTGCGCCAGCCCGGCGCTGTCCCACAGGGGCGCCAGGCTGTCGGCGCGCAGCAGCAGCAGGCGCTGCAGCAGGGGCTCCAGCAGGGTGCTGTCGGGGTCGGCCAGCAGCACATAGCGCGGCTCGGGTTCGTCAGCAGCGTTCTGCGCCGGGTCGCTGGTGCGCCCCACCCAGTCGAGCGCCGTCAGGGCATCGAGCACCGGCGCCAGTTGCAGCACGTCCACGCGCAACACCTGCGCGAGCTGGCTGGCACGCAGGCCCTTGCCGATGTGGCGGCGCGCGCGCTGGAGCTCTTGCAGCACCTCCACCGCCAGCTGGAAAGCCCAGCCCGGCACCGTGCCGCGGCGCGCCACGCCGGCCAGCAGGCTGGGCAGGTAGGCTGAAACCACCGCCCCCAGCAGCACGATGACCCACGCCACATAGATCCAGACCAGCAAGATGGGTAGCGTGGCAAAGGTGCCGTACACCACCGAATAGGTCGGAACCTTGCCCAGGTAAAGGGCCAGCACCTTCTTGGCCAGCTCGATGCACACGGCCACGAACAGGCCGCCCGCCCAGGCGTGGCGCCACTTCACGGGCGTATTGGGCACATAGTGGTAGAGCGCAGCCATGCCGGACGCCAGCACGATGAATTCGATGGAATCGAACAGCAGGCGCACGCCATTGGGCACGGCCCGCACCAGCCCGCCTGAGGCCGACATCACATACGACGTGAGCGCCAGGCTGGCGCCCAGCACCACGGGCCCCAGTGTGATCGCAGCCCAGTAGATCAGCACCCGCTGGCCCAGCGGTCGCAGGCGCCGCACGCGCCAGATGTTGTTGAGGGTGCGGTCGATGGTCAAAATCAGCGTCAGCGCCGTCACCAGCAACATGCTGAAACCCGCCACGCCCAGCCGGCTGGCCTTGGCCGCGAACTGCGTCAGGTAGCCCAGCACCTGGCGCGAGATGCTGTCGGGCACCAGGCTGTCCACCAGCCAGCGCTGCAGCACCCCCTGCAGCTCGCCAAAAATGGGAAACGCCGTGAACACGGCCAGCGCCACGGTCACAAAAGGCACCAGGGCCAGTACGGTGGTGAACGTGAGGCTGCTGGCGGTCAGGCCCAGGCGGTCTTCACGAAACCGCTCGCGCAGCGTCTGGGCGGTGGTCTTCCAGGGAAAATACGACAACTCGGTCAGCAACGCCTGCAGGCGCTGGATCACGGTCTGTGGGGCGAAGGACATGACCGATATGATCCTAGGCCCGGCCACAGACTGGGGGTTTGCTTTGATAACGCGGCATGGATGCTGATTGTTTTGCTGAATCCAGCGCGCATTGTGGGCCCAACCGCCGGGTTTGTGCGCCGCCCTTTTTATTTCGACAACACCTTCCATGAATCCGTCGCACCCCACCCCTGGCAACGCTGTTGCCGCCACCCGCTGGCTTGCCGCTGGCAGCCTGCTGGCACTGGTTGCCCTGTGCCTGGCCTGGGAGCTGGTGCTGGCCCCGCTGCGCCCAGGCGGCTCGTGGCTGGCGCTCAAGGCGCTGCCGCTGTGCATTCCGCTGGCGGGCATCCTGAAAAACCGCATGTACACCTACCGCTGGGTCAGCCTGGTGATCTGGCTGTATTTCATCGAGGGCGTGGTGCGCGCCTGGGGCGACGCCCCACCGGGCGCATGGCTGGCCGGCGCCGAGATCGTGCTGTGCGCGGTGCTGTTCACAGCCTGCACGCTGCATGTGCGGTTGCGCCAGCGCAACGCCCGGGCACAGGCACAGGCCCAAGCCGCCGCGGACACCGCCACTGCGGTTTCGCGGTAACGCGCATCAGGTGCCGCCGGCACTTGCTGTTCCGTTCACCAGCCTCGTTCACCATTGACCTGAAAGACCACCATGCACACCCTGATTGACACCTTGCGGCGCATTGTGGGCGCCACCCATGTCCTGACCGAGGGCGACCTCAGTGCCTGGGAGCAGGACTGGCGCCGCCGCGAGCGCGGCAAGGCGCTGGCCGTGGTTCGCCCCGGCAACACCGACGAAGTGGCGGCTGTGGTGCGCGCCTGCGCCGCTGCGGGCACCGCCATCGTGCCGCAGGGCGGCAACACCGGTCTGGCCGTGGGTTCGACGCCCGACACCTCGGGCACGCAGGTGGTGCTGAGCCTCATGCGCATGGGCGCCGTGCGGGCCCTCGACAAGGACAACCTCACCATGACAGTAGAGGCCGGCTGCATCTTGCAGAACGTGCAGGACGCGGCCGGCAAGGCGGGCCTGCTGTTCCCCCTGTCACTCGCAGCCGAGGGCAGCTGCACCATCGGCGGCAACCTGGGCACCAATGCCGGCGGCACGCAGGTGGTGCGCTACGGCAATGCCCGCGACCTGTGCCTGGGCCTCGAAGTGGTCACGCCCCAGGGCGAGGTGTGGAACGGCCTCAAGGGCTTGCGCAAGGACAACACGGGCTACGACCTGCGCGACCTGTTCATTGGCAGCGAAGGCACGCTGGGCATCATCACTGCCGCCACGCTCAAACTCTATCCCCGGCCCGCAGCACAGCTCACGGCCTGGGCTGCCGTGCCCTCGATGCAGCATGCCGTGGCACTGCTGGGCCTGGCGCACCAGCACCTGGGCGCGGGGCTCACCGGCTTTGAGGTGATGGGCCAGTTTGCGCTGGGCCTGGTGGACAAGCACATGCCGCAGCTGCGCGTGCCTTTCCTGGGTGATGTGAATGCACCCTGGGGCGTTTTGCTCGAAAACTCCGACAGCGAATCCGAAGACCATGCGCGCGCACGCTTGGAGGCACTGCTCGAAACCGCATTCGAGGCCGGCTGCGTGACCGACGCTGTGGTGGCCGAAAGCCTGACGCAGGTGCACAACCTGTGGCATATCCGCGAGAGCATTCCACTGGCGCAGGCTGAAGAGGGGCTCAACATCAAGCACGACATCTCGGTGCCCATTTCGCGCATCCCGGCGTTTGTCGAATATGCCGACGCCCTGCTGGTGCGCGAGATTCCGGGCGTGCGCCTGGTCAACTTCGGCCACCTGGGCGATGGCAACCTGCACTACAACGTGCAGGCCCCCGTGGATGGCGACCCCAAGGTGTTCCTGCGCGAGCAGGAGGCGCATGTCAACCACCTGGTGTACGAAGCCGTGGCGCAATTCGGCGGCTCGTTCTCGGCTGAGCACGGCATTGGCGCACTGAAAGTGGAAAAACTGGAGAAATACCAGTCGCCCACGGCGCTGGCGATGATGCGTGCCATCAAGGCAGCGCTCGATCCCCTGGGCATCATGAACCCAGGACGGGTGCTGGGCGCCGCATGAGCCTCATCCAGGCCCTGCCCCCGGGGGCGCTCGACATCGTCGGCGACATCCATGGCGAAATCGACGCGCTGGAGCAGCTGCTGGCCCATCTGGGGTACGACGCCCACGGCCGGCACCGCGATGGTCGCACGCTGGTCTTTGTGGGCGACTTCTGCGACCGGGGCCCCGACAGCCCCGCCGTGCTCGCGCGGGTGGCGCAGCTGGTGGCCGGCGGCCGCGCCGTGGCCGTGATTGGCAACCACGAGATCAGCCTGCTGCGCAACGACGCCAAGGACGGCGCAGGGTGGTACTTTGATGCGCGCCTAGCCTCCGACCATGGCAAATACGCACCGTTTGTCCGCCCCACGCCCCGCGAGCGCACGGCCATCGTCGCCTTTCTGGGCACGCTACCGGTGGCGCTGGAGCGAGCCGACCTGCGCATCGTGCACGCCGCGTGGCTGTCCGCACAGATCGCCGCAGCGCGCCAGCTGCCACCCGGCAGCGTCCGTGCCGAATACGACCACTGGGAAGCCGAGGTGCTCCGGCAGGCGCAGGACGGCACGCTGGCCCGGCGCATGGCCGCTGAGCGCCAACAGTGGCCGCATGACCTGGAAGACCCGCTGCACAAGCCGCCGTTTTTGCAGGCCCATGCCGACAACGAGCTGCTCAAGGCCATGCTGAACCCGCTGAAGGTGCTCACCTCGGGGGTCGAACGCCAGGGCATCGACCCCTTTCATGCCGGCGGAAAATGGCGCTTTGTGGAGCGCATTGCCTGGTGGGACAGCTACACCGACGCCACCCCCGTGGTGATAGGCCACTACTGGCGGCACCCCATCGTGCCCACGCCCGATGCCTTGGCCGCCCTGACGCCCGAAGAGGCAGGCCTGTTCGGCCACACGCCGCCCTTTGCCTGGCATGGCCAGCGCCACAACGTCTTTTGCGTGGACTATTCGGTCGGCGGGCGCTGGCGGGCCCGCAAGGCCGGTTTGCCCCGCGACCCGCAATACCGGCTGGCCGCCCTGCGCTGGCCCGAACGCACGCTGCTGTTTGAGGATGGGGCGCAGGTGGCCACCACGGGGTTTGGCACGTAGGCGCACACACGGCGCTGATCACACGGCGTTGTTGCGCAACCCTGATGGTGGACGGCATACCCTGGCCCCAGACGCAGTTGCAACGAAATTACCAGCTCGGGGGTGGGGATTTGTGCAACAGAGCCGTGCACAAGCAGAGCGACGCTGCATGGCGGGCGGGCACTGCGCCCCGCCAAGCCTCTCAGGCGCGGCTGCGCAGCGTGCGGCTGAGCAAAATCACCGGCACCAGCCCCACAGCCACCAGCGCCAGCGACGGCAGGGCGGCTTCGCCCAGGCGCTCATCGCGCGCCAGTTGGTAGGCCACCACGGCCAGGGTGTCACTGTTGAAGGGGCGCAGCACCATGGTGGCGGGCAGCTCTTTCATCACGTCCACAAACACCAGCAGCGCGGCGGCGGCAGTGGAGCGCCTGAGCAGCGGCCAGTGCACGCTGGCCATCAGGCGCGCGCTGCCCGCGCCCAGCATGCGCGCCGAGTCGTCCAGGCTGGCCGGAATGCGCGCATAGCCGCTTTGCACCGACTGCAGCGCCACCGCGCAAAAGCGCACCAGATACGCCCACACAATGCCCACCGCCGTGGTGGTGACCAGCGCGCCCACGCCCCATTGAGGAAAGTGCGCCTGCAGCCACCCCACCGGCAGCAGCAGCCCTACCACAATCACGGCGCCCGGTACGGCATAGCCCACGCTGGCCAGCCGCACCACGCCGCGCGTCAGCAGGTCGGGCTTGCGGCGCACGGCAAAGGCCAGCGCCAGCGCCACGGACACGGCCAGGCCGGCGGTGATGCCACCGAGCCACACGCTGTTCCAGGCCCATTCCAGAAAACGGCTCCAGGGCAGCACCGACCAGTCGGACGCCAGCGGCCGCAGCATGAAGGCCACCGGCGCCACAAACCCCATGAACACGGGCAGGGTGCACACGCCCCAGGCCACGGTGCGCGCCAGTCCGCGCAGTGGCACGGGCTGTGCCTCGGTGGCACCCGCGTGGCCCGTGCCCTTGGCGGTGAAACGCATGCGCCGCTCGGCGCGGTGCTCCAGCCACAGCAGCAGCAGCACCAGCGCCAGCAGCATGGTGGACAGTTGCGCGGCGGCAATGCGGTTGTCCATGGACAACCAGGCCTTGATGATGCCGGTGGTGAAGGTCTGGATGCCGAAGTAACTGGTCACGCCAAAGTCGGCCAGGGTTTCCATCAGTGCCAGCGCCACGCCGGCAGCCACGGCCGGGCGCGCCAGCGGCAGTGCGATGGTGGTGATGCGCCGGAACAGCGGTGCGCCCAGCAGTCGTGCCGCCTCCATGAGGTGCGCCGCGCGCTCGCCCAGCGCCGTGCGCGCCAGCAGATAGACATAGGGGTACAGCGCAAAAGTGAACACCCAGATGGCGCCCCAGAGGCTGCGCACCTCGGGCAGCAGGCGCCCTTGCAGTCCGAAGGTTTCGCGCAGCGCCACCTGCAACGGCCCGCTGAATTGCAGGAAGTCGGTGTAGGCATAGGCCGTGACATAGGCCGGCATGGCCAGCGGCAGCAGCAGCAGCCATTCGAAGGTGCGCCGGCCCGGAAACTCGAACAGCGTGACCGCTGCCGCCGCAGCGGTACCCACCACGGCGGCGCCCACCCCCACCCACAGGCCCAGCCACAGCGTGGTCCACAGGTAGCCGGGCAGCACGGTGCTGGCCATTTCGCGCAGGATGGCACCGGTGTCGGCCGGCACCACGCCCCAGGGCAGCCACGATGCCAGCAGCGCTAGCACGGGCAAGGCCAGCAGACCCACCAGCAGGATCAGGGGCAAGGTACGACAGGAAAAGCGGGGGCGGTGCAAGGCAGGGTGCTCGGCAGCTGAAGAAATGGCACTACCGACCCACGGAGGGTGGCCAGGAATGGAAATGCGAATTTTAAGCATTCGCCCCGTCCCACTAGAATCAGCCCATGTTTCTTGAGGTTTCCCAACTGGAAGTGCGTTACGCGGGTCGCTCTCAGGCGGCCGTTCAGGGCGTCACGCTGGGGCTGCGTGCCGGCGATATCGGCGTGCTGATCGGCCCCTCGGGCTGCGGCAAGACCACGCTGCTGCGGGCCGTGGCGGGGCTGGAGCCGGTGTCGGCCGGCGAGATCCGCCTTAAGCACCAGCGGGTGGGCAGCGCGCACCTGAATGTGCCCCCTGAGGAGCGGCGCATTGGCATGGTGTTCCAGGATTACGCCCTGTTCCCGCACCTGAGCGTGGAGCGCAATGTGGCGTTTGGCATCCACCAGTTGCCCCGGGCCGAGCAGGCCGCGCGGGTGGCTGAGGTTCTGCAGCTGGTGGGTCTGGAAGGCAGCGGGGCGCGGTTTCCGCACGAGCTTTCGGGCGGGCAGCAGCAACGCGTGGCACTGGCACGGGCGCTGGCACCGCGCCCGCAGCTCATGCTGCTGGACGAGCCGTTTTCCAACCTCGATGTCGATCTGCGCGAACGCCTGGCGCACGAGGTGCGCGACATTTTGAAGGCCGCCGGGGCCACAGCGTTGTTTGTCACGCACGACCAGTTCGAGGCTTTTGCGATCGGCGATGTGATCGGCGTGATGCACGAAGGCCATCTGCACCAGTGGGACGATGCCTACACCCTCTACCACCGGCCGGCCACCCGCTTTGTTGCCGACTTCATTGGTCACGGTGTCTTTACCCCCGCCACGCTGGTCCAGCGCGGCAACAACGTGGTGGCGCACACCCCGCTGGGCGACCTGACCGATCTGAGCGAATGCCCCCTGCCCGCCAGTTACCCCGGAGGCGAGTGCGATGTGCTGCTGCGCGCCGATGACGTGGTGTACGACGACCATGCACCCGTGCAGGCGCAGATCTTGCGCAAGTCGTTTCGCGGCTCGGAATTTTTATACACACTGCGCCTGGCCAGCGGCCAGACCCTGATGGCCCATGTGCCCAGCCACCACAACCATGCGGTGGGCGAGTGGATAGGCATCCGGGCGCAGGTCGACCATGTGGTGACGTTTCCGCGCGGCTGACGGGTTTTTCACACCGAACCGGTCGTTTCGCCCTGATGGCGAATATGCGTCAACCCCTGGCGCAGGCGGTCCACCGTGTCGTGCAGGTGCTGCGTCCAGACGCGCCGGTCACGGCCGTCTGCCTGCTCGGGCACGCCGAAGTGCACCACGGCCTCGATGGCAGGGGCGCGCAGGGTGCGCCAGATGGAGCCGACCAGGGTTTCGTCGCCGGTGTAGCTGGGCGCAAAACTGGTCACGCCACTGGTCTTGTCGGCAAAGTGCAGACCCACCGGCTGCACGAAGGCGTCTGCCGTCACCGCCGCCTGCAGCAGGTTGGCATGAAACGGCAGCATCTCCCGGCCATCCCCCGTGGTGCCCTCAGGAAACACCGCCAGCACCTCGCCGCGCTCCAGCGCCTCGTGCATGGACCGCACCATGCGCATCGCATCGCGGCGTGAGTTGCGTTCGATGTACAGGGTGCCTGCGGCCGTGGCCAGCGTGCCAATCAGTGGCCAGGCCTGCACATCCGACTTGGAGACAAAGCGGCAATGCCGCGCCGCGTGCATGACCGGAATATCGAGCCACGAAAGGTGGTTGGCCACCAACATCACTGGCCCGCCCACGGGCGGTGTGCCGATGATGCGCAGCGAAACGCCCGCACGGGCCAGCAGCTGCATCGACCATGCCTGCACGCGGGCGTGCTGCTGGTCGGGCGGCAGTGCAGGAAAACGCACCGCCACGATCGCCAGGCCCTTGAAAATGTGACCCAGCACGCGCAGCAGGCGCCAGCAGGCCCGTAGATTTCTCATGCCGCCAGCCCCGCACAAAACCGGCGGACATGCCGCACACGACACAGGTGCATGACTCAGCCGCGCTCGAAAGCCACCTGGCCGCCGACCAGTGTGGCGCGCACCCGACCCGGCAGCTCGTAGCCCGAAAACGGCGTGTGCTTGCCTTGGCTGCGCAGTGCGTCGTCCTGCACCGTCCAGGCCGCCTGCGGATCGAAAATGCACAGGTCGCCCACGCCGCCTTCCACGATCTGGCCCACGCTGGCCTGCAAGGTGCCCAGGGCATTGCCCAGCACCCGCGCGGGCTCGCATGTGACGCTGGCCAGGGCACGCGCGAGCGGCACGCCACTGTCCTGCGACCACTTGAATGCCAGGCTCAGCAGCAGCTCCAGCCCCGTGGCGCCGGGTTCGGCCTCGGCAAAAGGCAGGGTCTTGGCGTCTTCGTCGACCGGGGTGTGGTCGGACACCAGCGCGTCGATGGTGCCGTCGGCCAGCCCGGCTTGGAGCGCGTCGCGGTCGCGCTGCTGGCGCAGCGGGGGCGACAGGCGGGCGCGGCTGTCAAAAAAGCCGATGTCCACGTCGGTCAGGTGCAGCGAGTTGATGCTCACATCGGCCGTGACCTTCAAGCCCTCGGCCTTTGCGCGGCGCAGCAGTTCCACCCCGGCGGCGCTGCTGAGGCGGCACAGGTGCACGCGAGCGCCGGTGGTCTTGAGCAGCTCAAAGATGGTGTGCAGCGCAATGGTCTCGGCCGCCACGGGCACGCCCGACAGGCCCAGGCGCGTGGCCAGCGGGCCGCTGGCCGCCACGCCCTTGCCCAGGTGCATCTCTTGCGGGCGCAGCCACACGGTGTAGCCAAAGGTGGCGGCGTATTGCAGCGCGCGCTGCAGCACCTGCGTGCTGGCCAACGGCACATCGGCCTGGCCAAAGCCCACGCAGCCCGCTTCGGTCAGCTCGGCCATCTCGGTGAGCACCTCGCCGGACAAGCCGTGCGTAAGCGCACCCAGCGGAAACAGGCGCGACTGGTGCAGCTTCTCGGCACGGAACTTGAGCATCTCTACCAGGCCCGGCTCGTCGAGCACGGGGTCGGTGTCGGGCGGGCACACGAGGCTGGTCACGCCCCCTGCCACGGCGGCGGCCATTTCGGATTCGAGCATGCCTTCATGCTCATGGCCGGGCTCGCGCAGGCGCGCGGCCAGGTCCACCAGGCCCGGCAGCACGATGCGGCCTGCCGCGTTGATCACACGGTTGGGCGCGAACTCGGGCGGCACCCGGTTCACGCCCACGATGCGGCCCGCCGCCAGCGCGATGTCACAGGTCTGATCGAAGCCCGAGGCGGGGTTGATCACACGGCCGTTCTGGATCAGTATCTTCATGATTTCAAGCCAAATTGGCCGTTAGCGCTTATTGGATATGCGCTAGCAGCTATGAAATATGGAGCAAAAACATCATTCGCATCTATGCACAACGGCATTTGCGCCATAACAGACGCCATGCGAGTGCCACCGTGGAACCGGCTTTGCCGGGCCAGGGGTGGCGTCCCCCGTTGGGGGGAAGACGCGAAGCGGCTCAGGGGGGTCATGCTTCATTCCCTGCGACGATGGACATCACGGCCATGCGCACCGCGATGCCGAAGGTGACCTGCGGCAGGATCACGCTCTGCTGGCCATCGACCACGGCAGAGTCGATCTCGACGCCGCGATTGATGGGGCCGGGGTGCATGACGATGGCGTCGGGCTTGGCCAGGCGCAGCTTTTCGGGCGTGAGACCGAAGCTCTTGAAATACTCCTGGCTTGACGGCAGCAGCGCGCCGCTCATGCGCTCGTTCTGCAGGCGCAGGGTGATGACCACGTCGGCATCCTTGATGCCTTCTTCGAGCGTGTGGCACACGCGCACGCCCATCTGCGCCATGTCACTGGGCACCAGCGTGCGCGGGCCCACCACGCGCACCTCGGGGCAGCCCAGGGTGGTCAGGCCATGGATGTCGGAGCGCGCGACGCGCGAGTGCAGCACGTCGCCGACGATGGCCACGGTGAGGTTGCTGAAATCTTTTTTGTAGTGCCGGATGGTGTACATGTCCAGCAGCCCCTGCGTGGGGTGGGCGTGGCGACCGTCGCCGGCGTTGATCACATGCACATGGGGCGCCACATGCTGGGCAATGAGGTAGGGCGCGCCCGACTCGCTGTGCCGCACCACGAACAGGTCGGCCGCCATGGCCGACAGGTTGGCGATGGTGTCGAGCAGCGACTCGCCCTTGGCCGCAGAGCTGCGCGCGATGTCAAGGTTGAGCACGTCGGCCGACAGGCGCTTGGCCGCGATCTCGAAGGTGGTGCGGGTGCGGGTGCTGTTCTCGAAGAACAGGTTGAACACGCTCTTGCCGCGCAGCAGCGGCACCTTCTTGACTTCGCGGTCGTTCACTGAAATGAAGTTGGTGGCGGTGTCGAGGATGTGCGTGACGATGTCACGCGGCAGGCCCTCGACGGACAGCAGATGAATCAGCTCGCCGTGGTTGTTGAGTTGGGGATTGCGCTTGTGCAGCACGGTCACACCTCTTTGACTTGGAATTGGAAGCGGCCCTGCTCGTCGCGCGCCAGCGCCAGCGACTGCGACGGCGGCAGCGCCACTCGCGCGGCCGCGAAGTCTGCCTGCACGGGCAGCTCGCGTCCACCCCGGTCCACCAGCACCGCAAGGCGCACGCTGGCGGGGCGGCCGTAGTCGAACAGCTCGTTGAGCACGGCTCGCATGGTGCGGCCGGTGTAGAGCACGTCGTCGAGCACCAGCACATCGGCGCCGTTCACATCGAACGGCAGCGAAGTCTGCGCGCTGGCCGACAGGCCGCGCTGGGCAAAATCATCGCGGTGCATTGCCGAAGACAGCACGCCAGGCGCGCCATCCAGCCCCAGGTCTTTTTGCAGGCGCTCGGCCAGCCAGGCGCCGCCCGAGGCAATGCCCGCCAGGCGCGTGGTGCCGGAGTGCATGCTGCGCACACCGCGCAGCAACTCACGATAGAGGGCCTCGGCATCGAGGGCTAGCGCCCCCACGCTTGCCACTGCGTGTGCTGCGCTGTCCCCCGAGGGGACTGATTTTCCTTGGGGCGGCCCGGCGAAAAATCCCTCGGCTGCGGCGGGATGGGAGGGGGTGATCATGGAAGATTCCTCAAAAACTGTTCCAGAATGATGCAGGCCGAGGCGGCATCGGCATCTTTGGCGCCCCCGGCCCATCCGGCATGGCCGAGCGACCGCCCGGAAAGGGCTTCGGTGGTGCTGTAGCGCTCGTCCACCTCAAACACCGAGAGCCCGAAGCGCCCGCGCAACTGGCGGCCAAACTTGAGCGCTTTCTCGGTGTTTTCGTGGCTGGCGCCGTCGGGGTGGTAAGGCACGCCAATCACCAGGGCGTCGGGCTGCCACTCTTTGATGCGTTGCGCCACCTGCACAAAGCGGGCATCGCCTTCGGCCTTGATGGTGGGCTGCGGCGTCGCGCGCTTGAGCAGGCGATTGCCTGTGGCCACGCCCGTGCGCTTGAGGCCAAAATCAAAAGCAAGAAAGGTCTGGAAATGCGCGGGAACGGGGGGCTGAACGGGCAAGCCGGTCATGCGTGCCCCACATCGGGCGAGAGCATCCAGGCCTGCAGCCCGAGCAGTGCCAGCGCCTTGTCATAGCGCTGGGACACAGGCGTGTCAAAAATTACCGACAGATCGGCCGCCACCGTGAGCCAGGCGTTCTCGGCCAGCTCCGACTCCAGCTGGCCCTCGCCCCAGGACGAATACCCCAGCGTGACGAGCACCCTGCGCGGCCCGGCGCCGGTGGACAGCGCTTCGAGCACATCCTTGGAGGTGGTCATTTCCAGGCCGCCAGGGATGGTCATGGTGGAGGCGTAGGCGGACTCATCGGTCTCGGCGCGGTTCATCAGCATGGGATCGTGCAGCACAAAGCCGCGCTCGGTCTGCACCGGGCCGCCCTGGAAGACCGGCTCTGCACGGAGGTCCTCGCGCCGCAAGGAAAGGTCGACCTTGTCAAAAAGACCCTTGAGCGTGATGTCGGAGGGCTTGTTGATGATCAGGCCCAGGGCGCCGCGTTCACTGTGCTCGCACAGGTACACCACACTGCGCGCGAAAGGCGCATCTTCAAGACCGGGCATGGCGATCAGGAAGTGATGCGTCAGGTTGATGGGCGCAGAATCAGAGGACATGGCTTAATTTTAACGGTGAACATGGAACCTGCTTACGCCACCGGACTCGTCTGGTTCCGTCGCGACTTGCGTGCCAACGATCATGCGGCCCTTTACCGTGCGCTCACCCAGTGCCAGCAGGTGCATTGCGTCTTTGTTTTTGACCGCGAAATTCTGGCTACGCTGCCCCGGGCCGACCGGCGCGTGGAGTTCATTCGCGCGTCGCTGGTGGAGTTGGATACGTCGCTGCGCAAGCTCGGTGGACATGAGCAGGTTGGGCTGATCGTGTTGCACGCGATGGCCCGCGAGGCGGTGCCCGCACTGGCATGCAGCCTGGGCGTACAAGCCGTGTTTGCCAACCACGACGACGAGCCCCAGGCCCTGGAACGCGACCGCCGGGTGCGCACCCGGCTCGCCTCTGCCGGGAAAGCTTTTCATACCTTCAAGGACCACACCCTCCTGGAGCGCAGCGAGGTGCTGACGCAGACCGGAAAACCCTACAGCGTGTTCACGCCCTACAAGAACGCCTGGCTCAAGAAGATCGATGCCTTTCAGCTCACAAGCTATCCGGTGGAGCGCCACGCACACCGCCTGGCCCCCCGCCCGCCGGAACACCGCCAACCGGCCCCCACACTGGCGTCACTGGGGTTTGAGGCCCCCGCCCTGTCACAGCCCGGACTGCCCACCGGGGCCAGCGGCGCACAGCAGCTGTTCGACGATTTTCTGGGGCGCATGGAGTGGTACGACGACACACGCAATTTTCCGGCCGTCAAAGGCCCCAGCTACCTGAGCGTGCACCTGCGGTTTGGCACCATCTCGCCACGGCTGCTGGCGCGCACCGCGCACCGGCTCATGCAGGAGGGCAGCCCGGGCGCCACCACCTGGCTGAGCGAGCTGATCTGGCGTGACTTTTATTTTCAGATCCTGCACCACCACCCGCATGTGGTAGGCCACAGCTTCAAGCCGGCGTACGACGCCATCCGGTGGGAATCAGGCCCAGCGGCCGATGCCTTGTTCGCCGCCTGGTGCGAGGGCCGCACCGGCTATCCGCTGGTGGATGCAGCCATGGCCCAGCTCAACCAGACGGGCTACATGCACAACCGCCTGCGCATGGTGGTCGCGAGTTTTCTGGTGAAGGATCTGGGCATAGACTGGCGCCGGGGCGAGGCCTACTTTGCCGCACAGCTCAATGACTTTGACCTGGCCGCCAACAACGGCGGCTGGCAATGGGCCAGTTCCAGCGGCTGCGATGCGCAGCCGTACTTTCGCATTTTCAATCCGGTCAGCCAGAGCGAAAAGTTCGATGCGAACGGCAAGTTCATCCGGCGCTACCTGCCGCAGCTGGCCCGGCTTCCCACCAAGGCGCTGCATGCTCCCTGGCTGGCGCGCCCACTGGAACTGCAGGAGGCCGGTGTGGTGCTGGGCCAGACCTACCCGCAACCTGTGGTGAACCATGACAGCGCCAGACTGCGCACGCTGCATCGCTATGCAGTGGTCAAGGCGGGGTGAGCGCTGCTGCTGCCCCGCACCCGGGCTCTGCAGCAAGGGCGTGATTAGGTGCGCGGTGGCGCAGCGTCCACGCTTTGATCGCTCACGCGCATTCCTTCCACACCCAGGGGCGCGCCCGAGGCCAGGCGCAGGCGCAGCGTGACATCGGTGCGGTTGTCGGCATTGGCCACGGCTTCGTCCGACGAAATGATGCCGCGCTCATACAGATCGAACAGCGACTGATCAAAGGTGCACATGCCCTGCTCACTATTGCGCACCATGGCAGTTTTGAGCTCGTCGATCTGGCCTTTTTGAATCAGATCTGACACATAGGGGGTGAGCAGCATCACTTCCGTGGCCGGCACCACCGACCCCTGCACACTTTTGACAAGCCGCTGGGCGACCACGGCCTGCAGGTTCAATGACAGGTCCATCAGCAGCTGGCTGTGGGCTTGTTCAGGGAAAAAATTCAAAATACGCTGCACCGCCTGGTTGGCATTGTTGGCGTGCAGGGTGGATACGCACAGATGCCCCGACTCGGCGTAATGCAGCGCATGCTGCATGGTGGTGCGGTCGCGGATTTCGCCAACCATGATCACGTTTGGCGCCTCGCGCATGGCGCGGCGCAAGGCCTCGTCGTAAGACGCAGTATCCAGCCCCACCTCGCGCTGTGTCACCAGCGATTTCTTGTGCGTGTGCAGATACTCGATGGGGTCTTCCACCGTGAGGATGTGACCCGCCGTGTGCTCATTGCGATAGTCGAGCATCGCAGCCAGCGTGGTGGTCTTGCCCGAACCCGCCGAGCCCACCGTGAGCACCAGCCCCCCTTTCAGGAAGGCGAGTTGCTTGAGCACCGGTGGCAAACCCAGTTGGTCAAGGCTCGGTATCCTGGCCGTGACATGGCGCACGACCACGCCCACGTTGCCACGCTGCCGGTGTACGTTGACCCGAAAGCGCGCTCCGTCCTGCGTTTGAAAAGAGAAATCGCACTCCATCGAGGCTTCAAATTCATCGATCTGCGCCTTGCGCATGATCGAATAGGCCATCATCCGCACATCCTCAGCGGTCACCGCCGCCTTGGTGATCGGCAAGAAAGACCCCTGGCGCTTGAGCGTGGGCGGCGCACCTGCCAGCAGGAACAGATCGGAGGCGCTTTCACGCACCATCAGTGCAAGGCAGGAAATCAGACGGCTGTCAGCCGCAGGCGTTACCGAATCCATGGGGTCTCCTGATCATGGGGGCATCTTCCGGGCGGCATCTGCAGGGATGGCACCCTGGTTGACCGAACATTGCAGGCCAGTCAACCGGGATCATGCCTCTGCAGTCGCCTCCAGGCGGGCGTAATGCCGGATGAGGCTGAGCAACTCTTCATCCGGGTAGGGCTTGCCGAGGTAGTGATTGACACCCAGCTCCAGCGCATGCTTGCGGTGCTTCTCGGCGATGCGTGAGGTGATCATGATGATGGGCAGCCCCCGCAGTGCACCGTCGGCGCGGATGTTGCGGGCCAGGTCAAATCCGTCCATGCGCGGCATTTCAATGTCGGACAGCACCACCGTCGGCCGCTCTTCCTGCAAGCGCTCAAGCGCCTGCAGCCCATCGGCCGCGAGCGCCACGCGGTAGCCTTCGCGCTGCAGCAATCGCTGCGTGACGCGGCGCACGGTAATGGAATCGTCCACCACCAGCACCAGCGGCACCTGGCTGGGGGCGGCAAGCATCGAAGCCGCAGGTTTGCCGGCTCCAGCACCCTCGGGTTCCAGCACGGCAGGCAAGCCGGCGCTGGCGGCGCGGACCTGGTCGCCATACACCGTGGCCAGCGCCACAGGGTTGTAAATCAGCACCACGGCCCCCGAGGCCAGCACCGACATCCCGGCCAGACCCGGCAGGCGTGACAGCTGGGGCCCCAGGTTTTTTACCACGACCTCCTGGTTGCCCAGCACTTCATCCACGTGCATGGCAATGCGCTGCGATGCACTGCGGAAAATCACCACAGGCCGCGTTTTGCCAGCGGTTTCACTGCTGCGTGCCGACGCTTGCAGCAATGCACCCGCCCAGAAGAATGGCAATTGCTCAAAACCGTCGTCAAAAAAGCCCGTGCGATACGCTTCTTCAAGATCCGCGGTGGAGGTGCGGCGCACGATTTCCACCACGTTGGCCGGAACGCCAATTGCCTGATCCCCGGCGCGCAGCATCACCACCTGGGTCACGGCCGTGGTCAACGGCAGCACCATGCGAAATGCAACACCCTTGCCCGCCTCGGTCGAGGTTTCGATACGACCGCCCAGTGCGTTGACCTCTGAACGCACCACGTCCATGCCAATGCCGCGACCTGCAAGGCCCGTCACCTCGGATGCGGTGGAAAAGCCCGGCATGAAGATCAGGTTGGCAGCCTCGGCATCGCTGATCTCCACGTCGGCCTGCACGATCCCCTGGGCCAGGGCCTTTTGCCGGATGCTCGGCACATCAAGACCGGCACCGTCGTCCCGGAATTCAACCGATACATCGTTGCCCTCATGGTGCAGCTCCACGGTGATGGTGCCAGTGGCGGGTTTGCCGGCAGCGATCCGGGCCTCGGGCGCCTCAATGCCATGTGCCACGCAATTGCGCAGCAAATGCTCGAAGGCGGGCGTCATGCGATCGAGCACACCACGGTCCATCTCGATGGAGCCGCCGGTGATGTCCAGCTTGATCTGCTTGCCGGTTTCCTTGGATGCCTGGCGCACCACAGCGTACAGGCGCTCGGCAATGCCTTCGAACTCCACCATGCGGGTGCGCAGCAAATCGCGTTGCAGCTCACGTGCCTGGCGGCCCTGGGCGATCAGATCGTCTTCGGCGCCTTCCATGGCGCGTTGCAGGTTGCGCTGCACGGTGGCCACGTCGTTGACCGATTCGGCCATCATGCGCGTGAGCTCCTGGACCCGCGTGAAGCGGTCGAATTCCAGCGGGTCGAACCCGGCGCCGGAATCCTTGGACAGAGCCAGGCGCGACTGCATTTGCGACTCGGACTGTACTTCGATGTCGCGCAGTTGCTGGCGCAGGCGATCGAGGTTTCCCGACAGATCGGTCAGCGAGCTGCGGAACTGGCCCAGGCGCACATCCAGGCGGGACCGGCTGATCATTACCTCGCCTGCCTGGTTCACCAGACGGTCCAGCAACTGCGCACGCACACGCACCGACTGGTTCGCCGCCACGCGTGCAGGCGCAAGCTGCGAAGGGCCGGGAAGCCGCACGGAGAGCGCGGGCGCAGGTACTGGCGCCAGCGTGGCATCCGCACCATTCGCCGGGCCGCTCAGATCGTTCTGAACTGCAGGGAAAGAAACCACAGCTTCCGCAGGCGCTTGTCCACCAACGACGCGAAGGAACTGGAAGTTGGCCTCTAAACCATCGAAATTCGCCAGCAGCGGCTCGATCTGCTCGGTCGTGAGGGTTTCCATGTCGAGCTGCTCAATGGCCGACTCCAGTCGGTGGGACATCTCTCCCAGCCGCATGGCGCCAGCAAGACGCGAGCTGCCCTTGAGGGTGTGCAAGGCACGCAGCACTTCGTTGCGCGCGCCCAGGTTGTCCGGGCGGGCAACCCATTGCCGCAAGGCGCCGCCCAGTTGGGGCAGCAGTTCAGTGGCTTCTTCTTCAAAGATCGGGAACAGGTCGGGATCGATGACGTCGATGGCGTCAATGTCGTCATCCACGTCCGAGACAGTAGAAACGGCATGTGCGATCGCATCGTCTATGTGCTGGTCGTGGTCGCTTGCGACGACGGACAGCGCCGGGGCTACATACCCTTGTGCGACCACTTCGGCAGCCTGTGCCATCGGGGCCTCTGATGGCGCGGTTTCAACAGCAGCGTCACCAACGGGTGCTGCAGCTTCAGGGGCTGCAGCTTCGGATGCGACCGTTTCGGGTGCCGCAAGATCGTCTAAATCTTCCTCCGGAGGCGACAAGGTATTGACCTCTTCTGCCTCAAGGACCTGACGCAACTGCTCCAGTACTTGCGCGTTCGGCTCTTTGAGAAATCCGGCTGCAAACTGGTGCAGGAGACGACGAATGTCATCCGAAGCCGCCATGAACACTTCGGCCTGCTCTGCCGTGCCACCGGACTGCAGCTGAACATGCTGCAATGCATGCTCGAGCACCCTGGCCAGTTCTGACAACGCGGAAAACCCCACGGTTGCCGAACTGCCTGCCAGCGAATGCGCCAGAGCCACTGCCAGGTCGGGCAACGGCTGATGCAGCTCCAGCGCCCACTCCTGCAAACAGGTGACCAACCGCCGCGACCACTCGTCTGCCTCGCTGAGGTACACGTTGTAGAGCGGTATGCCGATCCGCAAGCTTTCAATCACCTTGACCGCTTCATCCGCAGGGACCTCTTCCTCTGGAGCGCTGGCTGCAACCGCAACCGGCTCCACAATGGCCCCTGGGGGGTGGGGCTCCACAACTGCATCGTCCAGGTCCGATGCCTGTGCGGGCTCGGGCACAAACGCCATCGCGCCATCGGGCACCAATGGAAGACCATCCAAATCGACCTGTGCGTCCTTATCAGGCACGGAGTCGTTGGTGGCCGCATCCATGGCCACGAAAGCCATGGGCTCCAGATCGGGCAACTCCAGGTCCAGAGGCAAGGGCTCGCTCGCCACGACCGGCGTGGTCTGCGCTTCGTTCAGAGCCTCGGTGAACACGGAGAAATCAATGTCCTCGGTCACTGTCGAAGAAGACACATCGGCGTCTGGGGCGACAGCAGCAAATTCCGCCATCATCTCGGTCTCGGCGAAGTCCGCGATCAGTGGCTCGGACAGGTCGATGGCGCCGGCAGCCTCTGCTTGCGCAACTGGCATCTGAGCCGGAGGCTGTTCGGCGGACTGCAAGCCGGCATCCGGCGCATCAACGGTGGCTGGCACCGCCTGCGACGGGGTATCAGACGTGGCATCTGGCACTGCTTGCCTTCTTCCGTCGGACGCCACGGCAGCCCCCGGCACCACCAGCGGCAGCAATGTGCCATCAAGACGCATGGCGTCGGCGGCTTTGCAAAAGGGTTCCGGCCCCCAGGCCGAAGCGGCCCCTGCCGCAATGTCATCGGCCCAGCGGCCAAATGCCTGCAAACAATCTGACGACAGCTGTAGCAAATGGGGTTGCATTGGCTTTTGTTCGGCCAGCCAGGCATTCAGCACCTGCTCCATCGACCAGGCGGCCTCGCCAAAATCATTAAGCCCCACCATGCGCGAGCTGCCCTTGAGCGTATGAAACGCACGGCGCAAAGTGGTCTGCTCGCTCAGGTTGGCCGGTTCATCGGCCAGCACGGTAATGGCGGCCAGACCGGTGCCCACCACTTCGCGGGCCTCTTCCAGGAACACATCCAGCAACTCGTCGTCAACCTCGGGCTGCGACGCGGGAGACGGCGTGGAGACTGCGGCAGTGGCCAGGTCGGAGGCTGCCGTTGGAGCCTCCTGTGGCATCTGCAGGTCAAACGAGAAATCGGGTGACAGCACTTCCGATGCGGCGTCGGGACTGCGCGCACCAGAGTCAACAGGCGCTTGTGTTGTGTCGGGCCCGGGAGCCGGTGCCAGAGATGCGGACACCGGTTTCGACACAGGGAAACGTGGCACCACATCGGGCAGGGGGGGCGCAACACGCGCCTCTATTTTGTCTGGCGCTTCTTCCTGGTTGTCTGTGGCACGCGCACGGGCTTTACCCACCAGCATGCGCAGTTCACCCAGTTCTTCATCGTAAACAAAGAGCTTGCGCGCCATCATGCGCTGGTAGCTCAGCATGTCAATCAGGAAGCCGAGCGACCCCAGGCTGTTCCCCAGCTTCTCGAAGGCGGGCTGCCGCTCTTCTTCGGGAATCTCGTGGATGAGCAACCGCTCAACGGTGTCGCGCATGCGCACCGCAGCCAGGGATGCCTGGTCCAAACCCAGCATGGACAATACGCCACGCATCTGAGCCAGGTGCCCCGGCACAGCCGCCAGCAGCGTCGTGTCCTGGGGATTGCGAAAGAACTGGTCCAGCGCTTTCTCGGCTTCACCCAGCGTGGCGCGCAACTCGGTCACCACACTGCCCATCGTCTGGTTGTCGCTGACGCGCCGGTACAGATCCTCCATCCACGGCTCCAGTGGCTCTGGCTCCGCGCCCGCGATCACGGCGTCCAGCCGCTGCGCGAGACGTGCTGCGCGCAGCTCCATCTGCCCGTCGGACGCATCCAGCTCCTCAAAAGCCGCCTGCAGATAAAGCACCGAGGTCGCCACCTCCATCGCCAGCGCCGCAGACGGTGGCTCGCCGGAGCGGGTCGTGGCCTCCATGGCACGCGTCAGGCCGGCGGCGAGACTCTCGCTCCCCAGGTGCAGCTTGCGCAGAGAATCACAAACCAGGCTGAACTGATCGGCCGCAGGTTTGAGCTTGTTGCGGTCGCCGCCCGCAAAGGCCGACCATGTTTCCGTGGCCGATGCAATGCGCTTGCGTGCCTGCGCCAGCAAAGTCGGGTCAAACCGCCCAAAACGCGCGATTTCATAGTCCACCGGCTTGAACCGTTCCAGACCGAAGGACTTTCTGACCGCCTCAAGCGCCGACGCACCATCCACCCCACCGTCTGCGGGCTTGGCCTGAGCGCAGAAAAAAAGCAGATCCTGCACCAACCGGTCGGCAATGGCGTTGTCCCCTTTGGCCAGCGTGGCGTACTGCATCAGCACGCGCGACGAAACCCGCTTCACATACACATCAGGCGCCAGCAGCCCCTTGCCGAAGGCTTCGAAAAAACCGGCGCAGATCTTCCAGAAGGCCCGTGCCTGTCGGTCTGACTGGGCCGCGACAAAGCCCAGACAGGTTTCACGCATGCCCATTGCAGCCGAAACATCACCTGATTTGACAATTTTCAGAACGGCGGAATCCAGGCGTGCCCGCGCCTCGGGTCCGTAGAGCAAGGGGGCAACCAGCACGGCATCCTCCGGCTCACGAAAGCGGCGCTCCACAGGCCAGAGATCTGCCGGGTGTACGCGATCGGCGCCCGCCAGGGCCTGGGCGTCACGGTACTGGGGAAACAGGGCTACCGCAGAGGTTTCTTTGCCACCCAGAACGTTTTCGAGATATTCGATGAGTGCAAAACTGGCACGCTCGATGACCGCAACGGCCTCGTCGGTGCATTGCTCGGGGCGCTGCACAAACCGTTGAACGGCAGACTCCATGGCGCGCAGAACCAGCGCCGGCGGTCCCATGCCCACCATTTCAAGCGCCCCGCTCGCCTGGTGTAGCTGCTGCCGGGCAATACGCAATGCTCCCACATCCAGCGCAGCCAGATCGGACTCACGCGCCAGTTCGGCGTCTCGTACAAAACGGCGCATCGCCTTGGCCGCGCCATCGAGCGATTTGCGCAGTTCGTCCAGCACCCATGCCAAAGGACCCAGATCCTGATCGCCCTGGACTCCATCTGCGGCCGGTGCATTGTTGACATCAATAGATGACATGAGTTGGTCCCCGGCTGCAATGAACCGCTGGTTGATGACTGCTTGGTGGCGGGGTTAGGCGATCTTGAAACGTGCTACCGACTGGCGCAGTTCTTCAGCCATGTGCGAGAGCTCTCGCACCTGCTGTGCCGTTGATCGCGTGCCTTCACCTGTCTGCTCGGTCACCGCAAAAATGTGCTGGATATTGTCGGCCACCTCGTTGGCCAGTACCGCTTCCCGCGATGTCGAGGACGAAATCTGCTCAATCAGCTCCGCCAGGCGACGCGACACGCGGTCAATTTCGGTCAGTGCGGTACCGGCACTGTCGGACAGGCGGGCGCCTTCCACCACACCCTGGGTGGAACGCTCCATGGCGGCCACAGCGTCCTGGGTGTCGGTCTGAATGGCCCTCACCAGGGCCGAAATCTGCCGCGTTGCATCGGCGGACCGTTCGGCCAGTCGCTGCACTTCTTCGGCCACGACCGAGAAGCCTCGGCCTGCGTCTCCCGCAGATGCGGCCTGGATGGCAGCATTCAGGGCCAGCACATTCGTCTGCTCGGTAATGTCGGAAATCAGCTCGGTAATTTCACCGATCTCCTGCGACGACTCGCCGAGGCGCTTGATCCGCTTGGAGGTGTCCTGGATCTGGTCACGAATCGAGTTCATGCCGCCGATGGAATTTTGCACAGCCTGCAAACCCGAGTCAGCCGCCTGCAGCGACTGACGCGCCACCGTGGCGGACTCTTGCGCCTGCGCGGACACTTCATTGATTCGGGCTGCCATGTCCAGAACGGACCGGCCGGCTTCACGAATTTCGCGCAGTTGCTCGGTGGAGGCAGCCAGCAGTTCTGTGGATGTGCTGTCCACCTGGTCCGTCGTCTGCGCCACGCGGGTTGCCGTGTTCTGAACGCTGCCCACCAGCTGGCGCAACTCTTCCACGGTGTAGTTCACCGAGTCGGCGATAGCGCCGGTGATGTCTTCCGTCACCGTGGCTTCCTGCGTCAGATCGCCCTCGGCAACCGATTGCAGTTCGTTCATCAAACGCAAAATGGCAGCTTGATTGGCATCATTGACGCGCTTGGCTTCCTGTTCCTGGCGCCTGGCGTCCTTTTGCTGCACTTCAGCGGCCACCTGACGGCCCCGGCTGTCCAGCAGTTGCACGCGGGAAATGCCGATACCGCACAGCAGCACGAACACGCCAGCCAACGCCAGAGCGGCAAACTGCCCGGCACCCAGGCCGGTTTGCGAAGAGAGATTTTCCTGCAAGCCTTCCAGATGGCGGCGCATCGGCTCGCTGTCTGCAATGATGGATGACTGGGCCTCACGGGCGGAAACCAGTCCCTGCAGGTTGCCCAAGATGGCGCTGGCCTGGGTGCGGGTTTGTTCGTAGAGCTTGATCAGGGTGTCGATCTGTTCGCGCGTCTGAGCATCCTTGGTGCCGCCAAGGCGCAGGTCCCGGCTTCCATCAAGCAACCCCTGGGCAATTTCCTGGAAGGAATTCAAGTCTTTGCCCAGCAGGAACACCGCCTCGGGGCTCACACCTTCCATGGTCTGAAACTCGTTGGCCGACTTGCCAATGCGTTGGGTCAACATCACCAGCTGGCCCGCAGCAGAAATCTCGGCCGGTGGCGCGCTTTGCTGCAGCTTGAGGGAAGCCACGGTTTCTGCAATTTCCAGCAGATCAGCGGATTGGCGGTTGATGGTGCGCAGCGAATCGCCCACCTGCGTCAGAATTTTTTGTTGTCCCATGACCACTTTGGCGTTGCGTTCCGCGCGCTCCATGAGCGCGGTCACGCTATCCAGGTCGGACTTGAACTGCTCGCCCAGCGCTTGCACGTTCAGATCACTGTCGCCGGTGTTGAGGGCGCGCACGTTGCGGGCCAGCACGCCAGAGCTGTCCACCACATCGGGGAAAGCCTCAGGACTACCCACCAGCGCCTGCGAAACAGACTTGGCAAGCCGCTGGGACTGCATCAGCGACTGACCGGTGGCAGCCAGTTGCTGGGCCGCGCGATCCGCTTGCCGCAGCACCCAGCCAGCAATCAAGGCCAGCACCACCACACCAACGGCCAGCAGGATGAGCAAACGCCGCTGGTGGCCAGCCGCTGTGGAGCGGCCCAGCAGCGGCAAGGCAATCAAGTCTTCATCAGCATCCGCCAACGGTGGTTCTGGCGAAGCGCTGCCCGGATCACCCTGGACGCTGTTCATGGCTTCGGCCTGGTAAGACTCGCGCAATACACTGGCATCCACCGAAGCAGGCACGAGGGTATTCGGACTGCCTTCGAGGGGATTGACATCCAGCGCCTTGTCCGATTCGGTGGGCTTGCGATTGAAAAGTTTTCCAAATTGATTCACGACGGACATGGTGCGGCCTTACAGAAAAACTCAAGCACTGATGCTCAGGAAAGCAGGGTTTTGGGACAAGCGCTGGAGATTGATCTCCTGCCAGCGAGCTCCATTCGAATCCACATAGGTGGGACCAAAGAAAGCTGGCGCATCTTCGGCCGGAGGCTCCGACGAAACAAAGGCATCCGTGCCCCGCAGTCCCGCCAG
>DCVY01000208.1:0-6961 GCA_002327945.1 Acidovorax delafieldii | reverse complement strand
CGCCACCCAGGGAAAAATCTCACCGGATTGACCCAGCGGCAAGAGGTAGGACTGTCCGGCCGCCTCGACCGCCAGCCAGGAGGAAACAGAGACACCCTCACCCCTGGCCGCCTGAAGGCGGCTGGCAAGACGGGTCTGGAGCTCTCGCAATGCTTCGCGATTGGCCATGAACGCGCAACTGCTTTAGTTCAACGCGTCGATCTTGGCCTGCAACTCGGCCGGATCCACCGGCTTGGTGATGTAGCCGCGTGCGCCTTGCCGCATGCCCCAGACGCGATCTGTTTCCTGGTTCTTGCTGGTGCACATGATGATGGGCACATCGGCATAGAGGGGATCACGTGTAATGGCACGGGTCAACTGAAAACCGTTCTGCCCCGGCATGACCACATCCATCAATATCAAATCAGGCTTTTCTTCGGCCAACCGGCGAAAAGCCTCTTCGGCATTTTCGGCGGTACGTACTTGCATGCCCTTTTTCTGCAGCAAGTCGGTCAGAAACATCAACTCGGTCTTCGAGTCGTCAACGACCAGCACTTTCTGGATAGACATTACATGACTCCTTGTTGGGAATTGCCAAATTGCTGCACCGCCTGCAGCAACTGGTCTTTGGTAAAAGGTTTGGTGAGATATTCCTGGCAGCCGACCATGCGGCCACGCGCTTTATCAAACACGCCATCCTTGGACGACAGCATGACTACCGGAGTATCTGCAAATCGGGCATTGCGCTTGATGATGGCGCAGGTTTGATACCCATCAAGCTTTGGCATCAGAATGTCACAAAAAATGAGCTGCGGCTGGTAGTCATTCACCTTGGCCAATGCATCAAAACCGTCATCCGCCAGCAGGACTTCGTGCCCTCCCTGCTTGAGAAAAATCTCTGCGCTTCGGCGAATGGTATTACTGTCATCCACCACGAGCACTTTGAAAGTTGCGCCTGTTGTAGTCAATTGTCACTGCTCCCGATGGAGAAAACAAACAACGCAGCAACACATGGTGCTAATGCGCCTCAAATCTGAACCATCTCGAAATCTTCTTTGCGCGCACCACATTCAGGGCAAGTCCAATTCATGGGAATCTGGTCCCAAGGGGTGTTGGGTGCAATGCCGTGCTCGGGCGAACCTTCTGCCTCGTCATATATCCAACCGCAAATCAGACACATCCAAGTTTTAGAGTCGGTCACAGCTTAATGGGCCTTCACATAGAATGCAACGATTGTATCTAGTCATCACACCGGGCTGCTGCTTCTGTGCCACCTTTACCGTCCAATCGGGCCCATGTCATCACAAACCCTCCCTTCATCTGATATGGCCGACTTTGCCGATGAGGCGTCGGACGAAGCCAGCCCCGCCTGTGTGCTGGTGTTCAACGCCAGCGACCCCAGCGGCGCCGGCGGCCTTACCGCCGATATCAGCACCATTGCGTCCGTGGGCGGACACCCCATTGCCGTTGTCACGGGTGCTTACGCTCGCGACACTGCCGAGATCTTTGACCACTTCAGCTTTGACGACGAGGCCGTGTCCGAGCAGGCGCGCATTGTGCTGGAAGATCTGCCCGTGCAGGCCATCAAGGTCGGATTTGTGGGAAGCCCCGAGAACATCAGCGCCATTGCCGAGATCGCCGCCGACTACGACGAGGTGCCCGTCATCGCCTACATGCCCAACCTTTCGTGGTGGCAGGACGACCTGATCGACCAGTACCTGGATGCCTTCCGGGCGCTGCTGTTGCCGCAAGCTTCCGTGTTGGTTGGAAACCACAGTACGCTGTGGCGCTGGCTGCTTCCCGAATGGCGGGGCGAGCGCAGCCCCACCGCCCGCGACATCGCCCGGGCCGCCGCAGAAATGGGCGTGCCTTACACCCTGGTCACCGGCATCCCTTTGCCCGAGCAGTTTGTCGAGAACGTGCTGGCCTCACCCCAGACCGTGCTGGGCAGTGGCAAGTTCGAATTGTTCGACGCCACGTTTTCTGGCGCAGGCGACACCCTCTCGGCCGCACTCACAGCCCTGGTGGCCAGCGGCAACGACCTGGGCGAAGCCACCAGCGAAGCACTCAGCTACCTGGATCGGTGCCTGGACGCCGGATTTCGCCCCGGAATGGGCCACATCATTCCCGATCGCATGTTCTGGGCCCAGCCCGATGAGGAAGATGGCGATGAAGACGAGCCCCTTGACGAAACACTGGCCATCGAAGGCTTTGTAATGCCCCCCCATGACACCAAGCACTGACCTCAACACCCCCCTGTTCGAACGCGCCAAGGCGGTCATCCCCGGTGGCGTGAATTCGCCCGTGCGGGCCTTCAAGGCCGTGGGCGGCACTCCCCGCTTTGTCAAACGCGCCCAGGGCGCGTATTTCTGGGACGCCAACGACCAGCGGTTCATCGACTACATCGGCTCCTGGGGTCCAATGATCCTGGGCCACGGACACCCGGCCGTGCTGGAAGCCGTGCAAAAAGCCGCGCTGGAAGGCTTCAGCTTTGGCGCCCCCACCGAGCGCGAGATCGAGCTGGCCGAAGAAATCCTGGGCCTGGTGCCCTCCATGGAGATGATCCGGCTGGTCAGCTCGGGCACCGAAGCGGGCATGAGCGCTATCCGCCTCGCACGCGGCGCCACGGGGCGCAGCAAGCTCATCAAGTTCGAGGGCTGCTACCACGGTCATGCCGATGCACTACTGGTCAAGGCCGGCTCGGGCTTGGCCACCTTCGGCAACGCCACCAGCGCCGGCGTGCCACCCGAAGTGGTGCAGCACACGCTGGTGCTGGAATACAACAACGTGCAGCAGTTGGAAGAAGCCTTCGCCCTGCAAGGCAAGGAACTCGCCTGCCTGATGATCGAGCCCATCGCCGGCAACATGAACTTCGTGCGCGCCAGCGTACCCTTCATGCGCCGCTGCCGCGAGCTGTGCACCGAATATGGTGCCCTGCTGGTTCTGGACGAAGTGATGACCGGCTTTCGCGTGGCCCTGGGCAGTGCACAAAGTGTTTACGCAAAAAGCATCCCGGGCTTCAAGCCCGACATCTCCGTGCTGGGCAAGGTGATTGGCGGCGGCATGCCGCTGGCGGCCTTTGGTGCTTCGCGCGCCATCATGGAAAACCTCGCACCGCTGGGTGCGGTGTACCAGGCGGGCACGCTGTCGGGCAACCCGGTGGCCACAGCCTGCGGCCTGGCCACGCTGCGTGAAATCCGCAAGCCGGGTTTCTTTGATGCGCTGTCGCACAAGACCCGGACACTGGTCGACGGCATGCAGGCCGCTGCCGCGGCCGAAGGCGTGCCCTTCAGCACCGACTGCCAGGGCGGCATGTTCGGCTTTTTCCTGCTGCCCGAGTTGCCACAGAACTACGCACAGGTTCTGAAGACGGATGGCACGCGATTCAATCAGCTTTTCCATGGCTTGCTGGACCGGGGCGTTTACATCGCGCCCGCGCTCTACGAAGCCGGCTTTGTGAGCGCTGCTCACACGGCACAGGACATTGAAGAGACCGTGGCCATTGCGCGTGAGGTCTTCAAAATGCTACAAAATTAAGAGCTTCCTGCGCTTAATGAATAAGCGTTACAAGCCAAAAAACACTCTAAATCTCTCTGTCAACTCCGTGGCAACGCAGATCGTTGCCACGGGATTTTTGCGTTGCGCAGACGTTCACGAACCCGTCACATCTGCCTGTCAGCCTCGGTGGTTTTGTACGGCACGTAACAACCATGAAAACTCCCGTTCGCCCCACCCCTCACCCCATCCGCGACGCAGCCCCTGCCGATGAAGGCCGCCGTATCTTCGTGCGCCAGCTGGCCCTGGGCGCCACGGCGCTCGGCACCTTGCCGCTGGCCGCCTGCGGTGGCAGCGACGACGACCCGGAAGTGCGTTTTTTCCATGGCGTGGCCAGTGGCGACCCGCTGAGCGACCGCATCATGCTGTGGACCCGCGTCACGCCGCCCGCAGGCCACACAGCCGACATCCCCGTGCAGTGGGAACTGGCCAGCGACGCGGCCTTCACCACCGTGGTCGCCAAAGGGGAGGTCCAAGCCACCGCCGCCAGGGACTTCACCGTCAAGATCGATGCCACCGGCCTCAAGCCCGCCACGGTCTACCACTATCGCTTTACCGCCTATGGGGCCAAGTCCGCCGCAGCGCGCACCCGTACGCTGGCCACAGGCAGCATCGCGCAGGTCAAGCTCGCCGTGTTCTCGTGCGCCAATTACCCGGCGGGCTATTTCAACGTGTACGCCGAAGCCGCGCGCCGCAACGACCTCGACGCCACCGTGCACCTGGGCGACTATCTTTATGAATATGGCCTGGGCGGCTATGCCTCGGCCAACGCCGAGCAACTGGGCCGTCTGTCGCAACCCGCCACCGAAATTCTCAGCCTGGGTGACTACCGCGCACGCCATGCGCAGTACAAAACCGACCCCGATCTGCAGGCCCTGCATGCCGCAGCCCCCATGATCGCCGTGTGGGACGACCATGAAATCGCCAACGACACCTGGACCAGCGGTGCCGAAAACCACCAGGCCGCCACCGAAGGCAGCTTTGCCGCGCGCAAGGCCGCAGCCCTGCAGGCCTACCACGAGTGGATGCCCACGCGCAACGCCCAGCCCGATCTCATCTACCGCAGTTTCAACTTTGGCAGCCTGGTGGCATTGCACATGCTCGACACCCGCGTGATCGGGCGGGATGAGCCTGCCGACTACACCCGCTTCTTCACCGCCACCGGTTTTGACGCGGCAGGCTTTAGCGCCGCCGTAGGCGCCCCCACCCGCCAGCTCTTGGGTAGCACGCAAACCCAGTGGCTGCAGCAGCAGATGACGGCATCCACCGCCACCTGGCAGGTGCTGGGCCAGCAGGTGCTGATGGGGCGCATGAACATTCCGGCGCCCATCCTGGTCGAGACCATCCAGCCCGGTGCGGGCGTGTCGGTGTCGCAATACGC
Source organism: Acidovorax delafieldii (assembly GCA_002327945.1). Taxonomy (GTDB): domain Bacteria; phylum Pseudomonadota; class Gammaproteobacteria; order Burkholderiales; family Burkholderiaceae_C; genus Acidovorax; species Acidovorax delafieldii_C. The sequence goes on along the minus strand of DCVY01000208.1, from coordinate 2,046 downwards.
AGCCATCGTGGCCAAGGCCCAGACGGCACCCGCCACGTTGACCGCCACCGAGAAAGCCGTGCTGGCCCAGCCCTCCATTCCCTACAACCTCGACGCCTGGGACGGCTACCAGGCCGCCCGCGAAACCGTGCTGGGCACCGCCCGCAGCCTGGGCAAAAACCTGGTGGTGCTCTCGGGCGACACGCACAACGCCTGGGCCAATGAACTGGCGGACATGAACGGCAACGCGGTGGGCGTGGAGTTCGCCACCTCCTCGGTGTCGTCGCCCGGTTTTGAAGAGTATCTGCCCAAAGAAAACCCGGCCACATTGGCGGGTGCGTTCCAGCAGCTGATTGCCCCGCTAAAATATTGCGACACCTCGCGCCGGGGCTACATGCTGCTGACGGCCACCGCCACCGAATGCCGCGCCGACTGGGTGTATGTGAACACCATCACCAGCCGCAACTACACGGCCAGCACCGACAAATCGCTCAAGGTGCTGGCAGGTGTCAGCGGACGCGGGCGCATCGTGGCGGCCTGACCGCCCCGCGCTACGCGCAGGAGCGCAGACAACAAAAAAGCGGCCTCGGCCGCTTTTTTTGTTGAGCGCCTCGGCCGCTCAGTGCCTGAAGTGGCGCACGCCACTGAATACCATGGCCACGCCACGCTCGTTGGCGGCGTCGATCACTTCTTGGTCGCGCATGGAGCCGCCAGGCTGGATCACGCAGGTGGCGCCTGCATCCACCACCACATCCAGGCCGTCGCGAAAGGGGAAGAAGGCATCGCTCGCCACGGCCGTGCCCTGCAGGGTCAGGCCGGCGTGCTGGGCCTTGATGCTAGCGATGCGCGCCGAATCCAGGCGGCTCATCTGGCCCGCGCCCACGCCCATGGTCATGCCGCCCTTGCAGAAAACGATGGCATTGCTCTTGACGTACTTGGCCACCTTCCATGCAAACAGCAGGTCTTGCATTTCTTCCAGCGAGGGCTGCTTGGTAGTGACCACCTTCAGGTCGGTCAGTGCCAGTTCGTGGTTGTCTGCCGTCTGCAGCAGCAGGCCCGAGCCAATGCGCTTGGCGTCCATCGCATTGCGGCCGCGCTCCCAGTCTGTGAGGTTTTGGGCATTGCCGCCATGGGCCGGCAGAGCGATCTTGAGCAGGCGCACATTGGCCTTGCCCTTGAATATCTCCAGCGCCTCGGTCGTGAAGTCCGGCGCCATCAGCACCTCGACGAACTGCTTGCTGACCTGGGCCGCCGCCGCGCCATCGACCACGCGGTTGAACGCGATGATGCCGCCAAAGGCGCTGGTCGGGTCGGTCTGGAAGGCCTTGCTGTAGGCGCTCAGTGCATCCAGGCCCACGGCCACGCCGCAAGGGTTGGCGTGTTTGACGATCACGCAGGCCGCAGCGTCGAAACCCTTGACGCATTCCCAGGCTGCGTCGGCATCGGCGATGTTGTTGTAAGAAAGCTCCTTGCCTTGCAGTTGCTCGGCCGTGACCAGCGAGCCCGGGGCGGGGTGCAGGTCGCGGTACAGCGCGGCCTGCTGGTGGCTGTTTTCGCCGTAGCGCAGGTCTTGCACCTTGGTGAAGATGCCATTGCTCTGGCCAGGGAACTGGGCACGGGCGGGCACGTAGGCTTCCGACAGTTTCTCGGCTTCGAACGTGACCGACGAGAGGTAGTCGCTGATGGCTCCGTCATATTGCGCAATGCGGTTGAACGCCGCCACCGACAGCGCGAAGCGCAGCTTGTGGGACAGCTTGCCGTCGGCCTTGAGTTCAGCCAGCACGGGCTCGTACTGGTCGGCCGAGGTGATCACGCCCACATCCTTCCAGTTCTTGGCTGCGCTGCGCACCATGGCGGGGCCGCCGATGTCGATGTTCTCGATGGCATCAGCCAGCGTGCAGCCGGCCTTGGCCACGGTGGATTCAAACGGATAGAGGTTGACCACCAGCAGGTCGATGGTGTCGATGCCATGTTCTTTCAGTGCCGCCATGTGCTGTGGGACATCGCGGCGGGCCAGCAGGCCACCATGCACCTTGGGGTGTAGCGTCTTCACGCGGCCGTCAAGCA
>DCVY01000015.1:4295-5401 GCA_002327945.1 Acidovorax delafieldii | reverse complement strand
CTCGGGGTGACTCCACACCTTCACAGTGTCTTTCATGATCGGGGGTGCTGCTCACCCGTATCATGAAAGTTAGGTTGAGGACACCGAAGTCGCGCCTGGTGGTCTCCACCCGGTCGTCGTCATGCCCGACAACGGCACACGTGGTAATCCTGGCTTGGTGAACATCCAGCGCGATGACGCCATGGAACTGCTGACTTCGCTGGACACCAAGCGGCAACTGCTCCTCAAATATTCCAGCCGCGCTGATTTCGACCCATTCAGCATGCGTACGTTGACGCTGCGCAGCTTTTTTGACGAAAGCATGCAGAGCGTGCGCCGGCTGGAGTGAGAAAATGCAGCGTATGCGCCCCATTTCCGCATCCTCATCGCTGACCCAACCCCTCCATGGCTGAACGTGTCATTCCACTGTTCGATGAGCGTCTGGCCTCGCTGGCGGCCAAGGTGCCGGCGCAAGCCATCGCCCCCACAGGCCTGCTGACCGACACCCGCGGCCGCCCGCTGCGCGACCTGCGCATCAGCGTGACCGACCGCTGCAACTTCCGCTGCAACTACTGCATGCCCAAGGAAGTGTTCGACAAGGACCATGCTTACCTGCCGCACAGCGCCCTGCTGAGCTTTGAAGAGATCACGCGGCTGGCGCGGCTTTTTCTGGCGCATGGCGTGCGCAAGATCCGACTGACCGGGGGCGAGCCCCTGCTGCGCAAAAACCTGGAAGAACTGGTGGCGCAACTGGCCGAGTTGCGCACGGTGGACGGCACGCCACCTGACCTCACCCTCACCACCAACGGCTCGCTGCTGGCCCGCAAGGCGCGGGCACTGAAGGATGCAGGCCTGAACCGCGTCACCGTGAGCCTGGATGGGCTGGACGATGCCGTGTTTCGGCGCATGAACGATGTGGATTTTCCGGTGGCCGAGGTGCTGGCGGGCATTGATGCTGCGCACGCGGCCGGCCTGTCGCACATCAAGGTCAACATGGTGGTCAAGCGGGGTACTAACGACCACGAAATTTTGCCCATGGCGCGGCATTTTCGCGGCACGGGCACCACACTGCGCTTCATCGAATACATGGACGTGGGCGCCACCAACGGCTGGCGCATGGACGAAGT
>DCVY01000015.1:4145-4287 GCA_002327945.1 Acidovorax delafieldii | reverse complement strand
CCCCGGCGAAACCGCCGAGCGCTGGGGCTATGCCAATGCCACCGGCCAGCACGACCCGGCCCTCGGCGAAGTGGGCGTGATCAGCAGCGTGACCCAGGCCTTCTGCCACGACTGCAACCGCGCGCGGCTTTCCACCGAAGGC
>DCVY01000015.1:3892-4041 GCA_002327945.1 Acidovorax delafieldii | reverse complement strand
CAGGGGGTGAGGCGGGTCGAGATGAGCTACATCGGAGGATGAAATCAAAAACAACCCCCTGCGCGACTTCGTCGCTCCGTGCAGCCGCCAGAGGCGGCTGCTCTTCAAGGCCGTCCAAGCCTGCGCAGGCAGGCTTGGAGCCGCGGCTC
>DCVY01000015.1:1140-3837 GCA_002327945.1 Acidovorax delafieldii | reverse complement strand
TGGGCAACGACCAACAAAAACATGATTGAAACCCAAGACATCACCGGCCTGGTGCTGGCCGGCGGTCGCGGCTCCCGCATGGGCGGGGTCGATAAAGGCCTGCAGAACTTTCGCGGCCTGCCGCTGNNGCCTACGAGGCCTTTGGCGCGCCGGTCTGGCCCGACATGATTGCCGACTATGCCGGCCCGCTGGCTGGTTTTCTGACCGGGCTGGAGCGCTGCGAAACGCCCTGGCTGCTCACCGTGCCCTGCGACACGCCGCTGTTTCCGCTGGATCTTGCCGCGCGACTGGCCACTGCCACCGACCAGGCGGGCGCCGACATTGCCATGGCCGCCGCCCCCGAGGACGATGGCGCGGGCGGCATTGCCGTGCGCCCCCAGCCCGTGTTCTGCCTGCTGCGCGTGGACCTGCTCGAAAGCCTGGNNTTTTTCAACGCCAACACGCTGGCCGATCTGCACCGCCTGGAGGGTTCCCGCGCGCCATGATCTCGCACAGCGCCCGGCCCACTGCCGCAGCCCCTTTCACCTCTGTGCAGACGTCCCCATGAAAACCATTGCCCAGATCGCCGCCGAGTTGCAAGGCTACGACCCGCAGGCGCTCAGCGCCGACCAGGTATTGGCATTTCTTGAGCGGCTGGTTCAGCCCGTGACCGCCACCGAAGAGGTCGGTATTTTCGATGCCCTGGGCCGCGTGCTGGCCCACGATGTGGTCTCACCCCTGAGTGTGCCGCCCCACGACAACTCGGCCATGGACGGCTATGCGTTCGCCGGTACGCAACTGCTGGCCGGGCAGCCGCTCACACTGCGCGTGGTCGGCACCGCGCTGGCCGGCAAGGCCTGTACCGGCACCGTGGGTGCGGGCGAATGCCTGAAGATCATGACCGGCGCCATCATGCCCCCGGGCCTGGACACCGTGGTGCCGCAAGAATTCACTACCACCACCGCCGACGGGCGCATCACCATCGCCGCCAACGTGCTGCAACTGGGTGACAACCGCCGCTTCAAAGGTGAAGACCTGATGGAAGGCAGTGTAGCGCTCGCACAAGGAGAGCTGCTGACGCCCGCTGCGCTGGGGCTGGTGGCCAGTCTAGGGCTGAAAACCATCACGGTGTACCGCCGCCTGCGGGTGGCGTATTTCTCCACCGGCGACGAAATTCTGAGCCTGGGCGAGCCGCCCCGCGAAGGTGCGGTGTACGACAGCAACCGCTACACCATGTTCGGCCTGCTCACCCGGCTGGGCGCGGAGATGATCGACCTGGGCGTGGTGCGCGATGAACCCGCGCTGCTGGAGGCCGTCTTTCGCGATGCCGCACAACGGGCCGATGCCGTCATCACCAGCGGCGGCGTGAGCGTGGGCGAGGCCGACCACACGCGCACCATGATGAAGCAACTTGGTGACGTGGCGTTCTGGCGCATCGCCATGCGGCCCGGCCGGCCCATGGCCGTAGGGCGCATCGCTCGCAGCGGCCTGCAAGCCAAAAACGCATCAATCGCTGATGCAGCAAGCAATAGCCCACATCAAAAAGATGACGAAAAAGATCGCCCCGGTGCCATCCTCTTCGGCCTGCCCGGCAACCCGGTGGCGGTCATGGTGACCTTTCTCGCCTTTGTGCGCCCCGCCCTGCTGCGCATGATGGGCAGCACCCGCCCGGCACCGCCGCTGCTGCGCGCCGTAAGCACCGAAGCCATCCGCAAGAAACCCGGCCGCACCGAATACCAGCGCGGCACCGTCACCACGGCACATGACGGCACGCTGCAAGTGCGCACCACGGGCAACCAGGGCTCGGGCGTGCTCAGCTCCATGGTGCAGGCCAACGGCCTGATCGTGCTGCACCACGGCCAGGGCAACGTGGCGCCGGGTGATGCCGTGGATGTGATGGTGTTTGACGGGGTCATTTGACTCACCCTGTGTCGCTTCGTGCCTCGGCGCAGCCGCCAGAGACAGCAGCTCTTCGGTGGCATAAGCCTGCGCAGACAGTCTTGGAGCCGCGCCCCTTAGCCCCGACGGGGGACGCGACGCACCAGTGCAGTGTTTTGCACTTGCTGGCAATAAAAAGATGGATTTCTGGTTCTGGCAAGGCGCAAACCGCAGCGATACCGGGTGGTATCGCGAGGATTTGCAACACCGCCAGGGCTGAAAAGACGCTTTTTTATGTACCAGATAGCGTGAACACTGCGCCTCCCCATGACGCCCAGGGCGTCAGAAGGCCTCCAGCGCCAGCTCGGTCACGCTGCCAGCGCCGTCCACAATGCTGTCGCGCAGGCCGGGGGCTTTCACCAGGATGTGCTCGGCATAAAACCGTGCCGTGGTGATTTTTGCGCGCAGGAAGGCCTCATCGTGTCCCTTGGGCAACAGCGTCTCGGCCACCAGCAGGCTGCGCGCCAGCTGCCAGCCCGCCACCACATTGCCCGCCAGCATCAGGTAAGGCACGCTGCCCGCAAACACGGCGTTGGGCTGGGCCTTGGTGCCATCGGCCACGAAGTCGATCACATCCAGCAGCGCCTTGCGCGCCGCCGCCAGCCGGCGCGCCACGGCGTTGGCGGCCGGGGTGCCGCTGGCCAGCAGCTCACCTTCGGTCTTTTCGATCTGCGCCGCAATGGCCTTGGCCGTCTGGCCGCCATCGCGCGCGGTCTTGCGGCCCACCAGGTCGTTGGCCTGGATGGCGGTGGTGCCTTCGTAGATGGTCAGGATCTTGGC
>DCVY01000015.1:0-1115 GCA_002327945.1 Acidovorax delafieldii | reverse complement strand
GCCTGGTTCTGCTTGCGCGTCTCGGCATCGGGGTGGTGGTGGGCTGCATCGAATGCTGCGGCGGCCACGGTGGCCATGGCGCGGCAGCCTTCGACGGTCGCGCGCATGGTCATGAGCATGCGCTTGACATCGGGGTGGTGGATGATGGCCGCGCTGGCGTTGATGCTGCCGTCCACGGGGCGGCTTTGTACGCGGTCTTTGGCGTATTGCACCGCCTTCTGGTAGGCGCGCTCGGAGATCGCGATGCCCTGCACGCCCACGGCGTAGCGGGCTGCATTCATCATGATGAACATGTATTCGAGGCCGCGGTTCTCTTCGCCAACCAGGTAGCCCACGGCGCCGCCATTGTCACCAAACTGGAGGACGGCGGTGGGCGACGCCTTGATACCCAGCTTGTGCTCGATGCTCACGCAGTGCGCATCGTTGCGTGCACCCAGGCTGCCATCCTTGTTGAGCATGAACTTGGGCACCACAAACAGGCTGATGCCCTTCACGCCCTCAGGAGCGCCCTGCACGCGGGCCAGCACCAGGTGCACGATGTTCTCGGCCATGTCGTGCTCACCATAGGTGATGAAGATCTTGGTGCCAAAGATCTTGTAGGTGCCATCGGGCTGCCCGGATGAGTTCACCTGCGGTTCGGCACGGGTGCGCACCAGGGCCAGATCGGAGCCGGCCTGGGGCTCGGTCAGGTTCATGGTGCCGGTCCATTGGCCTGTGACCAACTTTTCCAGATACGTGGCCTTGAGTTCGTCGCTGCCCGCCGTCAGCAGCGCCTCGATGGCGCCGTCGGTCAGCAGCGGGCACAGCGCAAAGCTCATGTTGGCGCTGTTGGTCATCTCGATGCAGGCCGCACCAATGGTCTTGGGCAGGCCCTGGCCGCCAAAGTCGGCCGGGTGCTGCAGGCCTTGCCAGCCACCGTCGGCATACTGGCGAAAAGCCTCCTTGAAGCCGGGGGTGGTGGTGACCACGCCATCTTTCCAGGCCGACGGGTTCTTGTCACCTTCCCAGTTGAGCGGAGACAGCACCCCTTCGTTGAACTTGGCGCATTCTTCCAGCACGGCGGCAGCCGTGTCCAGGCCCGCGTCTTCAAAGCCGGGGATTTTGGCGATCTGTTC
>DCVY01000199.1 GCA_002327945.1 Acidovorax delafieldii | reverse complement strand
CATGGGGCGTTGCATCCTTTTAGCCCGCTTCCAGCGGGGTCAGGCGGAGCGCTGGGGGCGGGTGGTGTAGAACTTGACGGGAAACTCGCTCGCCTGCTGCAGCACATGGCGCTTCATGCGTCCTACCACATGCATTTCGCAGGGCTTGCAGTCAAAGCGCAAGGTCAGTTTCTCCTTGCCATTGATCAGCATCAAGGGTTCGGCCCTGATGGTGCCCTGCACGCCCGTGACGCCCTTGGCCTGCTTGGGGCACAGGCTCATCGAAAAACGCACGCAGTGCTTGGTGATCATGAGGCTGACCTCGCCTTCTTCCTCGTGCGCCTCGTAGGCCGCGGCGATCACCTTCACACCATGGCGCCCATAAAAGTCATGCGCCTTGTGGTTGAACACGTTGCCCAGAAAGCTCAGCGTGTCTTCGGGGTAGGGCACGGGGGGCTCGACGGGCGTGGCGCGCGGCAGTCGCACAAAGTTGTGCGCGCGGTTTTCTTGCAGGTCGGCCAGCGCATCGCGGCGCAGCGCGTTGAGCACCGATGCGGGCACGAACCAGGGCTCTGAGAGCTGCAGCGCAATGGCATGCACCGCAAAAATGCTGGCACCAAAGCGGCCCAACTGTTCGCGCAGCGAGGCCTCGGCCTTGGCGGCGTCGGTGGCGCTCTGGTGGGCCTGCTGCACCTGGGCGCTGCCTGTGTGGCCGTCTTCATCGGTCAGTGTGAGGACAAAGCCGCCAGGTGTTTCGGCCAGATGCGCCCACAGGCCGATGCGCCGGTCGCTCGATTTCTTCTCCAGCGTGCGCACCCAGTCCATGTCGCGGTTGCGGTTGATTTCGGTGCCCTTGCGCAGGTCCTTGAAGCCCTCCATGGGGTCTTTGGGGTACACGCGCCACTGGGTGATGAGTTTGCCCACGCTGCGCGCCGGCACCGGCTCGGCCACGTTGATCGCCAGGCCGACCAGCTCCTTTTGCAGGTCGTAGTAGCACAGGCCGTCGCCGTTGTGCAGCAGCGTGCCGGGGTCGCTCACCTCCAGTTCCACAAAGTCGGGGCCCAGCTTGGTTACCCAGCCGATGGGCTGGCCGGGGTTTTTGGGGCTGTCGAAGGCGCCGATGTCTTGCTTGCGCCCGGTCACGAAGTAGTCGGTGAACTCGCGGTTGAAGTTCTGCAGCGGGTCGGGCGTGAAGGTGAAGGTGGTGCGCCCGCTGGACGAGCGCGCCAGCGGGTGGCCCGAGGCCTCGCGCTCTTCCAGGATGTCATCGATGAGCGTGCGGTAGTGGGCCGTGATGTTCTTCACATAGCCCATGTCCTTGTAGCGGCCTTCGATCTTGAAGCTGCGCACGCCCGCGCCGATGAGGGCGCGCAGGTTGTCGCTCTGGTTGTTGTCCTTCATGCTCAGCACATGCTTGTCGTGGGCGATGAAGCGGCCCTGCGCGTCCGTCACTTGGTAGGGCAGGCGGCAAGCCTGGCTGCAGTCCCCCCGGTTGGCGCTGCGGCCGGTCTGCGCATGGCTGATGTTGCACTGGCCGCTGTACGCCACGCACAGCGCGCCGTGGATGAAGAACTCGATGTTGGCGCGGCCCGGCGCATCCACCGGCCCCAGCGCCTTGTGCACTGCGGCGATCTGCTGCACCGTGAGCTCGCGCGCCAGCACGAGTTGCGACAGGCCCGCGTCCTGCAGAAAACGCGCTTTTTCGGGCGTGCGGATGTCGGTCTGGGTGCTGGCGTGCAGTTGGATGGGCGGCAGGTCGATCTCCAGAAGGCCCATGTCCTGGATGATGAGCGCATCAGCCCCCGCTTCGTAAACCTGCCAGGCCATCTGGCGTGCGGCTTCCAGCTCGTCGTCGCGCAGGATGGTGTTGAGGGTGATGAAGACGCGGCTGTTGAAACGGTGCGCATGCGCAATCAGGCGCTCCAGATCGCGAATATCGTTGCCCGCACCGGCCCGGGCACCAAAGGCGGGGCCGCCGATGTACACGGCATCGGCGCCGTGGTTAACCGCTTCGATGCCGATGTCGGCGTCGCGGGCGGGGGAGAGCAGTTCGATCTGGTGGGGCAGCAAAGACATGCGGGGATTATCCCAGCGCTGGCCGGTGGGCGGGATGGGCCTTTGTACTTTGTATCTTGTCAATAAAGCCGCCGCGCAAGGGGGTTGTGAGGGCCCTGCGAAATCGGCTGGGTGTGTCGCTATGAAAGACAATGTCCGCGTATCCATTGGAGGGTTTTGACATGCGCGCTGTTTTCGGATTGGTGGGGTTGCTGGTGGCACTGGCCATCGTGGGTGTTCTGGCCAAGAAGCAACTGGCGGCCACGCGCACGCCGGTGCCTTCCCTTCAGCCGCCTGCGGTGGCGGGCAGCGCAGCCCTGCCGGCGCCGGCAGGCACGGTGCGCGAGCAAAGCCAGCGGGTGCAACAGCAGGTCAAGCAGCAGGTGGAAGGCTTGATGCAGCAGGCCCGGCCCATGCCTGAAGATACCAAGTGATGAATGAATCCAAGGGCCTGCAGCGGTCGTCGATAAAGCAGTTACAGCGATTACCCGTATAGCAATGCAGTGGGAGCAAGACGAGTGCTGGATGCGCCACGCACTGGCCCAGGCGCAGGCCGCAGCGCTGGCAGGCGAGGTGCCGGTGGGGGCGGTGGTGGTGAAGGACGGCCAGGTGATTGCCACCGGCCGCAATGCCCCGGTGCTGGGGCACGACCCCACCGCGCACGCCGAAATCGTGGCGTTGCGCGCAGCGGCACAGCAACTGGGCAACTACCGGCTCGATGGCTGCACGCTCTACGTCACGCTCGAGCCCTGTGCCATGTGCAGCGGCGCCATGCTGCATGCGCGCGTGCAGCGCGTGGTGTTTGGCGCAACAGACCCCAAGACCGGCGCTGCGGGATCGGTGCTCAATTTGTTCGGGCATGCCGAGCTCAACCACCACACCCAGGTGCAGGGCGGGGTGCTGGCCCACGACTGCGGCGCGTTGCTGAGCGCTTTTTTCCGCACCCGGCGCACCCAGCAGCGCGCCGAGGCCCTGGCGCGCCATCCGCTGCGCGACGACGCCCTGCGCACGCCGGACGCGGCCTTCGCCCATCTGCCCGATTACCCCTGGGCGCCGCATTTCATCAGCGACCTGCCCAGCCTGGCGGGTCTGCGCATGCACTATCTGGACGAGGGGCCTTCGCAGGCGCCGCGCACCTGGCTGTGCCTGCACGGCAACCCGAGCTGGAGCTATCTTTATCGCCGAATGCTGCCCGTGTTTCTGGCGGCGGGTGACCGCGTGGTGGCCCCCGACCTGATTGGTTTTGGCAGGAGCGACAAGCCCAAGAAAGTGGGGTTTCACCAGTTCGCATGGCACCGCCAGGTGCTGCTGGAACTGATCAGCCGGCTGGAGCTGCGCAACACGGTGCTGGTGGTGCAGGGCGCGGGCGGCATGCTGGGCCTGACCTTGCCCATGGCCATGCCCGAGCGTTTTGCAGGTCTGCTGGTCATGAATACCTTGCTGGCAACAGGTGATGCACCGCTGCCGCCCGGCCTGGCGCAGTGGCGCGAGATGGGTGCCAAAAAACCGCTGTACGGCGTGGGGCGCTTGCTTGCGCGCGGCAACCCGCACCTGCAGGAGCAGGAATGCGCGGCCTACGATGCCCCGTTTCCAGACCGCGGCTACCGCGCCGCATTGCGCGCGTTTGCGGCGCTGGTGCCCGGGCAGCCGGACGCCGGGGGTGCTGCCGTGTCGCGGGCGGCGCGCGGCTTTTGGCAACACGACTGGCAGGGGCGCAGCCTGATGTTTGTGGGCGCGCAAGACCCGGTTCTGGGCGTGCCTGTCATGCAGGCTCTGCAGCGCGATATTCGGGGCTGCCCGCCGCCCATCGTGTTGCCGCTGGCGGGGCACTTTGTGCCAGAGCATGGCAAGGCCATTGCCGCGCAGGCTGTGGAATACTTCAGGCCCTGATTGCGCAACCTGCCAGGCTGCACCCCCATTCTTACGGAGCAGGCCGCTTGACTGGCCTGAACGCTTTGCCCCACCACCTTGTCCCGTCGCACTGCGAACACGACCACGTCCCTCAGCGCATCTATATCTACTCGCCCTCCGGTGCCATCCGCGACAAGGCCGCTTTCAAGCGCGCCATTGCGCGCCTGAAGTCCATGGGCCACGAGGTGGAGGTGGACCCCGATGCCCAGGCGGTGCACACGCGCTTTGCCGGCGATGACGCCACGCGTCTGGCCGCCATCCACCGCGCGGCGGCCAGCGGGGCCGATGTGGCGCTGATCACGCGGGGGGCTTATGGACTCACACGCATCCTGCCGGGCATACGCTACAAGGCGGTGGCCAAGGCCATCGACGGCGGCATGAAGTTCGTGGGCCTGAGCGATTTCACGGCGTTCCAGAGTGCCGTGCTGGCGCAGACCGGTGCCGTGACCTGGGCCGGCCCCGGGTTGATCAGCGACTTTGGTGTCGAGGGCGAGCCCGACGACATCATGCGGGCCTGCTTTGATGACCTGCTGACAGGCCGCGGCGAGGGCGCCGGCTGGCGCATGGCGAAAGAAAAACCGCTGGCCGACGGCAAGCCGGCAGTGCCCGATCTGTACCTGAAGAACGCCACCCTCTGGGGCGGCAACCTGGCTGTGCTGACCGGCCTGGTGGGTACACCCTATCTGCCAGCGGTGCGCGGCGGCATTCTGTTCGTGGAGGATGTGGGCGAGCACCCCTACCGCATCGAACGCATGCTCACGCAATTGCTGCACGCGGGCATCCTGGCCCAGCAAAAGGCGGTGGTGCTGGGCCACTTCACCAACTACCGGCTGGTGCCCCACGACAAGGGCTTCAAGCTGCAATCCGTGGTGGACTGGCTGCGCAGCCAGATCAAGGCGCCCGTGCTGACCAACCTGCCTTTCGGGCATGTGGAGACCAAGGTGGTGTTGCCGGTGGGTGCGAAGGTGTCGCTGTCGGTGGAAGACCGGGATGCGCTGCTGTATTGGGGCCATCAGCACTGATGACCTGCATAACCCTCGCGTGTTTGTGGTAGTGCGGATCGGGATGGGCCGCAAGGCGTCTTCCGGCAAAAAATGTCCTCGCCGGGGCCGGTTTTGGTGAAACCTTCTGTTTTCGCTATCGAGGCTCCAAGTCTGACAGCTTCCTGGGCTCAAAGGCCCGCTGGCTTGGAGGCACCACCCAGCGTGCGCGGCAGATGTCCCTGAAACAGCGGTGTCAGCTGGGCCAGCGTGGCATTGGCTAGGGCCTCACCCCGTAGCGGAATCAGCAAGGCGCGCAAGTCACTGCGCAGATACCACAGCGCCTCGATGTCGCTGGCGTAGCGCAGCCGCATGTTCATGCGGGCGACTTCACTTTCACTGCCCCTCAGGCCAACCAGGCACTGGATCATCGCGTAACGCACCGCTTCGAGGCCCTGGTTGTGTACCCATGCAGTCGACGCCGGTGCGTCGCGGCCCAGAAGACCATGGAGACTGCTGCGAAGATTGGGTTTGTTCCAGCGCATGAAGAAGTGGCAGACATGTCTGCGAGTGGCAGGAGTGCTCAAGTTACGCCGGGGCGAGTCAGTGCGCAAGGGTAGTGCTCCTTTTTTTGCATAAAGACAACACGGTGTGCACATTTTTCCGGGTTCTCGGCTGATGAAGTCCGCATCACCACGGCTGGCTGGCCTGTTTCCCTGAACGCGACAGTGTGCTATTCTATTTAGAGCATGCACGGTGGCATGGCATGCATTAAACTGGGTCGAGCAAAGGCAATGAAAGGCTTGTGTCCATGAGTGTTTTGTCGACGGTCGTGTTTGCGGATATTTCAGGCAGCGCATCGTTGTACGAAACCCTGGGCAACGAGCGCGCTACCGATGCCATCACCCATGTCACCCAGTGGATCGGTGGGATGATCGAGGCCCACCACGGGCGCATTGTGAAGAATCTGGGCGATGGCGTTCTGGGTATTTTTGGAGACGCGGCCAGTGCTGTCTGCGCCACGGCGGCCATGCTGCGCGGACACCAGGAACGCGTGAGCCGGTGGCCGCTGCCACTGCGCATGGGCATCCGGGTGGGCATTGCCAGCGGCGAAGTGGTGGATGTGGACGGCGACTGCTATGGCGATGCCGTGAATGTGGCCTCTCGACTGTGCGAGCGCGCGGGGCCTGCAGAAATCTGGGCCACGGAAACCACCGTGCTGCTGTCCGGCGTAGCGCCCTCGGTGTGGTATCGCAAACTCGGGAGGATGGAGATTCGCGGCAAGGCCGAGATGCTGATGCTCTACCAGGTGGAATGGCGCGAGAACGAGGCGCCCGATTCATTGACCATGCAGGCCACCCTGGCCAGCAACTTCGCGACAGTGGATTCCATCCTGGGGCAGATCCAGTTCTCGTGGCATGGCATTGACCTGCCGTTTACCTCGACCGACGTGCCTGTGCACATCGGCCGTGCCACCGATTCCCGCGTGTGCATCAATGATCCCCGCGTTTCGCGGCTGCATGCGCGCATCGATTGGCGCAACAGCGGCTTTGTGCTGACCGACATGAGCAGTTTTGGCACCTGGGTGCGCTTTGACGGCAGCGATGTTCCCATGCAGCTGCGCCGCGATGCCTGCATCCTGCACGGCAACGGCGAGATGGCTCTGGGGGTTGCGTTCTCTGATTCGAACGCTCCCGTCGTCAAGTTCCAGGTAACCGGATGCAACGCGCACCTGGGTTGAGTGCCCCACCATCAAAGTCATCAACGATAGATTTCATGCGGCTTGGCAAGAGGTACTAAGCGGTCAACTGCCGTTTCTAATGATTCGGCGGGAATTATTCGTGAACCCTGCTCGGACTGAGTTTGTGGAAGCTCTTCGAAAAGCCCAGGATGAACGATATCGAA
>DCVY01000155.1:10037-14096 GCA_002327945.1 Acidovorax delafieldii | reverse complement strand
GATTCCATGCGGCTTGCGAAGGGATACAAAGCGGTCAACTCCCGGTTTGAGGGTCACGCCATCTGCACGGCACAAGGTGTGGCGAGCGTCGCCAACGGCGAGGCCTCCGTCCATCCGTTTGCCTCAACAACAATCGCTGTGGCCGCATGCGCACCCAGCGCCAGCAGCCGTTTTTGCATGCAGAGCACCGCCTTGTCCTTGCTGAGCAGGATGGCGCGGTGGGCCACGGCCAGGTCGATGAAGTGCTGGTCGTCGGCGTCCTTGCACACGGCCGACACGCGCGGCGCCACATCCACCCAGCGCACCTGGGATTCATAGGACTGCAGCAGCTGGCCGACCGTCAGCCCGTAAAACGCCAGCCGCGGCGCGATCTGCGGATAGGCCAGCACCCGCTCAAGCTCGTCGCGCATGGGGGGCGTGGCCACCCAGCAAAGCCGCTGGGCGTCCAGCAGCGCACGCACGGGGGCCACGGCCGCGTCGGCAAACACCAGCAGGTCGAGCACGATGTTGGTATCGAGCACCAGCGCGCGCGCACCGCCACCGAAATCGCCGGGTGCGCCGCTCTCGGGCAGCCGCAGCACGCAGCGCGGGGGCTTAGCCGCCATGGGCCTTGGGCGCTGGCGCCGACGGGGCCGCTGCATCGGCACCACGCGGGGCGCGCACCGAGCCCTTGACCATGTCGAAGCGGAAAAGGCGGCATTCGATGGGGCCGTTCCACATGGGCACGCGGCGCGATTCTTTGAGCCGCATCTTGCCGGGCAGCTTGAGGTCGGGCGTGAGCATCCAGGCCTGCCAGCCTGCGTAGTTCTTTTTCCAGTGCGCGGCCAGTTGGCTGAAAAATTCGCCACCATCGTCGGTGTGCGCAGCTTCGCGGCCCACGCTGGCGCCCAGGGCGCGCTCGGCGGCACGCTCGTTGGCGTTTTGCCCGGCAGTGCCGGCGGCGGCGATGCGCTCGCCATAGGGCGGGTTCAGCAGCATCACGCCGGGTTGCTCGCAGGGCGGCATGCGCTGCAGGGCATCGCCACCGCGCAGCTGCACCGCATCGGCCACGCCGGCGCGCTCGGCATTGCGCTGGGCAAAATCGACCATGCGGTGGGCCACATCGCTGCCAAAAATGGGTACAGCGCTTTTCTGGATGGCACCTTCCGCTTCGTTCTTGATGGCAGTCCAGACATGCGCCTGGAACGGCAGCAGTTTCTCGAACGCAAACCGGCGCAGCATGCCCGCCGGAATGCGGCAGGCGATCTGCGCGGCCTCGATGGCAATGGTGCCGCTGCCGCAGCAGGGGTCGTACAGCGGCACGGGGTTGTCGCCCAGGGGGTCCCAGCCGCTGGCGGCGATCATGGCGGCGGCCAGGGTTTCTTTCAGTGGCGCGTCGCCCTTGTCCTCGCGCCAGCCGCGCTTGAACAGCGGCTCGCCCGAGGTGTCGATGTAGATCGTGGCCTCTTCAGTGGTCAGGTGCAGGTGGATGCGCACGTCGGGCCACTGCGTGTTCACGTCGGGGCGCACGCCGGTCTTGGCGCGAAAGCGGTCGGCCACGGCATCCTTGACCTTGAGGCCCGCGAAGTTGAGGCTCTGCAGCGGGCTGTGCTGCGCCGTCACTTCGACCTTGAAGGTCTGGCGCGTGGTGAACCAGATCTCCCAGGCCACGTCGCTGGCGGCGGCGTACAGGTCGTTTTCAGAGCGGTAAGGCCGGTGCGCCAGCTGCACCAGCACGCGTTGCGCCAGACGGCTGTGCAGGTTGAGCAGCAGCGCATCGCGCCACGAGCCGCGCAGCAGCACGCCGCCCCGCCCCGTGAGCAGGTCTTGCCCCGTGAGGCCGGTGATGGCATGCACCTCGTCGGCCAGATAGCTCTCGACGCCGGCGGCGCAAGGCAGGAAAAGTTGGAGTTGGTTCATAGACAGGCCAAAAGGATACGCGCTCAGGCCCGCTGCAGCAGCAACTGGCGGATGGATTCGGGAATCGGCGCCACCTTGCGGTCGGTCTTGCCGATGAAGACGATGCCGATCTTGCCGCGCGCCACATCGCGGCCCGAGGTCTTCTCGGTCATGCGAAAGACGAGATCGAAACCGTAGGGGTTGAAGTCCGCGGGCGCCATCTCCACCCGCATGGTCTCGCCATGGAAGCCCTCGGACTTGTACTGCGCCACGATGTCGCCCACCACGATGGACAATCCACCCACGCCCGCCTGCGGGTAACCCAGCGACTGGAAGAAGCGCACCCGCGCCTCGGACACCAGGGTGAGCAGTTGTGCGTTGTCCAGGTGCCCGCCCTGGTTGACGTGGCTGATGTAGATCTGCATCTCAGTGGCAAAGCCGAAGTGCGGGGGAAGGTCGAAAACAATGCGGGCCATGGCCTGGAAGCGGGTGAGAGGGACAATGGAATAAAAAAAACAACCAACGGGCGCACAACCCGCGCACCCACCAGAGAAAGCGGCTACAGCGCCTTGCGCAGGTTGGTCGGCGCGATCTTGAGCGCCTCGCGGTACTTGGCCACGGTGCGGCGCGCGCACTCGATGCCCTGCTCCTTGAGCATCTCGGCGATCTGGCTGTCAGACAACGGCCTGGCGGGGCTTTCGGCAGCGACGAACTGCTTGATGAGCGCGCGCACTGCCGTGCTCGATGCGTTGCCGCCGGTTTCGGTGCCCAGGCCCGATCCAAAAAAGTATTTGAGCTCGTAGGTGCCGATCGGTGTGGCCATGTATTTGGCGGTGGTCACGCGGCTGATGGTGGACTCATGCAGGCCCAGCTCGTCGGCAATGTCGCGCAGCACCAGCGGGCGCATGGCCAGCTCACCATGGGTGAAGAAGTTCTTTTGCCGCTCGACGATGGCGCGCGAAACGCGCAGGATGGTGTCAAAGCGCTGCTGGATGTTCTTGATGAACCAGCGCGCCTCCTGCAGGCGCTGCTGCATGCCCTGGTGGCCGTCGCTGCCCTTGTGGCCACGCAGGGCGCCGGCGTAGATGTCGTGCACGCGCAGGCGCGGCATCACGTCGGGGTTGAGCTGGACGATGAAATTGTGCTGACCATCGCGGCCATGGGTGCGGCCTGCTTTGCGCACGATGACATCGGGCACGATGATGTTGCGCTGCACATCGGCAAAGCGGCGACCGGGGCGGGGCTCCAGGCGGGCGATCAGGGCCATGGCGGCGCGCGTGCGCTCCTCGCTATCACCACAGGCCTGGGTGAGGCGGCGGACATCGCGGCGCGCCAGCATCTCCAGCGGTTGCTGGCACACGCGCAGCGCGGTCTGCACGGTGTCGGGGTCGATCCCGCTGTCTTCATCGGCGGCCAGTGCCTTGAGCTGCAGGGTCAGGCACTCGGCCAGGTTGCGCGCGCCCACGCCCACGGGCTCCAGGCTTTGCAGCAGGCGCTGGGCCACA
The DNA here is from genome assembly GCA_002327945.1 of Acidovorax delafieldii. GTDB lineage: Bacteria > Pseudomonadota > Gammaproteobacteria > Burkholderiales > Burkholderiaceae_C > Acidovorax > Acidovorax delafieldii_C. The sequence goes on along the minus strand of DCVY01000155.1, from coordinate 10,713 downwards.
GTGAAACGGTGCACCAGCTCGTCGATCTGCTCCAGATTGCCCTCGCCGGCCAGGCCCGTGGCCAGCTCTTCGAGCGGCTCTTCGAGGTAGCCGTCGTCGTTGAGCGACTCGATCAGAAAGCGCAACGCGGCGCGGTCGATTTCGGACAGGCGCAGCGCCAGCGCCTGCCGGTGCAGAAACGACGTGAGCGACTCCTGCGAGCGTGCCAGCTCGGTGGCATCGGCCTCGTCGCCTTCGGAGTCGTTGCGGTTGCGGGCGGGTGCGTCGCCGCCCCACTCGGCATCGTTGGGCGCCATTTCCACGGTGCCGTCGCCACTCCAGTCGGGCTCGTCTGCGCTGGCGCCTGGGGTTTCGGCATCATTTTGGGTTTCGGCGCTCGTGCTGCCTGCGCTGGCAGATCCTGAAAACATAGCCTCATCGGCGCTGTAGTCGTCGGACTGCGCGGGGGCATCGGCAGCGTCCAGGCCGAACTCCTCACGCGGCGCCTCATCGGCCGTGCGCTCCAGAAACGGGTTCTCGTCGAGCATCTGCTCGACTTCCTGCGAGAGTTCGAGCGTCGACAACTGCAGCAGCCGGATGGATTGCTGCAACTGTGGCGTGAGCGACAGGTGCTGCGAAACGCGCAGGGAAAGGCCTGGCTTCATAGCATGAGCGCCGCCGGGCCGCCCCAAGGCGC
>DCVY01000155.1:0-10005 GCA_002327945.1 Acidovorax delafieldii | reverse complement strand
AGTACACGCAGTGACAAGCGTGGGGACCATGCTCACATCCTGAAGTGCTCGCCAAGGTAGACGCGGCGTACCTCGGCGTTGTCCACAATCTCGGACGGGGTGCCCTGGGCCAGGACGCGACCGTCGCTGATGATGAAGGCGTGGTCGCAGATGCCCAGCGTCTCGCGCACGTTGTGGTCGGTGATCAGCACGCCGATACCGCGCGCCTTCAAAAAGCCGATGATGCGCTGGATCTCGATCACCGCGATGGGATCGATGCCGGCAAACGGCTCGTCAAGCAGGATGAAGCGCGGCTGGGTGGCCAGGGCGCGGGCAATCTCGACCCGACGTCGCTCGCCGCCCGACAGCGCCAGGGCCGGCGAATCGCGCAGATGGTCCACGCGCAACTCCTGCAGCAAGGCGGTAAGGCGCGCTTCAATCTCTGCCCGCGGCAAGGGCTTGCCGTCGTTGCCGCGCTGCAACTCCAGCACGGCGCGCACGTTCTCTTCGACATTCAGCTTGCGAAAGATGGACGCCTCTTGCGGCAGATAGGACAGCCCCAGGCGCGAACGCCGGTGGATGGGCATGTTCGCCACCGAATGGCCATCGATGCGGATGTCTCCGCCATCGCAGCGCACCAGGCCCACGATCATGTAAAACGAGGTGGTCTTGCCCGCGCCATTGGGGCCGAGCAAGCCCACGACCTCACCCTTTTGCACGACCAGCGACACGTCCTTGACAACCTTGCGGTTGCCGTAGGATTTTTCGAGGTGTGCCACTTCCAGACGGCTGCCAGCCTGGGTGTCAGGGCCTGCCGCCATGGTTGCGGTACTCACTTGCTGGCGCCGCCGAGGGCGTTGCTGGGACGCAGCGCAGGCCCGCTGGCCGCCGGGGCGGCAACGCCAGGCGGCTGCTCTTTGGGCGACAGCACGGCGCGCACGCGCCCGCCCAAAGCTGGCGCATCGGCCTGCCCGCTGGCGGCCGACTTCTTCTGGCCGTCGACCGTGAACACGTCGGTGAGGTTGTTGTAGACGATGACGGAGCCCGACAGCTCATCGGTCACCACCGATTCACGGTAGCGGCGCATCTCGGCGCGGGTGATGAAGCGCACATTGTCGGCGCGGCCGTCGTACTCAATGACTTCGCTCTCGCCTTCGATGAATTCATCGGGAGTGCCGGCCGCAGTGTCGCGCTTTTGCCGAAAGAACGCGCGCTTACCGGGCTCGGCCGTCACGACGCCGTACTGGTAGCCCTCGGCATCCTGGCGCACATCCAGCCGCGCCCCGCGCAGCACGATGGAGCCCTTGGTCATGACCACCCGGCCCGTGAACACGGTTGTCTGCTTGAGCTCATCGTGGCGCAACGCATCGGCCTCAATGTTCATGGGCTTGTTGCGGTCGGCCTTTTCGGCATAACCCAAGCCGGGGGCGCAGGCCAGGACGGTCAGCAACAGGATGGGGAGTAGGCTTTTGTTCATAAGGCACGAATCTTGCACGCATTGTAGCCACACACCGGGGCTGGCACCCATAAAAAAAGCCCGCAGGCGCGGGCTTCTCGAACGGTGGAAGATGCGGGATCAGCCCTTGCGCGCCACGCCCGCCAGATATTCCACGACCTGCAGCACGGTCTGCATGCTGCCGGCCATGGTGCCATCGGTATAGAACCGGCCAGCCACGCCCATCGAAGGAACGCCTTCCACGCCGTAGCCCTCTTGCAGCACCGAGGCGCGGCGCACCTGGCTGGCCACGGTGAAGGAGTTGTAGGTTTCCTTGAACTTGGCGGCGTCCACACCCTGCTGGGCAACCCAGGCAAAGATGTCCTCGTCCCGGGCCAGCTTGAGTTTTTCGACGTGGATGGCACGGAACACCTTGCCATGCACTGCATCGAGCTTGCCCATGCCTTCGAGCGCGAAATACAGCTTTTGCTGCGGCACGAAGCTGGTATTGAAAGCCACCGGGATGCGGCGGATGCTCAGGTCCTTGGGGGCCGCCTTGATCCAGGCATCCAGCGCGGGCTCGAACGAGTTGCAGTGGGAGCAGCTGTACCAGAAGAACTCGATCACATCCACTTTGCCGGCGGGCGCATCGGGCGTCAGCGGCCTGGCGAGCTTGGTGTAGTCCTTGCCCTCCTTGAACTGGCGCGCCTGTGCCATGGCCGGCGTGGCCAGCGGCAGGGTCAGGGCGGAAGCGGCAACCACCGAGGCGGTGGACAGGGAAAACTCGCGGCGTTTCATGAGAGGGGCACTCCTTGTTTTGGTCCGGGGGTGTGAGAACGCCCCCACGAAAAAGTTCAGACGATGGCGGTGGGCGGGGCCGTCTTGGGACTAGCGCTGGACCCGCACCAGCGCGGACTCGACACCGGCGCTTTCCAGTTTTTCTTTCAGCTGCTCGGCATCGTCGCGCTTGGAAAAAGGGCCCACGCGCACGCGGTAGACGGTGCGGCCATTCTGTTCACGTTCGCTCACGCGGGCTTCCCAGCCCAGCATGGCCAGCTTGGCGCGCTGGGCATCGGCGCCCGACTGGCTGGGGAACGCCCCGGCCTGCACGAAATAATCAAACGGATCCACCGCCGTCGACTTGGCCGCGGCCAGATCGCCCAGCGGGTCTGCCGAGGCGGCAGGCTTGGTGTCGGCCTTCGTGACCGGCTTGGCCTCGTCGGTGGCAGGCTTGCTGGCGGGGCTGCGCGCAGCAGTGGCCTCGGCGGCGGCGGCGGGGGCATCGGGCGCTGCGGGCGGACGTGCGGGGCTCTTGCCGTAGAGCGGCGAATTGGGGTCCCAGTTCTTGTTCTTCTGGGCTTCGGCGGCGTCCTGGTCCACGCCGCGCAGACCCCCCTTGTTCAGAAAAGGCACCGGCACCTTGGTCACGTACACGGCCACGGCCAGCGCAGCGCCCAGGCCCACGATGACCCCGACAATGAAGCCGATGATGGTGCCACCCGTCTGTTTTTTCTTCATGGTAGTAACTGCTTACATTCTGGCCGGAGCCGATACACCCAGCACAGCCAGGCCATTGTGCAACACCTGCGCAGTGGCTGCGACGAGGGCCAGGCGCGCGCGCTTGATGGTTTCGTCCTCCACCAGAATGCGCTCTGCGTCGTAGTAGCTGTGGTAGCTGGCAGCCAGGTCGCGCAGGTAGAAGGTGACGTCGTGCGGCGCCTCGCCCTCGGCGGCAGCGGTGAGCATCTCGGGGTATTTGGCCAGTTGCAGCATCAACGCCTGGGCCTGCGGGCCTTCGAGCGCGGACAAGTCCGCGTCTTGGAGCGATGCCACATCGCCGCCGCCTTGCTCGGCCCACGACCGCAGCACCGAGCAGATGCGTGCATGGGCGTACTGAACGTAGTACACCGGGTTGTCGTTGTTCTGCGCCACGGCCAGGTCCACATCGAAGGTGTACTCGGTGTCGGGCTTGCGGCTGAGCAAAAAGAAACGCACCGCGTCCTTGCTGGTCCATTCGATCAGGTCGCGCAGCGTGACGTAGCTGCCCGCGCGCTTGCTGATCTTGACCTCTTCACCGCCCTTGACCACGCGCACCATGGTGTGCAGCACGTAGTCGGGGTAGCCCTGCGGAATGCCCACATTGGCCGCCTGCAGCCCGGCGCGCACGCGGGCAATGGTGCCGTGGTGGTCGGTGCCCTGCACGTTCACCACCTTGGTGAAACCGCGCTCCCACTTGGTGATGTGGTAAGCCACGTCGGGCACGAAATAGGTGTAGCTGCCATCGCCCTTGCGCATGACGCGGTCCTTGTCGTCGCCATACTCGGTGGACTTGAGCCACAGCGCGCCGTCGTGCTCGTAGGTCTTGCCCGCGTCGCGCAGCTTTTGCACCACGGCATCGACCTTGCCGCTGGTGTACAGGCTCGATTCGAGGTAGTAGTTGTCAAAGCGCACATCAAAGGCCTTGAGGTCCAGGTCTTGCTCGTGGCGCAGATAGGCCACGGCGAACAGGCGAATGTCGTCGAGCGCATCCACGTCGCCGCTGGCGGTGAACTCGCGGTCGTCCGACCGCACGGTCTTCTTGGCGAGGAAATCGGCCGCGATGTCGGCAATGTAGTCACCGTTGTAGGCCGCTTCGGGCCATTCGGCATCGCCGGGCTTGAAACCACGGGCGCGCATCTGCGTGGAGGTGGCCAGGGTGGCGATCTGCACGCCCGCGTCGTTGTAATAGAACTCGCGGTACACATCCCAGCCCTGGGTGTCGAACAGGTGGCTGATGGCGTCACCCAGGGCGGCCTGGCGGCCGTGACCGACATGCAGCGGCCCCGTGGGGTTGGCCGAGACAAACTCGACCAGCACACGCGCATTGCGCCGGGGCTGGTAGCCAAAGCGCGCACCGGCGGACAGCACCTCGCGCACAACTTCCTGCTTGGCAGCAGGTTTCAGGCGGATGTTGATGAAGCCGGGGCCCGCGATATCGATGTCGGCCACCCAGCGCTGGTAAACCGGCGCGGCCAGCAGCGCGCTGCGCAGGCTCTCTGCCACCTGGCGCGGATTGAGCTTGAGGGGCTTGGCCAGTTGCATGGCAGCCGTGCAGGCGAAGTCCCCATGAGACGCCACCTTGGGCGACTCAAACGCGGCCTTGGCGCCCGCACCGGGGGTGAGTTTTTCCAGTTCAGCCGCAAGCGCGACGAGCAGATCTTGTTTGACAGAAAGCATCGCCCGATTTTACGGGGCAGGCACCAGGCGGGCGCCCGGCCAAGGGCATCGAAGCGACAAGCGGCCTGCTGCACATGTCATCCACGTTGTGGGCCAGGCCGTTATGTGCTGCAATCCACCTGGGTTGACGTTTGATATTTGATGTTTTCCAATTCTTGGAGCCCTTATGAAACAGCTTCTTTCCCTGACTGCACTCGGCCTGGCCCTGTCTTTTGGTGCGGCCCATGCGGCCGACGCCCCTGCCCCTGCACCCACCAAACAGCAATCCAAAATGGCCACCTGCAACAAGGACGCCACCGGAATGAAGGGCGATGAGCGCAAGGCCTTCATGAAGACCTGCCTGAGCAACAAGTCCGCTACGCAGCAAAGCAAGATGAAAACCTGCAACGCAGAGGCCACGGGCATGAAGGGCGACGAACGCAAGGCCTTCATGAGCGAGTGCCTGAAGAAGTAAGCCAACAGGTTCGTCGATGTCAACAACCCGCCGGCGCTGCCAGGCGGGTTTTTTTATCAACAGCATCTGCGCCACCGTGCTGCACACGAGGTTGGTCTCGTCCTGCGCGGCGCAGGCGATCAACAGGTCNNCAGGCGCTCAGGCGCGCAGCATCGGTGTCGATGGCGGTGATGTCGTTGCGCTCGGACACCAGGCTGTCGGCCACGCTCTGGCCCACGCGGTCGGCTATTGGAAATGGGAGCGCATCAGATCCGCACCTCGCCTTCGCCCAGCACCACGTACTTGAGCGAGGTGAGCCCTTCAAGCCCCACAGGCCCGCGCGCGTGGAACTTGTCGGTGCTGATGCCGATTTCGGCGCCCAGACCAAACTCGAAGCCGTCGGCAAAACGCGTGCTGGTGTTCACCATCACGCTGGCCGAATCCACCTCACGCAAAAAGCGCTGGGCGTTCATGTGGTTGGTGGTCAAGATGGCGTCGGTGTGGTGGCTCGAATAGCGGTTGATGTGCGCAATGGCCTCGTCCACGCCCTCCACCACCTTCACGCTGATGATGGGCGCGAGGTACTCCTCGCTCCAGTCCTGCTCGGTCGCAGCTGCAAGCTTTGCGCCGGACACATGGGACAGGATGGCCAGCGAATCGGGGCAACCACGCATTTCCACACCCTTGGCGGCATACACGGCGCCAATCAGGGGCAGGAACTCGGCCGCCACGCCGCGCGCCACCAACAGGCCTTCGCTCGCGTTGCAGGGGCTGTATTTGCTGGTCTTGGCGTTGTCGGCCACCTTCACCGCCATGGCGATGTCGCAGGGGTCGTCCACATAGGTGTGGCAGTTGCCATCCAGGTGCTTGATCACGGGCACCTTGGCGTCGCGGCTGATGCGCTCGATCAGGCCCTTGCCACCGCGCGGAATGATCACGTCCACAAACTGCGGCATGGTGATGAGCTGGCCCACGGCCTCGCGGTCGGTGGTCTGCACCAGCTGCACGGCATCCTGAGGCAGGCCGGCCTCGGCCAGCGCCTGCTGCACCAGCCGGGCCAGCGCCTTGTTCGAGTCTATGGCTTCGGAGCCGCCGCGCAGAATGCAGGCGTTGCCGCTCTTGATGGACAGGCTGGCCGCCTCAATGGTCACGTTGGGACGGCTCTCGTAGATCATGCCAAACACGCCAATAGGCACGCGCATCTGGCCCACGCGGATGCCGCTGGGCTGCTGCTTCATGCCAATGATCTCGCCAATGATGTCGGGCATGGCGGCCAGCTGCTCGCAGCCTGTGGCACAGGTTTCCAGCACCTTGGGACTGAGCTGGAGGCGGTCCACCATGGGCTCCGGCAAACCGGCGGCGCGGGCGCGGTCCAGATCGCGGGCGTTGTCGATCTGCAAAGCGGCGGCGTTTTCGCGCAGCAGCCGGGCCAGGGCCTTGAGCGCTTTGTTTTTGGTAGCCGCTGGCGCTTTTGCCATATGGGCAGAGGCTGCTTTGGCCTGCGAACCAAGGGTTTGCGTGTACTCGGCCACGTTGATCGTATTCATGGGGACATCAGACTTTCGTTCGTTCTTGGATTTTCCGCAGCCACTGCACCAACTGGCGTGCCACACGCCTGCGCAGCAGACAAGGCCAGCGCCTGCCGCAGGGGGGGAGCCGGGTACCCATGGGTGAGGATATTGCGCATACTGCGCTGCAGCGCCCACCGATCAGCCATGCGAGCGCCACGACGCTCCAGCAGATTCAGCACATCCATGAAAGCCGCGTCCTTCACCGGCTCCGCCAGAGTCTGCACCGCAAACTGCCGCAGCACATGGGTACCCAGCGTGTCCTGCAATGCAGTGCTGCGCAACCCGAGTGGGTCGAGCAGCCGGATCAGTTCTGGCGTGGCATGCCGCAGATGCGCTTCGGTCAAAGGCTGCGGGATGAGGCCCAGCACCTCGTTCATGATGCTTGCATGGCGATCACATTGCGCAAGTGCTCCATCCAGCGGCAAGCTCATCACCACATTCCCCGATCCCGCGCAACGCGGCAAATCGGCAGGTCCAACCAGCCCGTGTTGACGACGTTATCAATTTTGCACTCGCCCAGCGCACGGTAAAGCGCTGCAGCCATCTTTGCTCCGCGCTCAAGGGTGTCCTGCGCGGGCAGTGCGGCCTCGATATAGAGACCAATACCGCCCCCGCGCGCTTCATCGTCCACCCTGGGTGGCGGCACGCCAAACCAACGCACGCTGGCGTCATGCAGTGACTTTTGTTCGACCGGGGTGAGGCGCATCCGACCATTTTCGCAGAATGCGCAGCATGTGGCGTTGCATTGCCGCCTTCTCCAGCAGGTAGCGCTGCTGCACCCGCCCGCCAATGTGCGCGGTGCGTGGGTCAAGGAACAAAAGGTTTCCATGGAGGGTGGCAGCATCACCGGGTACTCTTGATTCGGCGCGAATTATTCGTGAACCCCGCTCGGACCGAGTTTGTGGAAGCTCTTCGACAAACTCAGGATGAACGGTATCGAATCTCAGGAATAAACCGTGCCGGATCAATAGGTGAACATGCAGGTCACCTTAGAAATAAGCACCCTGAATCGCTCCCGACCGCGCGCCAGCTTCTCTGGTGCTGTCTTAGCCGCGCTGAGGCACTCCGGCGCAGACGCGCCCCAACTGCAGCGCCAGGCGCTGCAATGCCTGCCAGGGGTCGGTGGGCCAGTCGGGCATCTTGAGGCCCTTGACGATGCCATCGACCCGATGGGCCGACTGCAGCAGGCGGTTGGCGCTGGTGTCGCTCAGGCGCGGCAGGATGCGTTCATAAAGGCGCTCTTTTGCGCCCCAGACGCGGTTCTCGCGCAGGGCCATGGGCAGCGGGCGGCCGGCGTTCATGGCGTCTTTGATGCGCTTCAAGGCGCGAATGTCTTCGGCCAGCGCCCAATGCACCAGCACGGCGGCCTCGCCCTCGGCCTGCAGGCCATCGAGCATGCGTTGCACGCGCGCGATCTGACCCGCCAGCACCGCCTCGGACAGTTTGAACACGTCATAGCGCGCCACGTTGAGCACGGCGGCCTCCACCTGCTCCAGCGTCAGCTCGCCCGTGACGCTTGTGTCACCTTCCTTGACAGGGTGCAGCAGCGCAAGCTTCTGAATTTCCTGGTGTGCGGCCAGCAGATTGCCTTCGACCCGATCGGCAAAAAACTGCAGCGTGCGCTGCCCTTCTTCGCCCGCCACCACGCGCTGGCCTTGCATGGCCAGGCGCTGGGCAATCCACTGCGGCAGCGCGCCGCGCTCGATGGGATCGATCTGGATGGAGGTGCCATGGGATTCGAGCGCCGCAAACCAGGCCCCGGTGCGCGTGGCCTTGTCCAGGCGCGGCAGCATCACCAGCATGAGCGTGCTGTCATTGCCACGGGCTGATTGGGCCACCTGCTGCAGCGCCACACTGCCGTCCTTGCCGGGCTTGCCCGAGGGGATGCGGATCTCGACGATCTGCTTGTCGGCAAACAGGCTCAAGCTGCTGCCCGCCGCCAGCACGGCGCTCCAGTCAAAGTGCGCTCCGGCCACGGTATACGAGCTGCGCTCGGTATAGCCCTGGGCGCGGGCCGTGGCGCGGATGGCATCGGCCGCCTCCTGCTGCAGCAACGGCTCGTCGCCGTGCAGGACATACAGTGGCGATAGGCCCCGTTGAAGATGCTGAGAGAGTTGGGCCAGGGCGACTTGCATGCGTCAAAGTTTATCGCCTTGCCGCGCGCAAGCCGTGCGGGGCTTCGCCATCGACGAAACCAGACGGGTGCCGAACACCCCAAGCGCTGCCTATCCGCCCCTGCACCGAGCGCAAATGCCGAAACGGACAGCTCCACGCATCCCTGTTCATTGACGCCCAAAGCCCCGAGAATTCCCCAGTGCGCCTGCGCCTGCACCGCCGTTCACCACCGCCTCCCCAGAAAGCCCTTATGCCGCCCACCGCCCTGCCCAGCGCCCAGTCCATCAGCCTGATCGGCGCGCCCACCGACATCGGTGCCAGCGCACGCGGCGCCTCCATGGGACCCGAGGCCCTGCGCGTGGCGGGGCTGCAGCAGGCACTGGAAGGCCGGGGCCTGCAGGTGCGCGATCTGGGCAACCTGAGCGGCCCCGCCAACCCCTGGCGCCCCCCGGTGCACGGCTACCGCCACCTGCCCGAGGTGGTGCAGTGGAACCAGCGGGTGTTTGACGCGGTGCACCCCGCGCTGCAGCAGGGCCGCCTGCCCATCCTGCTGGGCGGCGATCATTGCCTGGCCGTTGGCAGCATCAGCGCGGTGGCGCGCCATTGCGTGGATGCAGGTAAAAAGTTGCGCGTGCTATGGCTCGATGCCCATGCAGACTTCAACACCAGCCAGCTGACCCCCAGCGGCAATGTGCATGGCATGCCCGTGGCCTGCCTGTGCGGCTTTGGCCCGCAGGAGTTGACCCATCTGACCCAGATGCCCGGCGGAGGGCCCGCACTGCACCCCGACCAGATCCGCCAGATCGGCATCCGCAGCGTGGACGAAGGCGAGAAGCGCTTTGTACACGAGCAGGGGCTGGAGGTCTTCGATATGCGCTTCATCGACGAAATGGGCATGCGCCAGACCATGCTGCAGGCGCTGGCCGGGCTGGATGCCGACACCCATCTGCATGTGAGCTTTGACGTGGACTTTCTCGACCCGGACATCGCGCCCGGCGTTGGCACCACGGTGCCCGGCGGCCCCACCTACCGCGAGGCGCAGCTGTGCATGGAAATGATTGCCGACAGCGGGCGCCTGGCATCGCTGGACATTGTGGAGCTCAACCCTGCGCTCGATGTGCGCAACCGCACGGCCGTGCTGGCGGTGGATCTGGTCGAGTCCCTGTTTGGCAAGAGCACGCTGATGCGCGGGTGGTCGATTTAGCCCAGGCGCCTGTCGGACCCTCATCCCGTGAGAGGCATTTGCTCAAAATTTG
>DCVY01000167.1 GCA_002327945.1 Acidovorax delafieldii | reverse complement strand
CAAGGTAGCGCTCAAACTCTTGCAGTTCTTCCATCAAGGTCCACCTTTTGTGCAAAGATTCTCGCACATGCCCTTGATTTTATTAACACAGTAAGACCAGCAGCCTATCGGACTTTCATCCCGGGAGAGGCATTTGCTCAAAATTTGAGCGAATTTGGCGCGCCACAAGGCAAAAGTTGTTTTGCAAATGTCGTGAGCACATGGACTTTTGCCCTGTAGCGCGTGTTGTCGGCTCAAGTCCGACAGGCTGCTAGGCTAACCGCCGGTAACCGGCGGAAAGAAGGCCACTTCCGCGCCATCGCAGAGCGCGGCAGACTCATCGCTTAAAGTCTGATGGATCGCCATGCGCACCGCTTTGCCGCGGGCCAGACTGACGGCATGGGTGTTGCCGCGGGCGATGAGTTCGTCGCGCAGCGCGCCCAGCGTGAGCGCCGAAGTCTCCACGGTCTCACTGCCCTGCCCAATGGCTTCGCGAATAGAGGCGAAATATCGCACAGTGATTTTTTTCATCGCCGGGCCGCTCCAAGAAGAAGAGCAGCCCCCTCGGGGTTGAGGACTGCGGTTCCAGCCCTGCCTGCGCAGGACTGGACAGCCCGAAGAGGCGTTGCCTCTGGCAACGCCGCGGCCTGCAAGGCCAGCGACCACACGAAGTGGGGAGCATGGGGGTCAGGTTTCATGACAGCAACTCCGAAAACGCGATGAACTGCACGGTGTCCCCAGGTTCAATGGTCTGTCCTGCGGGGTTGTCCACCACGCCATCGCCCCAGGCGGCCGAGGTGAGCACGCCCGAGCTCTGGTTGTTGAACAGATCCAGCCCGCCCGTGGTGTTGTGCCGCACACGCAAAAATTCGCGGCGCTTGTCGGCCTTGGTCCAGGTGAAATCTGCGCGGACAGCAATCGATTGCGGGGCCACATCCTGCACGCCCTGCAGTCGCAGCACAAAGGGCCGCACCAAGAGCGCAAAGGTGAGAAAGCTCGACACCGGGTTGCCCGGCAGGCCCATGAAATGCGCACTGCCCTTTTCGCGCGGAATCTGGCCGTAGGCGAAGGGCTTGCCGGGTTTCATGGCGATCTGCCACAGATCGAGCGTGCCGAGCGACTCCACAGCCGGTTTGATGTGGTCTTCCTCGCCCACGCTCACTCCGCCGCTGGTCAGGATCAGGTCGTGCGCGTTGCTGGCCTGGCGCAGGGCGTCGATGGTGGCGTCGCGCCGGTCGGGCACGATGCCAAAGTCGGTGACCTCACAGCCCAGGCGCAGCAGCATGGCGCGCAAAAAGAAACGATTGCTGTTGTAGATGGCGCCGGGGCGCATTTGCTCGGGCGGCACATCACCGGGCATGACCAGTTCGTCGCCGGTGGAGAACAGCGCCACACGCGGGCGGCGGGCCACCTGCAGCTGGTGCAGGCCGATGCTGGCGGCCAGGCCCATCCCAGCGGGGGTGATGCGCGTGCCGGCCTGCAACACCACGGCGCCGCGCGTGATGTCCTCACCGGCGCGGCGAATCCACTGGCCTGGTCGGGGCACGGCATTGATGCGCACGCGGCCATCTTCCAGCACCTCGCAGTCTTCCTGCATCAGGACGGCGTCGGCGCCCGCAGGCACCGGGGCGCCGGTGAAGATGCGCGCTGCCGTGCCAGGCTGCAGGGGCGCACCCGCGCTGCCGGCCGCAATCCGCTGCGACACGGGCAGTGCAACACCCACAGCCGCCACATCGGCGCAGCGCACGGCGTAGCCGTCCATGGAACTGTTGTCCTGCGGCGGCACATGCAGCACCGAGGTGCATTCCTGCGCCAGCACGCGGCCGTCGGCATCCAAGGTGGTGACCGTGTCGGCGCCCGCCAGGAGCACGGCGTGACCGAGGAGATCGGCCAACGCTTCATCGAGCGGCTTGAGCGGTTTCATTGGGGGGCGCATGGCAACAGGTCTCCGTGCAGGTCCCATTGGTATTCAAAGCGATCGGCATGCTGCTGCAGCCAGTCCACCACCTGGGCTGGCGCGTTGAGGTCCAACACGGGCCGCTGGGTGGGCACGGGCAACTGCCCTGGCGCGTCGGTGGCCACGGCCACGATGAAGCAGTCTTCGGGGTAGCACACCGGCCGTGCCACCTGGCCAGGCTGGGGGGCGCGCCAGACCTCGATCTTGGGCAGATCGCTGTCCTTGAATCCCTCGACCAGCACCCAGTCCACCCCCTGGTACAGCTCGGCCAGCAGCTGGTGCACGCTGAGCTGGGCGGGTTGCTCGAACTCGCGGATCAGCGCCAGGCGCCGATCCGATGCCGCCACCACCTCGAAAGCGCCCGCCTCGCGGTGGCGATAGGTGTCCTTGCCAGCATGGTCAATGTCGAAACTGTGGTGCGCATGCTTGACCACCGACACCCGCAGACCCCGTAGCCGCAACTCGGGTATGACCTGCTCGACCAGCGTGGTCTTGCCGCTGCCGGAAAAACCGGCAAAGCCTACAACCCTCATCCAATGCTCCTGTGAATAGCTATGCTATTTATAGCTGTCTGCACCTACCGGAAAAGCACTAGTGCAGTGTTTTACGCTTGATGGCACAAATAAAAAAGCGGGATTTTTGGTTCTGGCAAGGCGCAAATCGCAG
>DCVY01000248.1 GCA_002327945.1 Acidovorax delafieldii | reverse complement strand
TTAGGCTGAATGGGGAAGCCAACGTGCCAACCGCCAGGGCGCCTTCGATGGCCACCACGGTGGGACAAGTGGCCATGTCACCGGTTGTCGATTGGCTGACCAGAGGCTGCCGCCACACGGCCGGATTCCCTGTGCCCAGATACGCCTGCTTTACAAATTAACAGCAGGTAACCCACTGGCAACGTCGGTGGAGTGCAATTTGGATGTCTGCCAAACTTTAGAGATTGTCATGCCTATCGCATATCTCAGACAACTCGCACTGGCGCTGGAACGCACAAAAAATGCCGTGCGAGTCACCCATCCTTACCAACTCGCCCTGGTCCAGTGGCTATGGTCCCGTGGCTATATCGAAGCCAAGATTTCTGCTGTGGCGGCATCCTCAAGGGCAGCGGCCGACGTACTCTGCATCACAGGGCTTGGACGACAGCTGATTGGCCTTCAAGCGTAGCAGGCATTTGTCACGGGTTGTGCAAGAATGCATGAAGCAGTGCGAAAGCACAGAGCTGGATTGGTTTTGTACAGGGCAGGGGCCAGTGGTTGTCAAAGCGCATCCAGTCTCCTTGGCGTTGAATGTGGAGCGTGGCAACTGTTCAGGCCATCTGGCTGATGGTCTTGCGAAAGCGTGACAGCGACAGCGAGGACAACACCGCACCGATCACGAGCAGGGACAGGAAGGATGTCCACACCATATCGATGCCGGCGCCGCGAAACAAGATGGCCTGGCTCAATGAAATGAAATGGGTGGTGGGCGAAGCCAGCATGAGGTACTGCACGAAGACCGGCATGCTCTCGCGAGGCGTGACGCCGCCCGAGAGCATCTGCAGCGGCATCAGCGTGAGTATCAGCAACATCCCGAACTGCGGCATGTTGCGCGCCACGGTGGCCATGAAGATACCCAGCGACGTGGTGGCGAACAGATGCAGCGCCGCGCCGGCCAGGAACAGCGGGACCGATCCTTCGATGGGCACATCCAGCAGCCCTTGCACGACAAACACCAGCGACAGGGTCGCGGCCAGCAACACCACCGCCGCCATCGACCAGACCTTGGCCAGCATGATCTCGGCCGGTGTGACTGGCATGACCAGCAGGTGCTCGATGGTGCCGTGCTCGCGCTCGCGGATCAACGCCGCACCGGTCAGCACGATCGAGAGCATGGTGACGCTGTTGATGACCTCTATCAGCGCGCCAAACCACGAGCGCTCCAGCCCCGGGTTGAAGCGCATGCGCAGCGCCAGGTCCACCGGCAAGGCCGTGCTGGCGCGGTAACGCTGCACGAACTCATTGACCTCGCCCAGCACGATCTGCTGTACGCTGCCGCTGCCCGAAAAAGCCTGGCTCATGCGCGTGGCGTCCACATTCAACTGCAACGCAGGCGCCCGTCCGGCCAGCACATCGCGCTGGAAGTTCAGCGGTATGTTGAGCGCAAAGGTGTACTGGCCCGCGTCCATGCCGGCGTCCACCTCGCTGAGCGAGATCATCGCGGGCGGCGTGAAATTCGGCGGGTAGAAAGCCGATGCGATGCGCGCTGACAGGGGCGATCCGTCCTCGTCCACGATGGCGATTGGCGCGTTGTACAACGTCTCGGGCACCGCGGTGGCAGCGGTATAGACCGAGAAGGTGAATGCGAACACGATCAGCACCAGCATCATCGGGTCGCGCACCAGGCTCCACAACTCCTTGACGCCCAGGCGATAAATGTTCGCAATTGTTCTCGGCATTTTCAGGTGTCCTGTTTTCTGAGCAGCAAGACCGTTGCGCCCAGCACCACGGGCACGGCGACCAGCAGCGGCCAGAAGGCGGCATGCAGATCGGCCAGGCCCAGCGCCTTGCTGAACACGCCGCGGCTGATGATCAGCATGTGCGTGGTCGGGAAGATCTCACCGATGAAGCGGCCGCTACCCTTGAGCGAGGACACCGGGTTGATCATTCCGGCGAACTGGATCGCCGGCAGCATGGTGCCGATCATGGTGAAGAACATCGCTGCGATCTGGCTCTTGGTAAAGGTCGAAGCCAGCAGCCCGATGCCGGTGGAGACGATGCAATAGACCAGCGTGGCCAGCGCCAGCGTGGTGAAGCTGCCGGTGATGGGCACATCGAACACTGTGACCGCCAGCAGCGCCAGCAGCCCGAAGTTGATCATCGCCAGCACCACGTAGGGCGCCTGCTTGCCCAGCAGAAACTCGGTGCGCGTGACCGGCGTGACATACAGGTTGATGATCGACCCCAGCTCCTTTTCCCGCACCACGGCCAGCGCCGTGAGCATGGCGGGCAGCATCAGCAGCAGCAACGGGATCACGGCCGGCACCATGGCCGGCAGGCTCTTGACGTCGGGGTTGTAGCGAAAGCGCGTCTCCACGCTGGCCGGCGCGGTGACCGTGGCGCCGTACTGCGCGCGCGCCTGCTCGACAAGCCAGCCCTGGTGTATGCCCTGCACGTAGCCCTGCACGGTCTCGGCGCGTTGCGGCATGGCGCCGTTCACCCAGGCGCCGATCTGCACCTGGGTGCCGCGTTGCACGTCCCGCGCGAAGCCTGGCGGGATCTCGATCGCCAGCGAGAGCTCGCCATTGCGCATGCGCCGGTCCAGGTCGTCGTAGTCGGCAATCGGGGGCTTTTCGACGAAATAGCGCGAGCCCGACAGGTTGAGTGCGTAGTTCTGGCTCAGCGTGGTCTGGTCGCGGTCGAGCACGGCATAGGTCAGGTCATCCACGTCCATGCTGATGCCAAAGCCCATCACGAACATCAGCACGATCGAGCCCAGCAGCGCCAGCCCGCCGCGCACCGGGTCGCGCTGCAGCTCCAGCGTCTCACGCCACATGTAGCTGATGGCGCGGTCCAGGCTGAAGGCCTTGCGGCGCGGGTGCGCGGCCACCGGGGCGGCCTGGGCTGCGGCGGCCGGTGCGGTGGCGGCCAGGCCCTTGGGNNNNCGTGCATCAGCGAGATGCGGTCGCAGCGTTCGGCCTCGTTCATGAAATGGGTGGAGATGAAAATGGTCACCCGGTCGCGGCGCGACAGCTCGATCAGCAGGCGCCAGAAGTTGTCGCGCGCCACCGGGTCCACGCCCGATGTGGGTTCGTCCAGGATCAGCATCTCGGGCTTGTGCACCATGGCCACCGCCAGCGACAGGCGCTGGCGCATACCCAGCGGCAGGGTGTCGGGCAGGCTGTCAAACACTTCTTCCAGGCCGAAGCGCGCGGCCATCTCGCCCACGCGCGCGGGAATGCCGGCCTCAGGCACGTGGAACAGGCGCGCGTGCAGCACCAGGTTCTGCCGCACCGTGAGCTCGCTGTACAGCGAGAAAGCCTGCGACATGTAGCCCACGCGCCGGCGCGTGCCCATGTCCCTCGAATCCACCTCCTTGCCGAACAGCCAGGCCTGGCCCTCGCTGGCCGGCAGCAGACCGGTCAGCATCTTCATGGTGGTGGACTTGCCGCAGCCGTTGGAGCCGAGGAAACCGAATATCTCGCCACGCCGGATCCGGAAGCTCACATGGTCCACGGCGACAAAATCGCCGAAGCGCATGGTCAGGCCGCGGGCCTCGATGGCGATGTCGGCGGCCGTGCCGTCGCCCTCGGGCAGCGGCGGGATCACCACCTCGGTATGGCCGCGCTTCTTCTCCTCGGGCAGCAACTGGATGAAGGCGGCCTCCAGCGAGCCGGTTCCCGTGCGTTGCAATAGCCCGGCCGGTGTGCCGGTGGCCAGCACCTGGCCGGCGTCCATCGCCACCAGCCAGTCGAAACGCTGGGCCTCCTCCATGTAGGCAGTGGCGATGATCACGCTCATGCCTGCGTGCCCGCTGCGGATGCGTGCGATCAGGTCCCAAAATTGCGCGCGCGCCAGGGGATCGACACCGGTTGTGGGTTCGTCGAGGATCAGGAGGTCGGGGTCATGGATCAGCGCGCAGCACAGGCCCAGCTTCTGCTTCATGCCGCCCGAGAGCTTGCCGGCAGGGCGCGCAAGGAACTCGTACAGCCCGGTACTGCGCGTGAGGTCGTCGATGCGCCGGCGCCGCTCGGCCGCGTCGTGGCCGAACAGGCGCCCGAAGAACTGCAGGTTTTCCTCCACCGACAGCGTGGGATAGAGGTTCTTGCCCAGTCCCTGGGGCATGTAGGCAATGCGCGGGCAGACTTCGTCGCGGTGGCGCTTGCCGGCCATGTCGCCGCCCAGCACCTCCACCCGGCCCTGCTGCACCGCGCGCGCGCCGGACAGCAGCGACAACAGGCTGGACTTGCCCACGCCATCGGGACCGATCAGCCCGACCATGCAACCGGCCGGGATTTCCAGGTCAATACCATCGAGCGCCACGGTCTTGCCGTAGCGCAGGCGCACGCTGGCGATCCGGGCGACAGAAGCTGGACCATCAGGCGCGGCAAGAACGCCCCCAGAACTGTCGCGTCGCGTCAGTCCCCCCGACGAAGACAAGTCAACTGGGGAACGGTCTGACGTTGGCTCATGAGCGCCAGTCGTCATTGCCCGGACACCTTGAGCGCCAGCTCATCCGGCCATGGCGCATCGGCTTGGAGCTTGACCCAGGCCACGCCGGGCAGGCCCGTCTTGACCTGTTTCAAGTGCTTTTGCAGCAGTTCCCGGTCAATCTGTGCCTTGACGCGGAACATCAGCTTTTGGCGCTCGCTGGCGGTCTCCACCGTCTTGGGCGTGAATTGCGCAGTGGCGGCCACGAAGCTGACCTTGGCCGGAATCACGAAATCTGGCGCGGCGTCGAGCACCACCCTCACCTCGGTGCCCAGCGCCACGCGGCCAGCCACAGTTTCGGGCAGAAAGAAGGTCATGAAAACGTCCGACAGGTCGACCAGGTTCAGCACCTTGCCGCCACCGCCTAGCACTTCACCAGGCTGCGCGATGCGGTACTGCACGCGGCCGTCGCGCGGGGCCTTGAGCTGGCTGTCGGCGATGTCGGCCTCGATGCGCGCGATGGTTGCCTCGTTGGCCGCCACGGCCGACAGCGCACCCGCCACCTGTGCGCGGGCCGCGTCGATGGCAGCCTGCGCCGCGACAGTCTGTGCCTTGGCTGCGCTTACGGCGGCCTGCGCGCTGCGCACGCGGGCGCGGTCGTCGTCGAGTTCCTGCAGCGAGGACGCGCCGTCGCTCGATAGCGTCTCGGAACGCTTGAGCCGGCGCTGCGCGGCGTCCAGCTCGCTTTCGCGCTGGACCACCACCGCCAGACTTGCCGCCAGGTCGCTCTCGCGTACAGCGACCTGGGCCTTGGCCGTGGAAACGGCGGTCACGGCCTGCTGGTGGTGCGCACGCGCCTCGTCGCGTTGCGCTTCGAGCGTCTGGATCTGCATGGTCGCGAGTGGCTGGCCGGCCGTCACGAAGTCACCTTCACTGACCAGGATGGTGTCCACCCGGCCCGCGAACTTGGTGGCAACATCGACTTCGGTCGCTTCGATGCGGCCGTTGCCGCGGACGAAAGCCTCGCCGGGGCCGCTGGTTTGCAGACTTGTCCATCCATACCAGCCAGCCACCGCGACGACCACTGCAATGAGCGCGCGAACCAGTATCTTCTTGGGTTTGGGATTCATGTACGTCGCATCCATCAATTGACATCATTTGGCGGGGTGATCGGTGTTGGCGGAGGTCTCAGTGGCAGCAATCTGCCGTGAACCGCCGCCCAGAGCTGCGTACAGGCCCACGCGGGCCGAGAGCAGGGCGCGGCGCGTCTGCACCAGCTGCTGCTCGGTCGCCAGCAGGTCGCGCTGCGCGTCCAGCACTTCAAGGAACGCGGTGGCGCCGTTGTCATAGCGAAGCTTGGCCAGGCGCGCCCGTTCGGACTGCGCAGTCAGGTTGTCCTGCTGGAAGCGCACCTGCTCGGCAAGCCGCTGCTGCGCGGACAGCGCGTCGGAGACGTCACGAAAGGCGTCCTGCACTGCCTTCTCGTACTCGGCCACAGCCACGTTTCGGCGCACCTGGGCCAGTTCGAGGCCGGCGCGGTTGCGACCGGCATCGAAAATCGGCAGCGAGATGCTGGGCGTGAAGGCCCAGGCGCGGCTGCCAGATTCGAACAGTCCATCCAGCTCGGCACTGGCCGTGCCAAGACTGCCCGTCAGCGCGACGCGCGGGAAGAATGCGGCACGCGCCGCACCGATGTTGGCATTGGCGGCGCGCAGGCGGTGCTCGGCGGCAACGATGTCTGGCCTATCGACCAGCAGGTCCGAAGGCAGACCGGCCTGCA
>DCVY01000174.1:2534-4074 GCA_002327945.1 Acidovorax delafieldii | reverse complement strand
GCCGACATTCCCATGGAGGCGCTGCTGGATGCAGGGTTTCAGGAACATGAACTCGATGGCTCCTGGATGCCCTATCATGCCGTGGGTTGTTCTGCCTGCAACAATGGCTACAAGGGCCGCGTCGGCATTTACCAGGTGATGCCCATTTCGGAAGAGATTCAGCGCATCATTTTGCGTGACGGAAGTGCACTGGAAATTGCCGAGCAATCTCGGCTGGAAGGTGTGCGTTCATTGCGCGAAGCCGGCTTGCACAAAGTCAAAATGGGCTTAACCTCGCTCGAGGAAGTGCTGGCTGTCACCAACGACTAAACATACGAGGAAGCAGCATGGCGACCGCAGTAGCAAAAAGAGACGTCAAGGACTTCGTCTTTGAGTGGGAAGGCAAAGACCGCAACGGGAAGGTGGTGCGCGGAGAAACCCGTGCCGTCGGTGAAAACCAGGTGCATGCCTCCCTGCGCCGTCAGGGTGTGCTGCCCACGAAAATCAAAAAACGCCGCATGCGCACGGGCAAGAAAATCAAGCCCAAGGACATTGCCCTGTTTACGCGCCAGTTGGCCACGATGATGAAGGCGGGTGTACCGTTGCTGCAAGCCTTCGATATCGTTGGGCGCGGCAACACCAACCCCAGTGTGGGCAAACTGCTCAACGATATTCGCATGGACGTGGAGACCGGCACGGCCTTGAGCAGCGCTTTTCGCAAATACCCCATGTATTTCGACAGCCTGTATTGCAACCTGGTCGAAGCCGGTGAGGCGGCGGGCATTCTGGATGCGCTGCTCGATCGGCTTGCCACTTACATGGAAAAAACCGAGGCCATCAAGTCCAAGATCAGATCGGCCTTGATGTACCCGGTGTCGGTGATCATCGTTGCCTTCGTAGTGGTCACGATCATCATGATTTTCGTGATCCCGGCATTCAAGGAGGTCTTTACCTCTTTTGGGGCCGACCTCCCTGCCCCCACTCTGTTCGTCATTGGACTGAGTGATGCTTTCGTGCGCTGGTGGTGGCTGATTTTTGGTGTGCTCGGGGGCGGCATCTACTTTTTCATGCAGGCCTGGCGCCGTAATGAAAAAATGCAGATGTTCATGGATCGTCTGCTGTTGCGCTTGCCGATTTTTGGTCCGCTCGTCGACAAGTCCTGTGTCGCTCGCTGGACGCGCACGCTATCGACCATGTTCGCTGCCGGCGTGCCTTTGGTCGAGGCACTGGACTCCGTGGGTGGCGCCGCGGGGAATTCGGTCTACGAAATAGCCACGAAAAAAATTCAGCAGGAGGTTTCCGTAGGCACCAGCCTGACTGCCGCCATGACCGATGCCAATGTTTTCCCCTCGATGGTGCTGCAAATGTGCGCGATCGGCGAAGAATCCGGCTCCATAGACCACATGCTGGGCAAGGCGGCTGACTTTTTCGAGGCCGAGGTCGATGACATGGTGGCGGGCCTCTCGAGCCTGATGGAGCCCATCATCATCGTGTTCCTGGGCGTCATCATCGGCGGCATCGTGGTGTCGATGTACTTGCCCATCTTCAAGCTCGGACAGGT
>DCVY01000174.1:0-2514 GCA_002327945.1 Acidovorax delafieldii | reverse complement strand
GCGTGCGGGCATGGCGTGCGCTGGTGGGAAAACATCCCTGTGCTGAGCTTTCTGTTTCTGCGCGGGCGCTGTTCGGCCTGCGGCGCGCGCATAGGCTGGCGCTATCCGCTCGTCGAACTGGCGACCGGCGGCCTCTTTGCCTGGTGCATCGCCCGCTGGGGTTGGACGCCGGCGGGACTTTGCTGGTGCGGCTTTGCGGCCGCCTTGCTCGCGCTGGCCTGCATAGACTGGGACACCACGCTGCTGCCCGACGACATCACCCAGCCTTTGCTCTGGGCGGGCTTGCTGGCTTCTGTGCTGGGCTGGATCGGCGTGCCGCTCCAGCATGCCGTGGTCGGCGCGGCGGCGGGGTATTTGTCGCTGTGGCTGGTGTATTGGGGCTTCAAGCTCGCCACGGGCAAGGAGGGTATGGGCTTTGGCGACTTCAAGCTGTTTGCCGCCTTGGGCGCCTGGTTTGGCTGGCAGGCTCTGGTGCCCATCATCCTGCTCGCCTCGGTGATCGGCGCGCTGGTGGGCATCTCGATGAAAGTGCTGCACACGCTGCGCCCGGGCGGTTACGTGCCTTTTGGGCCGTTTCTGGCAGGTGCGGGCCTCGTCGCCATGGTGTTCGGGCCTGGTGCCATCTTGCAGGCAGTCTGGNNTGATCGATGCCGACCAGATCGCACGCGCCGTGACGGGGCCGGGCGGGGCGGCCATGGCGGCGATCGCCCAGACCTTTGGGCCCGAATATGTCGCATCCGACGGTGCCATGGACCGTGAGCGCATGCGCCGCCTCGCTTTTTCCGACCCCACGGCGCGCGCCAGGCTCGAAGCGATCGTGCATCCCTGTGTGACGCAGGAAAACGAGCGGCGCGCGCGCGATGCCATCGCGCAGGGTAGCGCCCTGCTTGTGTTCGACGTGCCCCTGCTCGTGGAATCCGGCCACTGGGAGCGCCGGCTCGACGCCGTGCTGGTGGTGGACTGCAAGGTAGAGACGCAAGTCCAGCGCGTGATGACACGCAACGGCCTGGAGCGCGCTGCCGTCGAGGCCATCATCGCCGCGCAGGCAACGCGCGCGGCGCGCCGCGGCGCCGCCGACGCCGTGATTTACAACGACGAGGGTGTAAGCTTGGTCGAGTTGCAGCAGCAAGTGGCGCAAACGCTGCAATACTTGGGGCTATGATCCCGCACGACACCGCCAACGCTGGTGTGCTGCATACTTTTTCGCAGCCCCCGACGGCTACCGTGACCCACCGAGCCCCGAGGAAGCCCTCCGCGTGATCCTGTACGAGTACCCCTTCAACGAGCGCGTGCGCACTTACCTGCGGCTGGAGCAGCTGCTGCTGCGGCTGGGCGAGTTGATTCCACGCCCGCAGGCGCTGGACCACCACTTCGCGCTCGCCACCCTGTTCGAGCTCATGGACGTGGCCGCGCGCTCCGATCTCAAGGCCGACCTGTTCAAAGACATCGAGAAGCACAAGCAGCAGCTCGAGAGCTACCGCGGCAACCCTTCGATCTCGGAGCATGCGCTCGACGCCGTGCTGGAGCAGCTCGACCACTGCCATGGCGCGCTCAACGCCGAGCCTGGCAAGATCGGCCAAAGCCTGACCGAAAACGAGTGGCTCATGGGCATACGCAACCGCATGGGCATCCCCGGTGGCACCTGCAGCTTCGACCTGCCCGCCTACTACGCTTGGCAGCACCAAAGCCCCGAGGCACGCCAGCAGGACTTGCAGCATTGGGCCGGCATGCTGGCGCCGCTCGCTGAAACCGTGTATTTGCTGCTCAAACTGCTGCGCAATGCCGGCATGCCGCAAAAGGTCGCGGTCGTCGGCGGACAGTTCCAGCAAAGCCTGCCGCAGGGCCGCAGCTTCCAGCTTTTGCGCCTGCGCATAGACCCCGCGCTCGGCTTGATTCCCGAGATCAGCGGCAACCGCCTGCTCGTTTCGGTACGGCTTTTGCGCCAGCAAGCCGACGGTCGATTGCTCGCAAGCGGTGAGGATGCCGCATTCGAAATCGCCTTGTGCGCGTAAGAAACCCTAACGACGCAGCCGCACGCACGCCATGACCCGCACCCCCGCGCCGCAGCCACCCGCGCCCGAGCGGCACGTCATCTGCCCGGCCTGCGGCGGCGACAGTATCTACGGCCCTAACAACCCCTATAGGCCGTTTTGCTGCGAGCGCTGCAAGCAGATCGACCTGGGCGCCTGGGCCAGCGAGTCTTTTCGCGTGCCCACCGAGGCGCCGCCCGACGACGCGCCCTGCGGCGACCCGCGCTTCGACAAAGCATGAAAATTGCTCAGGCTAGGCGTCCAGAGGCCGGCAGTTGCGCGAACTCACGGTACAGCGGTGCGTCGAAGAACGCCTCTTCCATCGCCTGGTCGGCCAGATTGAACCATTGCTGCATGAAGTGGATGCGCAGCATGGTCTGCAGCGCAAAGGGTGGGCGTCCTTTAATGCCTTCACTGTAGTAGGGCGCAATCAGCTGCACCAGCTCATCCCACGGCACCACCTTGTCCATCTGTTCGAGGAACA
>DCVY01000126.1:5173-7111 GCA_002327945.1 Acidovorax delafieldii | reverse complement strand
CGTTAGGATCATTCGCGATGATCGCACGAAGGACTTCGCCACCATGAAAAAACGCGGCCTGGGCCGCGTTTTTTCTGGATAAGCCTGCGGTCAGTGCGAACGCAGTAACTACCTTTTTACTCGACCTTGGCCTTGGCGCGCAGTTCTTCCTGGAACTTCGCCAGTTTTTGCTGAAGCAATTGTTGTGCCACCTGGGGCTTGACCTCGTCCAGCTTGGGCAGCTTGGCCTGGCGCATATCGTCCAGACGGATCACATGCCAGCCAAACTGGCTCTTCACCGGGGTGTCGGTCATCTTGCCCTTGCTGAGCTTGATCAGGGCTTCGGTGAATTCGCTCACGTAGCTGGCGGGGTTGGCCCAGTCCAGATCGCCGCCTTTGGCACCAGAGCCTGGGTCTTTGGACTGTTTCTTGGCGATGTCTTCAAATTTGGCGCCTTTCTTGATGGAGGCGATGATGGCCTTGGCATCTGCTTCCTTGTCCACCAGGATGTGGCTGGCCTTGTATTCCTTGCCGCTGTTGGCTGCTGCGAACTTGTCGTATTCAGCCTGGATTTCAGCGTCGGTGACGGGGTTGTTCTTCTGGAAGTCGGCGAACAGCTCGCGGATCAGGATGGTCTGGCGGGCGAGTTCCATCTGTGTCTTGTAGTCGGCCGATGCTTCCAGGCCCCGCTTTTGCGCTTCCTGCAGGAAGATTTCGCGGGCGATCACTTCTTCCTTGATCTGGCCTTCCATTTCCGGGGTTACGGGACGGCCGGAGCGCTCCACCTGTTGCCGCAGGACTTCGGCGCGCTCTTTGGGCACGGCCTTGCCATTGACGATGGCAATGTTCTGGGCGGATGCAGGCAGGGCCATCGTGCCGAGCACGGCAGCGGCCACGAGGCCGGACAAGAGCTGTTTCTTCATGCGGAATCCAAAAAATGAGAAGGTGATTGCTGGCTGAATGCCGGCAACTGCAAAGTTGGTGGCCGGATCAGAGAACTTCAATGGCGATGGCGTGGACGCCTTGGTCAATAAATTCTTGCAGCGCATCATACACAAGACGATGCTGCGCAACGCGGCTGCGCCCGGCAAACAAAGGTGACGCAATGCGCACCCGAAAATGGGTGCCAAATCCTGTGCCATCGGCCCCGGCATGGCCTGCATGGGCGGCGCTTTCGTCTAGAACATCCAGGGCGGTGGGCGTAAGCCGGTCCGCCAGGGCTTGGTGCATTTGCTGCGCGAGGGTGCTCATGGAGGGGTTTTTCATTCAGGCTGCGGGCTCGTCGCCTTTGAGGTGCGGCGCCACATAGATACCCTGGCCAATCAGGAAGACCAGCGGGAAGGCGTAGCCCCAGAGCTTGAAATCCACCCAGGCCTCGGTACTGAAGTTGACGACGACATAAGCGTTGATGGTCGACATGAGCGCGCAATACACGATCCAGGTGACGTTCAGGCGATGCCAGACGCCCTCTGGCAGGGGCAGCTGGCTGCCCAGCAGCATCTTGAGAAAATTTTTCTTCATGACCCACACCGCCACAGCAAGGGCGATGGACATGGCGCCGTACAGCACGGTGGGTTTCCACTTGATGAAGCGATCGTCCTGCAGCACCAGCGTGAGTGTGCCAAACAGAAGTATCAGCACCAGGGTGACCTTGTGCATGGTCTGCAGGCGTCGGTCGATGGCGTAGATCAGGGCCATCTGCGCGACCGTGGCTCCCATGAGCACAGCCGTGCCCACATAAATGCCGTAAAGCTTGTAGGCCCCGAAGAACAGCAGGATGGGGAAGAAATCGATGAGAATTTTCATGGGCTCAGTCTTGGGGTTCAGTCCTTGCTGGATTGGAAATCGAGCGAGGCTGAATTCATGCAGTAGCGCAGGCCTGTCGGTGCGGGGCCATCCTCGAACACATGGCCCAGATGCGCCCCGCATTGCGCACACACGGTTTCGGTGCGCACCATG
>DCVY01000126.1:0-5098 GCA_002327945.1 Acidovorax delafieldii | reverse complement strand
AGTGCCCCTGGCTCAGCGCCTTTGTCCTTGAGCAGTGCTTGCCATTCGGCGTCGGTTTTCTGGATGGGGAAGCTCATGATGAACAGCTGATCTCGATGGAAGAAGCCCACTCGGGCGGAAAGTCGGCCCAGGCGTCGTGGCCGGGATGCTCGTCAAAGGGTCGATCCAGCAGGCGCTGCAGGGTTTGGAGCTCAGAGAAATCGCCAAGTTTTGCCGCCCGTATGGCCTGTTCGCCCAGGTGGTTGCGCAACACAAATTTGGGATTTGTTTTTAGCATAAAATCTGCCGCGAGCGATCGATCGTTCTGCGCAATCAGCGCTGAATAAGCGAGCAACCACTGATCCCAGCCCGCACGGTCAGCAAACAGATCGCGCACGGGTTCAAAGTTGTCCTTGGCCACTGCGTGCGACAGGCGCCGCCAGAAAATGGTGTAGTCCACGCCGTTTTTTGCCAGCAGCAGCAAGATGGTGTCGATCAATTCGGCGTCGCTGGCACGTTCGGTGGTCAGGCCCAGCTTGGGGCGCATGCGGGCCATGAAATTGGTGGAGAAAACGCTCTTATACGACGCGAGGGCCACCTGAACCGTTTCTTCGCCGCCGATCAGCGGCAGCAGCGCCTGGGCCAAGCAAAGCAGGTTCCAGTAAGCCACATTGGGCTGGCGGTTGTAGGCGTATCGGCCCTGGGTGTCGCTGTGGTTGCAGACATGGCCGGGCACAAAAGCATCCAGGAACTGGAAGGGGCCGTAGTCGATCGTCAGGCCCAGAATGCTCATGTTGTCGGTGTTCATCACCCCGTGGCAAAAGCCCACGGCCTGCCAGTGCGCCATCAGCGTGGCGGTGCGCTCGCTCACGGCCTGCAGCAAGGCAGCGTAGGCGTTGCCGCCCGGCTGCGGTGTGGTGCGGCAGGCCGGGTAATAGCGGTCGATCACGTAGTCGGCCAGTGTGCGCAGCTCGTCCAGCATGTCGCGGGCCGCGAAATGCTCGAAATGGCCGAAACGGATGAAGCTCTGTGCCACCCGGGTCACCACGGCAGCAGTTTCTATCTCTTCGCGGCGCACGGAGGCCGGAGATCCGGTGACGCACAAGGCTCGCGAAGTGGGCACACGCAGCGCGTGCATGGCTTCGCTGCATAGAAATTCGCGGATGCTCGAGCGCAGCACGGAGCGCCCATCGCCCATGCGCGAGTAAGGCGTGCGGCCACTGCCTTTGAGCTGCACCTCCAGCCCGTCCGTGGTTTCGCCCAGCATAATGGCGCGCCCGTCACCCAGCTGTCCGGCCCACACGCCAAACTGATGACCGCTGTAGACACTGGCCAGGGGNNGTGCTGGTGCCGATCCAGTGCGGCTGGGGCAGGGGTGTGGGCTGCAATGCGGTGAAGAATGCAGGCCCCAGGCTGGCAAACCCACCCTGACCGGTCAGTTCCAGAGGCGGGGTGGCGGCAGTGCGGGCGGCAAGCGGGTTCATCCCTGTATTGTCTCGCAGCCCGGATGCCCCGACGCCCGCAGGGCCTTGCCTATTGCTGACGCCTTGGCGCTGTGTGGCTCTGCGTTTGCCTTGTTCCGTGCGGTTTTGAAATCCTTGCATTTGCTGGATGGGGGTGCAGCCCGTGGCGGTTCCGGCAATACCTTCCGAACAAACATGAAAGATGAAAGGCCGCCAGGGGTGGGGAAACCCTCGTCAGCTGGAGGGAGGCATCCATCGCTACACCTACCGCGACTGGCGACCTGCTCGTGAAAGGGCCATGGATCGTGGCCGATTACGACAAGAGCGAAGGTGCAAGCCCCCTGATTGCTGACGCACAGGGGCGCGGCTGGTTCCCCACGGGGGATGTGGCCACGATCGATGCCGATGGCTACATGCAGATCACCGACCGCAGCAAGGACGTCATCAAGTCCGGCGGGGAGTGGATCAGCTCCATCGACATAGAGAACATTGCCATGGCGCATCCGGCAGTTGCGATGGCTGCATGCATTGGCATGCCGCATCCCAAATGGGATGAACGTCCGATCATTGCGGTGGTCAAGAAGCCCGGTGCCGAATTGGGCCGCGAGGAGCTGCTGGCCTTTTACGAAGGCAAGACCGCCAAGTGGCAGATTCCCGATGATGTGGTGTTTGTTGACGCCATTCCCATCGGCGCCACGGGCAAGATGCTCAAAGCCAGGTTGCGCGAACAGCTCAAGGATTACCGGCTCCCCGGCCTTTGATTCCGGGCGGATGTGGCACCTTGCGGGCGCTGCATCCGTGGCATGCCGGCCGCCTGTCAGGCTCATGCGCGATAGCTGCTAGTGCAGTGTTGCATTCTTCTTGGAGCTTAACCGGCCATTGGCGCGGATGACCTTGTGCAGGATGTCGCGAGCGCTCTTGGTCCAGATGAACGGCTTGGGGTTGTGATGCGCGATGTACTCGTCGATGGCGGCCACCAGCTCCGGCACGCTGGTGAACACCCCGCGGCGCAGCCGGTTCTCGCAGATGTCGCGAAAGAAGCGCTCCACCCTGTTCAGCCACGATGCCGAGGCAGGCGTGAAGTGCATGTGGAATCCCGGGTGCTTGGCCAGCCACGCCTGCACGGCCGGATGCTTGTGCGTGGCGTAGTTGTCGGCGATCAGATGCAGCGTCTTGTCCTTGGGCGTCTCGCGGTCGATCTTGCGCAGGAACTTCAACCACTCGGCGTGGGTATGCCGCTGCTGGCACTGCCCGATGACTTGGCCGTCCAGCACGTTCAGCGCCGCAAACAAGGTGGTGGTGCCGTGGCGCTTGTAGTCGTGCGTCATGGTTTGCGCGCGGCCCTTCTTCAGCGGCAGGCCCGGCTGTGTGCGGTCCAGCGCCTGCACCTGGCTCTTCTCGTCGCAGCACAGCACCATGGCATGCTCGGGCGGGGACATGTACAGACCCACAATGTCCTCGAGCTTTTCGACGAACTGCGGGTCGCGCGAGACCTTGAAGCCGCGCACGATGTGCGGCTTCAGGCCATTGGCCTGCCAGTGCCGCATGACGGTGCTGGCGCTGACGCCCAGAACCTTGCCCATCTTGCGCGTGCTCCAGTGCGTGGCGCCGTGCGGCGTGGATTGCGTGGTCAGCTCCACCAGCTTGGCCACGTCCACCTTCACCGGCGGTGCGCCTCGCGGCAGGTCGCGCTCGATGCCCTGCAGCCCTGCCTGCAGATACCGCTCACGCCAGCGGGCAACCTGGATGCGGCCAATCCCGAGTCTCTCCGCAATCACCTTGTTTTGCAGACCCTGGCCGGCCAGCAGCACGATCCGCGCGCGCTCCGCCAGCCTGACGCTGGTGCGCTTGGAACGCACCAATCGCGTCAGCTCCTCTTCCTGTTCACTCGTCAGCTCAATCGTCGGGGCAACTCGCAATTGCTCGCTCCAATGGACGTAGTAGAGCATCGGAGTCGAGCAGTTCACTAAAGTTCCCTCAAGAATCAAACACTACACTAGTCCCTAGAGCAACTCGTTGCCCAGGTAGAACACATGGTCCTTGAGCTTGTGCCAGAGGCCGCGCTTCTGCCAGCGCTCCAGCTCGATCTCCTCGGCGCGCGCCGCGTACTTCTCGAAGATCGCGTCGAACTGCGCGGCCAGCCCGCGGTCGAGGATGCCCAGCGTGATCTCGTCGTTGGTCTCGAAGGAGCGGTCGTCGAAGTTGCTGGAGCCGACGGCGCTCCAGGCGCCGTCCACGGTCATGATCTTCTGGTGCAGCAGTCTGTGCGGGTACTCGAACAGGCGCACGCCGCACTTGAGCATCTTCTCGAAATTGCGGTGCCCCGCGTGCTGCACCATCGGGTTGTCCGAGCCGCTGGTGGACGGCATCAGCACCCGCACGTCGACCCCGCGCTTCACGGCTTCGCCGAACGCGTCGATGGCATCCGGCTCGGGAATGAAATAGGGGTTCTGAATCCAGATCCGCTGGCGCGCCAGGCAGATCGCCGTGTGGTGCAGGATCTTTACCGCCGGGGCCGAGTTCTCCGGCTTGGCGTACGCGGCGTGCATCAGCACATCGCCGGCCGGTTCCAGCGCCGGAAAGAAGGCGTCGCCGACGAACAGCTCGCCGGTTTCGCCGCACCAGTTCTCGCTGAACGCGCCCTGGATCGTGTGCACGATCGGTCCGTGCAGATGCAGGCTGACGTCGGCGAAGTGCTTGCCGTCCTCGGCGTTGCCGGCCCACTCGTCCTTGACGCAGTGGCCGCCGACGAACGCCTCGCGGCCGTCGATGACGACCATCTTGCGGTGGTCGCGGTCGTTGAGCACGCCCAGGTTGCGCAGCGTGCGCTTGTGGAAGAACGCCACCCGGCAGCCGGCCTCGCGCATCTGCCTGACGGTCGCCTTGCCGGCGCGGCTGCCGCCGGTGGCGTCCAGCAGCAGGCGCACCTTCACGCCCGAACGCGCACGCTCGATCAGCGCGCCGGCGACGCGCCGCTCCAGCTCGCCTTCCTCCCAGAGGAACGTCTCGAAATGCACCGAGCGCCGGGCGGCGGCGATGCGCTCGACCAGCAGGTCGAAGAACGCGCCGTTCTCGATCACTTCGCAGCGGTTGCCCGCCACCGGCGTGCCCAGCGCCAGGCCGGCCAGGGAGGGCACGAGGTCCTCGATCGGCGAATCGCTCGCCACGCGCAGCTCGGGGTCGCGGTGGCGCCGGATCGACCAGATCGCCACCGCCAGCAGGACGACCGCGCCGAGGGAAAGGCTGATCCAGAAAGTTGCGCTCATCGCGGGCGGGCTCCTCGTCGTGCGGACCGGGCAGCCCGGCACGCGAGCTTACCCGGCCGGTGCCGACCGCGGGGGCGGCGCGTGTCCGCTACTTGGCGACGCTGCAGGCGCACTGGCGCGATCCCGCCCCGGCGCGCGACCTCAGGCAGCCCGTGTTCCGCTTCGCCGTTGCGGGCGAGCCGCTCGCGCTGGGCCGCAGCACGGCCGATGGCTGTGCTCCGACCGGCCCGCCGCCGCGCAATGTCCCGCGCGGCTGCGCATTCGCGCCCGCTCCTGAAGGTCGCGGTCCGCGGCCGCTTGATCCAGCGCATTGGCAGCGGCGCGCGCGCGCCTAGCATGGAAGGATGAGTCCCCGATGGTTCCGGCGCCGCCTGCGCGCCGCGGTCGCCG
>DCVY01000002.1:2033-5204 GCA_002327945.1 Acidovorax delafieldii | reverse complement strand
AGAAGAACAATGTCGTATTGCTCTTGCCCCATGGCGCTCTCGGCCTGAAGAGAGATCGGTTTGCCGATGAAATCGCTCAAGCCGGCCAAATGCTGGCTCTCTTCATCCAAAAAAAGCTCCACCACGCGCGGCGAAGCAACCACGCGAAACTCGCGTGGATTGAACTGGCGAGCCTCGCGCAGAATTTCGCGCAGTACGTCGTAGCAGACGCTGCGTGCGGTTTTTACCTGCCCAGCCCCCTTGCATGCGCTGCAAGGCTCGCACAGCATATGTGCAAGCGATTCACGGGTGCGCTTGCGTGTCATCTCCACCAGACCCAACTGCGAAAAGCCCCCCGACATGGTCTTGACCCGGTCTCGCGCAAGCTGCTTCTTGAACTCGGAGAGAACCGCTTCCTGGTGGTCATCGCGGGCCATATCAATGAAATCCACAATGATGATGCCGCCCAGGTTGCGCAAGCGCAGCTGGCGCGCAATGGCCTGCGCAGCCTCCAGGTTGGTCTTGAAGATGGTGTCGTCGAAATTGCGCGCACCGACGTAGCCACCGGTGTTCACGTCGATGGTGGTCAGCGCCTCGGTCTGATCCACGATGAGGTAGCCACCCGATTTGAGATCGACCCGGCGCCCCAACGCCTTGGCCACTTCCTCGTCGATGGAGTACAGATCAAAAATGGGACGCTCGCCCTTGTAGTGCTGCAGCTTGCCCGCAGCGGCGGGCATGAACTCTTGTCCAAAGGCCCGCAGGCGCTGGAACTGCTCCATCGAATCGAGCCGGATGGTCTGCGTGTGGTCGCCCACCAGGTCGCGCAACACGCGCTGCAACAGGTCCAGGTCCTGGTGCAGCAGCGACATGGCCGGCAGCTTGAGAGATGCCTCCTTGATGCGCGCCCAGGTCTTGCGCAGGTAGGCGATGTCCTCGGCCAATTCGGCGTCGGTGGAATCCTCGCCATTGGTGCGCAGAATAAAGCCACCCCCTGCGCCAGTGGACTTGTCGCCCACCAGGGCCTGCAGGCGCACGCGCAAGGCGTCGCGTTCTGCAGGCGGTATTTTCTGCGACACACCCACATGGTCATCCTGCGGTAGAAAAACGAGCAGACGGCCCGCGATACTGATTTGCGTGGACAGGCGCGCACCCTTCGTGCCGATAGGGTCCTTGATGACCTGCACCATGAGTGACTGGCCTTCGAACACCTGCTTTTCAATCGGCACCTGCGGCTCGTTCTTGCGGGCAAATGCGGGTGGCTCACCATCAGGCTGGCGCTGCCAGACATCGGCCACATGCAAAAAGGCCGCGCGCTCCAAGCCAATGTCGATAAAAGCAGATTGCATGCCGGGCAACACGCGCGACACCTTGCCTAAGTAGACATTGCCCACCAGGCCGCGTTCCAGCGTGCGCTCGATGTGCAGCTCCTGCACCGCACCGTGCTCCACCACGGCCACGCGAGTTTCCTGGGGCGACCAGTTGATCAGGATGTCTTGTTGCATGGCGTCTGGAACCGGTTGAAGCTGTAGTTGTCGTTATATGGCGAAGCCCGCCGCTCGCAGCAACTGTGCCGTCTCGTACATGGGCAGCCCCATGATGCCCGAATAGCTGCCCGCAATGTGCTTGACATAGGCCGCCGCCCGACCCTGGATGCCATAGGCCCCGGCCTTGCCCAGCGGCTCGCCGGTGGCGACGTAGGCAGCAATCTGCGCGGGCGTCATGGCGGCAAAGGTCACGCGCGACACAGACAGCGCAGTGAGGCGCTTGGCGCCCACCTGCAGCGCCACGGCGGTAAGCACGCGGTGCTCGTGGCCTGACAGTTCGCCCAGTATGCGCGCAGCATGCGCGGCGTCGTCGGGTTTGCCATAAATGGTGCGACCCAGAGCCACCGAGGTATCGGCGCAGAGGATGGGCGCATCGGGCAAACCGCGGCGCGCACACCGTGCCACGGCGACATCAAGCTTGAGGCCTGTCACCCGCTCCACATAGGCCATGGGCGCTTCGCCGGGCAACACCACCTCGATGCCCTCGGTGTCTTCAGCCGCGTCACCCTCCACATTGGGCAGCAGCAGTTCATGGCGTATGCCCAGCTGCTCAAGCAGTTGGCGCCTGCGCGGGCTTTGGGAGGCAAGGTAGATGAAGTCAGGCATGAACGGATTTTGAACAAAAACCAACTCTCGCGCTTATTCATCAAGCGCTAGCTGCTATTAAAAACACAGTGATACAGACAATTAACATGGGGCCTGCATCATCACTCGCGGTGGTAGGGGTGACCGGCATTCACCGACCAGGCGCGGTACAGTTGCTCGACGAGCAGCACCCGTACCATCGCGTGGGGCAGGGTCAGGTCCGAGAGGCGGATGCGTTCGTGGGCGCCCTGGCGAAAGGCTGGATCGAGCCCGTCCGGGCCGCCGATGACCAGCGCCACATCGTCGCCGCCTAGCTGCCAGCCCTTGAGCCGTTCAGCCAGCGCCTTGGTGGTGAGATTGGTGCCGCGCTCGTCCAGCGCCACCACACGCGCGCCGCGCGGGATGGCCGCCTCGATGCGCTCACGCTCGGCAGCGAAGATCGTCTCCAGCGTTTTGGAGCCGCGCGGTTCGGTCTTGACAGCCTTGAGCTCGACCTTGAGCTCGGGCGGGAAACGTTTGGCGTAATCTTCGTAAGCCGTCTGCGCCCAGTCGGGCACGCGCTGACCCACGGCCACGATCAGTAGCTTCATGGCAACTCAGAGGCTGAGCGTTTTTTGCCCATGTCCGAAAGGCGCGTCAAAACGCCACGGATCCAGGCGAAAAGCACCGCCATAGCTGGGGCTATGGCGAGCATTGGCGACGACGAGCAGGGGTGTCTTGGCATGCAAGGCGGGCATAGGCAAAAGACTCTCAGCCTCTCAGGCGCTGTGCGCAGGTTCGGGTCGACGATGGGCCGAAGCACCAATCACTTGCGGCCCGGCGCCCTCTTGGCTGCGGGCTTGGCGGCAGCACCACCGCGTGCCGCCGCGGGCTTGGTACCCGCCTTGGCACCCGTTTTGGCTGCAGCCGCCGTCTTGCTGCGCGGGGCCGATGGCTTGACCACCACGGTCTTGATGGGTGCCTTGGCGGCTGCTGGTTTCTTGGCAACCGTCGTCTTTGCTGGTGTCTTGGCTGGTGCGGTCTTGGCGGTGCTGCTGCGCTTTGCAGGGGCTTTGGCAGG
>DCVY01000002.1:368-2010 GCA_002327945.1 Acidovorax delafieldii | reverse complement strand
CTTGGCGACCGACTTTGCGTCGGACTTGGCCACCTTCTGGGCCGACTTCTTTTCAGCCAGCTCCGTGGCGGCGCTGGAGACAGGCTTGGTCGCGCCGAGCTTCAGGCGCACCGGCGTATCGCCCCACAGCTCTTCGAGGCGGTAGTACTGGCGGATGGCGGGCTGCATGATGTGTGCCACGGCGGCGCCGCAGTCCACGATGATCCATTCGCCGTTTTCTTCGCCTTCGATGCGTGGCTTGACAAAACCGGCTTCCTTGACCGCATCGCGCACGCTGGCGGCCAGGGCCTTGGTCTGGCGGTTGGAGGTGCCCGATGCCACGATCACACGTTCAAACAGCGGCGAAAGATGCGCGGTGTTGAAGACCTGGATGTCTTGCGCCTTGACGTCCTCCAGACCATCGACGATGGCGCGCTGGAGCTTGGTTACGTCTTTTTTGGCGGCGGTTTCCGATTTGGTGGAGGTGGTCATCAGGCGGTGAATATGAAGAGAATGGGATCAATATAGCGTGCAACGCAGCGCGCAGCCAACGGGCTGCGCTTTGGGTGTTGTGCGGTGGCGCTGCGTCAGTTTGAGGTGTTTTTGACCTCTTGCGCTTGGAAGAAAAGCGCGGACAGCTATTGAAATTATAGCTTTTTGCGATTTTCAAGACTTTCAGGCGACACTTCAGCCAACTTCAGAGAGCCAGTCACGCCGCACCAGAAAGCGCTGCGTCAGCTCAGCTTCGGGCGAATCGACCGCATCCGCGCGCTGGTAAGCCCACGCCACCAGCGGCGGCATGGACAGCAAAATGGACTCGGTACGCCCGCCTGATTGCAAGCCAAAGTGCGTGCCCCGGTCCCACACCAGGTTGAACTCCACATAGCGGCCCCGGCGGTAGATCTGAAAGTCGCGCTCGCGCTCGCCAAACGGCGTGGCCTGGCGCTTTTCCACGATGGGCAGGTAGGCCTTGAGGAAGGCATCGCCCACCGATTGCGTCATGGCCAGGCTCTGTTCAAAGCCCAACTCCGAAAAATCGTCATAGAACACACCGCCCACGCCACGCTGTTCGCTGCGGTGCTTGAGGAAAAAGTATTCGTCGCACCACTGCTTGAAGCGCGGGTACTTGTCGGCACCAAAAGGCTGCAGGGCGTCGCGGCAGCAGCGGTGGAAATGCTGCACGTCTTCGAGAAAGCCGTAGTACGGCGTCAAGTCCATGCCGCCGCCGAACCAGCAGTGCGCGGGCGCGCCGGGGCCTTGGTCGGGTGGACGGGCGGCGATCATGCGCACGTTCATGTGCACCGTGGGCACGTAGGGGTTGCGCGGGTGGAACACCAGCGACACGCCCATGGCCTCGAACGGCGCGCCCGCGAGCTCGGGCCGGTGCTGCGTGGCCGAGGGCGGCAGGCGCGGCCCGCGCACGTGCGAAAACCCGCAACCCGCGCGCTCGAACACCTGCCCGCCTTCGATGATGCGCGTGATGCCGTCGCCCTGGAGCAGCTCGCCGGGCGCTTTGCTCCAGGGGTCTATGATGCTCTTGGCGCCCTTCTGTCCTGCGCAAGCAGCTTCTGCTTCGATAGCATCGAGCGCGTCCATGATGCGCGCCTGCAGGCCCAGCAGATAGGCGCGCACCTGGGGGACTTGGTCGGCCTGGGCGATGGAG
>DCVY01000002.1:0-261 GCA_002327945.1 Acidovorax delafieldii | reverse complement strand
GTGCCCGCATGGAACACCATGGCGTCGTCGTCCAGCGCGGCATCGGGCGGCAGGCTGGTGATCGCGTCGCCCTTGCGCGGCTGCTCGGGGTAGCCGTGCGCGGCCATGACCACGCCCAGCGCCGTGCGCCGGTCCCACTGCAGCTCGATCTGGTCGAGCTTGCCGTCGATGGCGGCGCCGAGCACATCGACCAGGTCGCTCTTCAAGCGCATCATGATGGGCTGCGTTTCGGGGTCGCCCATGCGGCAGTTGAATTCGAGC
>DCVY01000094.1:2149-2869 GCA_002327945.1 Acidovorax delafieldii | reverse complement strand
ATTGACACAGTAAGACTAGGTTCAACTCTGCGTAAACGATTGCCAACAGGCAAAAACAGCGCGTTTTTCCAGGAGGCTGGCAAAAAATGGCTTGATCGCGTGGGGTGGCTGGAGAAAGCGCCTGGCCGTTTGTGCGACAGAGCCCAAGGATTACGATGCGTCTTTTCTGAGGGGTTTTCCATGTACGAAAAAATTCTGGTTCCCGTGGATGGAAGTGCCACCGCGCTCGCCGGCTTGCAAGAGGCGATTGCGCTGGCGCGGGTGATGGGCTCAACCATCCGGCTGCTGCATGTGGTGGATGAAATCTCGTTCATGACGAGCTTCGAGTCCAGCATGGCGCTGACTGCGGAAGTGTTCGAGTCGCTCAAGAAGGCCGGTCAGGATGTGCTGCAGGACGCCCAGAACCGCGTGCGTGCCGCCGGGGTGCCGGTGGAGACCGAGCTGTATGAAAGCTACACCGGGCGCATAAGCGACTTGGTCATCGCCAAGGCCAGGGAATGGGGCGCGCAGCTCATCGTGCTGGGCACCCATGGCCGGCGCGGCGTGGGCCGAATGCTGCTGGGCAGCGATGCCGAGCAGGTGCTGCGCCAGTCGCCGGTGCCGGTGCTGCTGGTGCGCGGCGGCTGAGCAACGTATGCGTTGGCCCCAGAGTGCGGGCCGGTGCGTTTGCCGGGTTGTGCCACGGTGTTGAACCCAAAACCGGCAGCTGACCGCTTTGTA
>DCVY01000094.1:0-2103 GCA_002327945.1 Acidovorax delafieldii | reverse complement strand
CCTGGCCGGGGTCAGAACATGTTCACGATCGCAGGGTCAGACGCGCTGCTTGCCCAGTTTGCGGCTGAGCGTGCGGCGGTGCATGCCCAGTCGGCGCGCGGCTTCAGAGATGTTGAAGTCGGTTTCTGCCAGCACCTCGTGGATACGCTCCCATTCCAGGGTCTTGATGGAGCTGGAACGGTTGCTCAGTTCGACATCGGCATTGCCTTCGTGCAGCCCGAAGGCGGCTTCGATGTCATCGGTGTTGGAAGGCTTGGCCAGGTAATGCGCCGCGCCCAGCTTGATGGCCTCCACCGCCGTGGCAATGCTGGCAAACCCCGTCAGCACCACAATGCGCATGGGAGCGTGGTGTGCATGGAGCTTGCGCACGCAGGCCAGGCCCGATGCCTCGCCCTTGAGCTTGAGGTCCACCACCGCATAGTCGGGGGTGTGTTCGGTCAGCAGGTCTTCCATGCGCGCCACACTGTCGGCGTGCAGCACCCGGTAGCCGCGCCGCTCGAACGAGCGTGCCAGGGTGCGGGCAAAAGCTTCGTCATCCTCCACGATGAGCAACAAGCGTTCAGTGTCCATGGGTGCCTTGTTCGATGTCGTGCAGTGCGATGGTGGCCAGTGCCATCGTGATGGTGACCTCTGCGCCGCCTTCGGGGCGGTTGCGCGCCACCAGGCTGCCCCCCAGGGTGCGGGCCACGTTCATCGACAGGAACAGACCCAGTCCGCCGCCAGGGCGCCCCTTGGTGGACTGGTAGGGTGTGCCGATCTGCGCCAGCACCTCTGGCGAAAAGCCCGGCCCCCGGTCGGTTACCACGATGCGCAGCGCGTCGTCATCGCGCTGTGCCCGCAAGGCCACCCAGTGGGGAGATGCCTCCCGGGCATTGTCCAGCACATTGAAAACCATTTGCTGGAGCGCGGTATCTGCCACCATGGGGCTGTCGCGCTGGACGCGGTTGTCATAAACAAACGTGCCGATCGAGCGCGTGGCGCGCCAGTCACTGACCAGGGTGTCCAGAAACTGGCAGACCGTGGTCTGGCTGGAGTCTTCGCCGCGCGTCTCGCCCGCAGTCAGCAGGATGCCGCTCACGATGGCCTTGCAACGCTGCACCTGGGTTTGCATCTCGGCGATCTCTTCCTGCAGCACCGGGTCTGCGGCCAGTGCCGGGATGCGCCGCCAGTCCCCGAGGATGACGGCCATGGTGGCCAGCGGGGTGCCCAGCTCGTGCGCAGCGCCCGAGGCCAGCAGGCCCATGCGGACAATGTGCTCTTCTTCGGCGGCCCGCTGGCGCGCCGCAGCCAGCCGTGCATCGCGCCGGCGCAGGTCGTGGCTGATGCGCGTGATGAAGATGACCACCAAAATGGCGTTGATCATGAAGCACACCAGCAGACCCAGCACATACGGGCTGGCCCAGCCTTCGTGCAGGTTGGTGGCCAGGGGCAGCGGCTGGCTGTGCTGTGCCAGCAGTACCACGCACGACGAGGCAAACAGCACGATGAACCACATGGTGCCGCCCCGCAGCAGCATGGCGCTCACGGCAATCTGCAGCAGGTACAAAAATACAAATGGGTTGCTGATGCCACCGCTCAGATACAGCTGGGCGGTCAGTGCGGCCACATCCACCAGCAGTCCGAGGAAGATTTCGACGTGGTGCACGTTGCGCCGGGTGCGCCAGCGCAGCAGGCTGGCGATGTTGAAGAGCACCATGCCCGCCACGATGGAACGCATGGCCTGCAGCGGCAAGGGCATGCCCAGGCCGTAGTGGGTGGCCTCGATGGTGAGCAGCTGGCCCACCACGGCGATCCAGCGCAGCTGGATCAGCTGGTGCAGATTTCTGAGCCCTGCGGAGGTATTGGCCGGGCTGGCTGGGTTCCGGGGTGGGTTGATGGATTTAGCGCTGCGGTTCATGGGCGGAGTGTTTGCTGTTGGCTGCACGCAGCTTCGCCTCGTAGCGTGCCACAGGCACCGCAGCCCCTGCCACCATGAGTGCCAATCCAAACCAGGTCAACGCATAGACCAGGTGGCTGTTGGAAAAGCGCACCACCGTCAGACCCGGCCGAGGCCAGGGGCCTTGCGTCGCGGGGGGCAGTTCTGCCGTGGCGGCGTTTTGCAGA
>DCVY01000078.1:616-5838 GCA_002327945.1 Acidovorax delafieldii | reverse complement strand
GCTTGGCGCCCTGAGCGCGGTGCGGACGGGTGCATAGCGCTCTCACCCAAAGGGTGAACGCCATCGCAGGCATCAACGATTGATTTCATGCGGCTTGGCAAGATGTACTAAGCGGTCAACTGCGGTTTCTAGGATCATGGGTTTTCATCGGCAAATATCGCTTCAGACGGCAAAAGGGCCACTGCACTGCAGTGGCCCTTTTGGACACGATCAGGAGCCCGTCGGAGCCCCTGGAACCGCGATCAACGACCAGCGCGCTTGCGGTCGCTTTCCTTGAGGTGGCGCTTGCGGATGCGGATGGACTTGGGCGTGATCTCGACCAGCTCGTCGTCCTCGATGAACTCCACTGCGTATTCCAGCGTGGCATCGATGGGCGGGGTGATCTTGATCGCGTCTTCCTTGCCCGAAACGCGGAAGTTGGTCAGCTGCTTGGTGCGCGTGGCGTTCACCACCAGGTCGTTGTCACGGCTGTGGATGCCCACGATCATGCCTTCGTACACGGGATCGTTCGCCTTCACGAACATGCGGCCACGGTCGTCCAGCTTGCCCAGGGCGTAGGTGAAGATTTCACCATCGTCCATGGAAATCAGCACGCCGTTCTTGCGGCCGCCGATATCCCCCTTGTGCGGTTCGTAGCTATCGAAGATATTGGCAATGAGGCCCGAGCCACGCGTCAGGTTCAGGAATTCGTTGGTAAATCCGATCAGGCCCCGCGCAGGAATGCGGTATTCCAGGCGCACACGGCCCCGGCCGTCCGGCTCCATGTTCACCAACTCGCCCTTGCGCTCGCCCAAGGCCTGCATCACGCCGCCCTGGTGGGCTTCCTCGATGTCGGCGGTGACCAGCTCGATAGGCTCGCACTTCTCGCCATTGATCTCTTTGAACACCACGCGCGGCTTGGACACAGCCAGCTCATAGCCTTCACGGCGCATGTTTTCCAGCAGGATGGTCAGGTGCAGTTCGCCCCGGCCCATCACTTCGAAGATGCCTTCTTCGTCGGTTTCCTTCACACGCAAGGCCACGTTGTGTTGCAGCTCCTTTTGCAGACGGTCCCAGATCTGGCGGCTGGTCACGTACTTGCCTTCGCGGCCGGCCAGCGGGCTGGTGTTGACGCAGAAATTCATGGTCAGCGTAGGCTCATCCACCTTGAGCATGGGCAGCGGCGCGGGGTTCAGCGGGTCGGTGATGGTCACGCCAATGCCGATGTCGGCAATGCCGTTGATCAGCACGATCTCGCCGGGACCGGCTTCGGTGGCCTGCACACGGTCCAGCCCCTGGAAGGTCAGCACCTGGTTGACCCGGCCCTTGAAGCTCTTGCCATCAGGACCTTCCATGACCAGCACGTCCATCATGGGCTTGATCGTGCCCTGGCTGATGCGACCCACGCCGATGCGGCCCACGAAGGTGGAGAAGTCGAGTGCCGAGATCTGCAGCTGCAGCGGGGCAGCAGGATCACCCTTCTGTGCGGGCACATGCTTGAGCACCGTGTTGAACAGGGCCGACATGTCGGGGCCCCACTGCTCACCCGGTGCGCCCTCTTCGAGCGACGACCAGCCGTTGATGCCCGAGGCATAGACGACGGGGAAGTCGAGCTGCTCGTCGGTGGCACCCAGCTTGTCGAACAGGTCGAAGGCCGCGTTCACCACCTTGTCGGGGTTCGCGCCGGGCTTGTCCACCTTGTTCACCACCACGATGGGCTTCAAGCCCAGGGCCAGCGCCTTCTTGGTCACGAACCGCGTCTGGGGCATGGGGCCTTCTTGCGCGTCGATCAGCAGCAGCACGCCGTCCACCATGGACAGTGCACGCTCCACCTCGCCGCCGAAGTCCGCGTGACCAGGGGTGTCGACGATGTTGATGTGGGTGCCTTCCCAGCTCACGGCGCAGTTCTTGGCCAGGATGGTGATGCCACGCTCTTTTTCGATGGCGTTGTTGTCCATCACCGTGTCCACCACTTTTTCATGCTCGGCGAAGGTGCCGGACTGGCGCAGCAGTTGGTCGACCATGGTGGTCTTGCCATGGTCCACGTGGGCAATGATGGCGATGTTGCGGATTTGTTTGCTCATAGTTTTTCCAATATGCCGCTGGCTTGTAGGTGCGGCGTGCCTTCCAAAATTTGTTGAATTTCCAGCGGGCTCAGGAGCCTGTCTGGCACCAGTTCACCGTTTTTGATATGACCGACGCCCAGCAGGGCCGCAGGAGCCTCGCTGAAAACCGCCACGGCACTGGCGTCTGGCCAGTGCCCCTTGCGCCGCAACCCGGAAAGGAAACGAGCGGTATTGTCGCTGTCCAGCGTGACACGCATGTGTTGTGCCAGCAACGATTCGGGTGCGTGCAGGCTGGCCAGTCGCTGAGCCTCAGTCATGGCCTCTAGCTGCTCCAGCGTGACGCAGCGCTCCACACCCAGGCCGCCCGTGTCGATGCGTCGCAAAAACGCCAGGTGCGCCCCGCAGCCCAGGGCAGCGCCGATGTCTTCACCCAGGGTACGGATGTAGGTGCCTTTGCTGCAGGTTACTACCATTTTGATAGCTGTCTGCGCTTGATCCGTGTGTACCAGCGTCAATCTCAATGTATGAATGACCACATCGCGGGCCTCCCGCTCCACCGTGACGCCTGCGCGGGCGTATTCGTACAGCGCCTTGCCATCTTTCTTGAGCGCGCTGTGCATGGGCGGCACCTGGCGGATGGGGCCGGTGAACTGCCGCTGCACGGTCGCAAGGCGCTCAGGGGTGCGCTGGGCCGGATCCACATCGCAGCGCTGCACGACATCGCCCTCGGCGTCGCCGGTGGTTGTCGTCACACCCAGGATGGCGATGGCTTCGTAGGTCTTGACAGCGTCGAGCTGCAGCTGGCTGAACTTCGTGGCTGCGCCAAAACACAATGGCAGCACGCCGGTGGCCAGCGGATCAAGCGTGCCCGTATGGCCCGCCTTTTCGGCGCGCAGCAGCCATTTCGCTTTCTGCAAGGCGTCATTGCTCGAAAGACCAAGCGGTTTATCGAGCAGCAACACCCCATGCACAGGGCGCCGCTGCACCCTGATGCGTGGCGCGCGCACCGTACCCCCACTCTCATTCACTGCGTGTAAATCGCTGCCCCCCAAGGGGGCCTTCGCTCCTTGGGGCGGCCCAGCGGTACTCACGTCAGTCTTCTTTCGCGCGCGAAGAAACGGCCTTGGCAATCAAGGCATTCATGTCTGCCGCACGCTCGGAGGTGCGGTCAAACACGAAATGCAGTGTGGGCACCGTGTGGATGTGCAGGCGCTTGAACAGGCCATTGCGCAGGAACCCCGCAGCTTGGTTGAGAGCGGCCTGAGTTTCCACCGGATCGCCCACCAGCAGGCTGAAGAACACCTTGGCGTGCGCATAGTCGGGAGTCACTTCCACGCCCTGCAGCGTCACCATGCCCACGCGCGGGTCTTTCAACTCGCGCGCGATCAGTTCCGTCAGATCGCGCTGGATCTGATCGGCCACCTTGAAGGCGCGGTTGGGGGTGGAAGATTTCTTGGCAGCCATGGATTACAGCGTCCGCGCGATTTCCTTGATGTCAAAGAATTCGAGGTGATCACCTTCCTTGATGTCGTTGTAGTTCTTGAGCTTGATGCCGCACTCAAAACCTTCCTTGACTTCCTTGACATCGTCCTTGAGGCGCTTGATCGAATCGACTTCGCCGGTGTAGACCACCACGTTGTCGCGCAACAGGCGGAACTTGGCATTGCGGTGCACCATGCCGGACGTGATGTACGAGCCGGCAATCGTGCCGATCTTCGTTGCCACGAACACGGTGCGGATCTCGGCCGTACCGATGATTTCCTCACGCTGCTCAGGTGCCAGCATGCCCGACATCGCCACCCGCAACTCGTCCACGGCGTCATAAATGATGCTGTAGTAGTGCAGCTCGACGCCGTTGCTTTCGGCCAGCTTGCGCGCACCGGCATCGGCGCGCACGTTGAAGCCAATCACGATGGCCTTGGAGGCAATCGCCAGGTTGATGTCCGACTCGCTGATGGCGCCCACAGCGGCGTACACCAGTTGCACCTTGACCTCGTCGGTAGAGAGCTTGAGCAGCGACTGCGCCAGCGCTTCCTGCGAACCCTGCACGTCGGCCTTGACGATGATGGGCAGCATCTTCACTTCGCCCGCCGTCATGTCGGCAAACATATTCTCCAGCTTGGCCGCTTGCTGACGCGCCAGCTTGGTGTTGCGGAACTTGCCGGCACGGTAGGTGGCAACTTCGCGCGCACGGCGCTCATCGGTCAGCACCATGAAATCGTCGCCGGCCTGCGGCACTTCGGTAAGGCCCTGAATTTCGACCGGAATCGACGGCCCCGCCGTCTTGGCGGTCTTGCCGCTTTCATCCAGCATGGCGCGCACGCGGCCGTAGGTCTGGCCTGCCAGCACCACATCGCCCACCTTCAGGGTACCGGATTGCACCAGCACAGTCGCCACAGGACCACGGCCCTTGTCCAGCTTGGCTTCGATCACCAGGCCCTTGGCCAGCGAATCGACGGGAGCTTTGAGTTCCAGCACTTCCGCCTGCAACAGCACCTGCTCCAGCAGTGTGTCGATGCCCATGCCGGTCTTGGAAGACACGGGCACGAAAGGCGAATCGCCACCGTACTCTTCAGGCACCACCTCTTCCACCACCAGCTCCTGCTTGACGCGGTCGGGGTTGGCATCGGGCTTGTCCGACTTGGTGATGGCCACCACGATAGGAACACCAGCCGCCTTGGCGTGTTTGATGGCCTCCTTGGTCTGCGGCATGACACCGTCATCGGCTGCCACCACCAGAATCACGATGTCAGTTGCCTGGGCACCGCGGGCACGCATGGCCGTAAAAGCCTCGTGACCGGGGGTATCGAGGAACGAGATCATGCCGCGTGGTGTTTCCACATGGTAAGCGCCGATGTGCTGCGTGATGCCGCCGGCTTCGCCTGAAGCGACCTTGGCGCGGCGGATGTAGTCCAGCAGCGAGGTCTTGCCGTGGTCGACGTGACCCATCACCGTCACCACAGGAGCGCGCGGCAGCACCGCCACGTCTTGCTGGGCTGAATCCTCGTCGGTGAACGCTTCCGGATCGTCCAGAGCCGCCACCACGGCCTTGTGGCCCAGTTCTTCCACCACGATCATGGCGGTGTCCTGGTCCAGCGGCTGGTTCATGGTGACCATCTGGCCCATCTTCATGAGGGCCTTGATAACCTCGGACGCCTTGATGGACATCTTGTGGGC
>DCVY01000078.1:466-607 GCA_002327945.1 Acidovorax delafieldii | reverse complement strand
CTGGTGCTGGTCATCACGGTGATCGCGGCCGTCGCCACGGCGACCACGCGGGCCACCACGCCAGCTGTTGCGACCGACACCGCCGCTGCTGTCGCCGCGGGTCTTGATTTCTTTTTTCTTGGCCGCATCGCCCGCCCAGCT
>DCVY01000078.1:0-354 GCA_002327945.1 Acidovorax delafieldii | reverse complement strand
GCGTCGAGATCCGCGGCGCGGGCGGCATCTTCGTCAGAGCGCGCCTTGGATTCAGCAGCGGCCTTTTCACGGGCTTCGGCCTGCGCCGCATTGCGTGCAGCGGTTTCCGCAGCCTGTTCACGCGTGGCTTCTTCCTTCACGGCCGAGGCCTGGGCCTTCTTGCTGGCCTCCTGGAGGGCATACGCGGCGGCACGCTCTTCGGCTTCGCGCTCGCGCTTCTCACGGGCTTCGCGATCGGCACGTTTTTCGGCCAACTCGGCTTCCTGAAGACGAATCAGCTCAGCCTGGCGACTGGCTTCTTCCTCGCGGCGGGCCAGTTCGATGTCTTCGCTGGAGACAGCCGCCTCCTGCACC
>DCVY01000139.1 GCA_002327945.1 Acidovorax delafieldii | reverse complement strand
TCGTCGGCGGCCAGGCCAGCGCTCACCTCGACCTGATCGGGCCACTCGCGGGCTATGCGCAGCCAGCGAAAGCCTGCCCGGCCTTCGCCGTCCACCACGAAGACGCCGGTGAGCCCGCCGCGCTCGACCAACGCCCGTCTGGGCACCAGTGGCGCCGGGCTGGTTCCGAGCGCAAAAGCCGCTCGCCCGAACATGCCGGGCATCAGCCCCGCCGACTCCGGCAGGGCTATCTTGACCTGGTAGCTGCGCGAGACCGGGTCGCCCGAGCGCACCACCCGGCTCACCGTTCCCTGCAGGGGTGCGGGCAGGCCGTCGATGTTGACTTGCACTGGCTTGCCGACCTCGATGGCGGCGATCTGGCCTTCGGCCACGAAGGTCTCGAACAGCAGCCCGCGGCCCGACTCCAGGGTCAATAGCGGTGCGCCGGGCACGGCGAGGTCGCCCGTTCGCTTGTGGCGCGCTACCACCACGCCATCTACCGGACTCGTGATCTCGGCGTAGGCACGTTGGGCCAGCGCCATGTCGAGTCCAGCGCGCGCCTGGTTACGGGCTTCGCGCGCGGCCTCGAACTTCAGGCGCACCTTGCGCAATTCGTTGTCCGAGACGCTGCCGCGCTCGAACAAACGCTGGAAGCGCTCCAGGTCAATCTGGGCATCGCGCAACGCAGCCTCTGCCGCGCCGCCCGCCGCCTGGCCCTGGCGGATGCCGCCATCTACATCCGAGGCGTCAAGACGGGCCAGCAACTGCCCGCGCCGTACCCGGTCGCCCT
The DNA here is from genome assembly GCA_002327945.1 of Acidovorax delafieldii. Classification (GTDB taxonomy): domain Bacteria; phylum Pseudomonadota; class Gammaproteobacteria; order Burkholderiales; family Burkholderiaceae_C; genus Acidovorax; species Acidovorax delafieldii_C. The sequence continues at coordinate 1,750 of DCVY01000139.1, read as the reverse complement.
CCTGCACCAGAATGTCTCGGATATAGCCGCTCAGCCGCGAGGCAACCTCGACGCGCTGGTCCGACACCACCGAGCCGACCGCCGTGTATTCAAGTGGCGCCCCGGCGGACGCGATCATGATCGGCAGGGGGCGGCTGGTCGCATCAGGTGCAGCCGCAGTCTGCGGCGCCTTGCCGCAGGCGCCCAGGAGTGCCGCCAGCGCCAGCGGCGCCAGGGAGGGGAAGGTGGTTTTTCTTTTTTTCAAGAGAGGGACTTTCATGATGATGTCGAGGTATTCATTTTGGGTTTGTATGCCGATGCCTTGGCGCCAAGGTTTGCCGCGATCCGTTCAGCCAGTTCGGGCGGGCGCCCGTTGCCTGTGGCCGCCGCGATGGCCTGCGCTTTCCGCATCGCCTGGCGGCACAGATCGAGCGCGGCGTCCTGCCGCAGGGCCGTGCGCGCCCCGCAAGGGGGCATGGCGCTCTCACCCATGAGGTGAACCCCATCGGCGCCGTCAACGCTTGATTTCATGCGGCTTGGCAAGAGGCTCAAAGCGGTCAACTGTTTCTAGGTTCATGGGCTTTCGTTCTTGTCCAATGGGCCAGTTGTTCGGCCGCGCTGCGGTAGCCGATGTCGATGATTTCTTCGGCGCGGTCGAATTCCATGAAGCGCACCGCGCCCAATGGCGGCTGAATCAGGATCTCTGGCCGGTCTTGCTGCAAGGCGGCTTCGGTGACGCGCGCCTGCATGATGTAGAGCGAAGCCAGCAGCACCTCGAAAATGCCGGGCAGCGGCTCCAGCGGCGCCTTGTGCAGCCAGGCCTCGAACTGCGCCAGCACCGGGCTGTTGATGGCCTGCAGGCTCTCCAGCAGGCGCGCCATGATGGGTGCATGGCCGTTGCCATTGGCGTGGGCAGCGGGGTGGGACAGTCGGCCCGCCACGATGTCGTGGTTGAGGTCAACGGCGATGACCAGATCGGCCCCCATGGCACGCGCCACACTCACCGGCACCGGATTGACCAGCCCGCCATCGACCAGGATGCGGCCGTTGCTGCGCACCGGGGTCACGATGCCGGGCACCGCGATGCTGGCACGCACCGCTTCGGTCAGGTCGCCCGTGGTGGCCACCACTTGCTCGCCATTGGTGATATCGGTGGCCACGGCGGCAAAGGGCAGCAGCAGGTACTCGATGCGGGCACAGGGTACATGGGCCTGCACGAATTCGGCGATTTTCTGGCCGTCGATCAGCCCTGAGCGGGGAAATACCGGGTCGAGCAGGGCGACGATGCCTGGCCAGTCGAGATTGCACAGTCTGGCGCTCAGACCATCGAGTTTGCCCGAGGCAAAGACGGCACCGATGACTGCTCCCATGCTGGTGCCGGCCACCAGGTCGACCTCGATGTTGGCCTCTTTCAGGGCGCGCAGAACGCCGATGTGCGCTAGTCCACGCGCCGAACCGCTGCCCAGCGCCAGGCCGATCCGGGGCCGAGCTGGTGGCGTCAGGTCCGCAGCCGGTGCCTGGTTGGTTTGTGGCCCGTTCATTGGTTTTTCCCCTTGTCTGGCCCCTGCCCCGCAGGCCGGTGCCGCCCACCGACGCGCCGGCGCAGACGCCGGATACCGTACTGCAGTGAACGCCGCAGCGTCGTGGCCCGCGCGAGTCGCGCGCCATGGCGGGCCGGGAATTCACGCCCCACGGCGGTCTCGAAGACCTGAAAGCGCTTGAGGTAGGCCTCGATCTCCTGGCGCCGCAGGCGCCAGGCGTCGATCCGGCC
>DCVY01000093.1:7519-12597 GCA_002327945.1 Acidovorax delafieldii | reverse complement strand
TTAGGTTGAACAGCTGGCTGCGCAATTTTGGCAAGCGGCCAGAGGCCGACTGGGCTAAAAATCGGCGGCCCATTCCAGCGCAAGCCGTTCCCCCGTTACCGGGTGCATGAAAGCCAGGTGGCTCGCATGCAGCAGCAGGCGGGTGGACTGTTCGTGAGCGGCGGCGTCGGCATAGAGCGCATCGCCCACGATGGGGTGGCCGATGGCTGCAAGGTGCACGCGCAGCTGGTGGGTGCGTCCGGTCACAGGCTCCAGCTCGATCCGCGTAGTCCGGGCCGCCGCGTCATGTGCCAGCACGCGCCAGCGCGTCAGGCTGGGCTTGCCTTGGGCGTGGTCAATCACGCGCAGCGGGCGGCGTGCCCAGTCGGCTGCAATCGGCAGGTTGATTTCGTGCCAGGCGCTGTCGTCACCGCCAAGCTGCCCCTGCACCACGGCCTGGTAGCGCTTGTGCACCTGGCGCTCGGCAAATGCGTGGCCCAGGCGTCGCTGCGCATTCAGGTGGCGGGCCATGAGCAGCAGCCCCGATGTGGCCTGGTCCAGCCGGTGCACGATGAGCGCACCCGGCCAGCGCTGCTGGGCGCGGGCGCTCAGGCAATCCTGTTTGGCGGGCCCCAGGCCTGGCACACACAGCAACCCCGGCGGTTTGTGCAACACAAGCAGATCGGCATCGGCATGGGCCGCCTGCACGCAGGTGTCCGCAGCCTCGGCGGATTCAGGCGGGGTCATTACCGCTCACGAGCCGCTGCACGGTGGCGCACAGTTCTTCCACGTCGTTGGGTTTGTGGATGAGGGCACTGGCGCCCTCGGCCAAGGCTGCCTGCTCGATTTCTGCCGTGACATAGCCCGATGCCAGTGCCACGGGCAGATCGGGGCGAATGCGGCGGGCCTCGCGCACCAGGTCCACGCCGCAAAAGCCGGGCATGTTGTAGTCGGTCACCACCAGGTCATAGTGCCGCGGGTCGGCGCGCAGGGCGGCCGTGGCATCGTGGGGGTCGGTGAATCCGCTGACCTGGTAGCCCCGGCGGCGCAGCAGGCGCTGCACCAGAAACACCAGTGCCTCGTCGTCATCGACATACATGACATGGTGGCTGCGCTGTGCTTGCTGCGGGTGCGCGGCGGGCGTGGGCACGGCAGGAATGGTGGTTGAATGCGGGGTGTTGGAAGGCGTGGCGGCTGCCCCATCCGAAGCTGCAGGAAAGTACAGCGTGAACCGGCTGCCATGGCCCGGCGCGCTGTGCACATCGACCGCGCCCTCGTGGGTGCGCATCACGCCATGCACCACAGCCAGACCCAGGCCCGTGCCCTGGCCCACAGGCTTGGTGGTGAAAAAAGGTTCAAAAATGCGCGCCAGCAGGGCGGCATCCATGCCCGGACCGTTGTCGCGCACCGACAGCGCCACATAGTCCCTCGGTGCCAGGCCCAGCCGCTCGCACTGGCGCTGGTCGGGCTGCATCCGGGCGGCCTCTACATGGATGCTGCCGCGCTCTGTGCCAATGGCATGCACGGCGTTGGTGCACAGGTTCAGTAGCGCCTGCTCGACCTGGGTGGCATCGGCGAGCAAGGCTGGCAGGCCCGAGGATAAATGCATGTGCAAATCAATGGCAGGAGGCATGGTGACGCGCAGCAAGCGCTCGGTTTCGTGCACCACTTCGGTCAGGTTCACGGCTGAGCGCTGGGGCGGTTCGTTGCGGCTGAAGGTCAGGATCTGGCGTACCAGATCGCGCGCGCGCCGCCCGGCCTTGTCGATCTCGTGCAGGCTTTCCAGAATGGGAGAACCCGGTGCGCAGTCGGCCTTGGCCAATTCGACGTTGCCCAGAATGGCGCCCAGGATGTTGTTGAAATCGTGCGCTATGCCGCCCGCCATGGTGCCCACCGCCTGCATTTTTTGCGATTCGCGCAGTTGCGCTTCGAGCGCGCTCCTGTGCGCCTCGGCTCTCTTGCGGCCGGTGAGGTCGCGTGCGAAGACGGTGGTGGTCTCGCCATCGGCATGGCACTCGAACGACACGCTCACTTCCACCGCCAGCTCTTTGCCGCTGGCGGTGAGCGCGGTCATTTCGCCCAGCAGCGCCTGCGTGGTGAGCTGCGCAAACGCCAGCGCCTGCGCCGCGTCGGGCAGAAAGCGCTGCAGCGGGCTGCCCAGCGCGTCGCTGGCGCTGCAATGGAACAGAGCGGCCGCCGTGGGGTTGAACACCGTGATGCGCTGGTGCTGGTCTACGCAGACGATGGCATCGAGCGCCGAATTGATGATGGCCTCCAGCCGTTTTTCGCTGGCATGCAACTGTTTGTTGCCCTGCTGCAGGGCTTGGCGCTCGGCCAGCAGCGGGCCCTGGTCGATCACGGCGCACAGAAACTGAAGCACGGGTGTCACGCCATCCTGGGCCATCTCGATGCAGGCGATGTGCAGGTCGCCCGTGATGCGCCCGCTGTCGCCGATCATGAAGACCACTTCGGTGGCTTCGCTGTGGCCCTGCGTGCGCGCCGCACTGAACGCAGCGTGCACGCGTTGGCTGTCGTTTTCGCACACAAAGGGCATCAGCGCAGTCAGGGGTCGGTCTTGTTCGGTGGGCTGAAAAGAGCGGTGCGCCATCGAGTTGGCCTGTACCACCACATCGTATTCGTCCAGCACCATGAGGGCCAGCGGCACGCTGGAAAACAAAGCCTCGAAGCGTTCTGAGGCGCTCTCTGCGGCGGCCTGGCTGTATTGCAGAACCTTGTTCTGGGCCTCCAGCTCGGCCTGGTAGGCGCGCAATTCTGCGATCAGTGCGGGCATGGGTGCGTCGGCCTGCTGCAGAGCGGCGGTGGCATCCGGCATTTGTGGTGGGGGCGCAGCAGAAGCGCCGAAAGGTCCGGCGTCGGGAGACTGGGCGTGCAGCAGAAAGGACAGGTCTGGAAGGCTCATGGGCAGCTGGCACCGGCAGGTGCCGCACCCCTGCGCAGCAAGGCCGATGCCTGAGCAGGTGAGTGTACGCGCACAGGCCCGCCGCAACCCATGCGCTACCAACGCTCAGCGGCGAACGGACACCAGTTCGACCTCGAAATTCAGCGTGGCATTGGGCGGGATCACGCCGCCGGCTCCGCGCTCGCCGTAAGCGATGCCGGGAGGGCAGCCCAGTCTGGCTGACCTTGCCCCCGAAAAGGGGCTTTTTTTATGTGCCAGATAGCGTGAAACACTGCATCAGCGGTCAAGGCAGCAAGTCCAGCATCAGCGCAATGCGCGCCTTCACCGGAGATAACCCCCCGGAGTCCGGCAACACATCACCAGGTTTGGGCAGCACCTGGCCTTCCGGGCAGCGCGTGGAACGCACTACGCGCACCCCCGCCCTCTGGGCACGTATCAGCGCCGATTCCAGTGCATGGTGAAGCGCTCCATTGCCCGTGGCTGCCACCACGATGCCCTGCACGCCATCGCGCACCAGCGAATCCACCAGGGAACCGGTGGCGCCGGCATAACTCATGACCACCTCGACGCGCGGCCATTGAGTGCAATAGACGATTTTTTCAATGGCACCTTGCGTTTGCCCAGATTCCGCTGAAGGCCAGTTCTGTGCCAAACGCACCGTCCCTTCCTCCACCCAGCCCAACGGGCCGGCATCGCCAGAGTTGAACGCATCCACGCGGTAGGGGTGCACTTTCTGCACGCGCTGCGCGCCATGCACCACGCCGGCCGCCACCACCACAACACCGTGGGCACCCGCGGTCGTCGCCACAGCGACGGCATCCAGCAGGTTCTGCGGACCGTCGGGCGACAATGCCGTCGCTGGGCGCATCGCGCAGGTCAGTACCACCGGTTTGTGGGCATCCAGAACCGAGTGCAAGAACCATGCAGTCTCCTCCAGCGTGTCCGTGCCGTGGGTGATGACGACGCCGCGCACCTCAGGATCAGCGAGCGCGATGGCACAACACTTTGCAAGCGCGCTCCACACGCTGAACTCCATGTCCTTGCTGTCCATCTGTGCGATCTGCTCGGCCACCAGACCGCCGCCCGCTGCCGCTTTCAGGCCAGGTACGGCATGCAACAACTGCTCGACACTTACCTGCGCGGCAGTGTAGCCAATGTTGTCTCCCGGAGTGGCAGCTTTGCCGGCGATGGTTCCGCCCGTCCCCAAAACCACAATTTTTTGCCCGCTCACTTGCATCCTTTAAAAAACTGGTGAAAAATACAGCTACTGGATTAATAAACAGTTATTCGCCACTGCTGTGGTATGCACTGGAAACGCCATGCTCGACCATCCCAAGCTCACTGCCCGCCAGCAACAAATCCTGGACCTGATCCAGATGGCCATTTCCCGCACGGGTGCACCCCCCACACGGGCAGAAATCGCAGCCGAACTGGGCTTCAAATCAGCCAACGCGGCAGAAGAACACCTGCAAGCCCTTGCGCGCAAGGGCGTGATCGAACTGGTCAGCGGAACATCCCGCGGCATCCGTCTGCGCGGCGACACCGTGCGCTCCATCAATGCAACGCGCGGCACCCAGTTCAGCCTGCCCATGCCGGGTTTGTCGCAATGGGTACTGCCCCTGATTGGTCGCGTGGCCGCTGGCTCGCCCATTCTCGCGCAGGAACATGTGGACCAGACCTACAGCGTGGAAAGCAGCTTGTTTCAACACAAGCCCGACTACCTGCTCAAGGTGCGCGGGATGTCCATGCGCGACGCCGGCATCATCGACGGCGATCTGCTCGCAGTGCAGTCCACACGAGAGGCGCGCAACGGCCAGATCGTAGTGGCGAGGCTGGGGGATGATGTCACTGTCAAACGCCTGCGTCGCACGGCTGGCACCATTGAACTGCTTCCCGAAAATCCTGACTACCCCGTAATTGTTGTGCAGCCGGGCGAGCCGTTCGAAATCGAAGGCTTGGCTGTGGGCTTGATCCGCAACACCATGCTCATGTAATTGCCGCCATCTATTGCGCACCTCAGGTGGCGGGCGTTTGGAAAACCCATTGCGGTTTTCCAGCCCTGAGTGTGCGCACCACCTTGCAATCCTGCCTGTGCTCAACCCCTGATACACGGAGTTTTCACATGGGACTTGCCTTGTTCTCTCTCTCTGCACTTTCTCAACCACTTCACGCGCTTGCG
>DCVY01000093.1:6204-7433 GCA_002327945.1 Acidovorax delafieldii | reverse complement strand
CATCCCGTTCGGAGGTTGGGCGCATCGTCATTGCGGGCCGCATGGCGGATGTCTGTGCAGAGCTTGAGCGCATGACAGCATGTGAGACATGGCGCCACTGATGGCTGTGGTCCTGGCTCTGTTGCCACAGGCGCCACAAAGCGTTGCATTCTGACCAAGCCCGTTGGGACGGCGCAGCCATCGACCAGTATCCGTCAAGGCACAATGGCGGTATGAATATTGTGATTCTGGATGACTATCAGGACGCGGTGCGCAAACTCCATTGCGCAAGTCGGCTCGATCCCTATGCTGCGAAGGTCTATACCAACACGGTGAAAGGTCAGGGGCAACTGGCTGTGCGCCTGAAGGATGCAGACATCATCGTGCTGGTGCGTGAACGCACGCAGATCACGCGCCAGTTAATCGAGAAACTGCCTCGGCTGAAGCTGATTGCCCAAACCGGCAAGATCGGTAGCCATATTGATGTGACAGCCTGCACCGAACGCGGCATTGCCGTGGCGGAGGGGGTCGGTTCACCCGTCGCGCCTGCTGAACTGACTTGGGCCCTGGTAATGGCCGCCATGCGTCGATTGCCGCAGTACATCGCCAATCTCAAGCACGGCGCCTGGCAGCAGTCCGGCCTCAAGGCGGCTTCCATGCCGCCAAACTTCTGCATCGGCAGCGTGTTGAGAGGAAAAACACTGGGCATATGGGGCTATGGTCGTATCGGTCAACTGGTGGCAGGTTACGGCCGCGCATTTGGAATGAACGTGCGCGTGTGGGGGCGTGAGGCCTCTCGCGCCCAAGCTCTGACCGACGGATACCAGGCCGCCACCAACCGGGAAGAGTTCTTCTCGCAATGCGACGTGCTCTCCCTGCACCTGCGGCTCAACGATGAGACCCGCAGCATCATTTCACTGGAAGATCTGTCGTGCATGAAGCCTACCGCGCTGCTGGTCAATACCTCGCGCGCTGAATTGATTGAGCCCGACGCCCTGATTGCAGCACTGAACCGTGGACGACCCGGTCTGGCAGCCGTGGATGTGTTCGAGAGTGAACCCATCCTGCAGGGACATGCGTTGCTGCGCCTGGAAAACTGCATTTGCACGCCCCACATTGGTTACGTTGAGCAAGACAGCTACGAGTTGTATTTCGGTGCTGCCTTCGACAACGTGGTGAACTACATCAAGGGCACACCCGCGAATATCGTTAATCCGGGCGCACTGCAGGTTCGGCGATGAGCCCCGGCG
>DCVY01000093.1:5586-6150 GCA_002327945.1 Acidovorax delafieldii | reverse complement strand
GGAAGCGCCATATATACGTCAGGTTGAATTGAGATCGTTTGTGTGCGCTGGGCAGGTACCTGCCTGTGGGCAAGATCAGCCTGCCAGCGCAGCCTTCACAGCGGCCGAGACCTGCCCCATGTCGGCCTTGCCCGCCAGGCGAGTCTTGACCACGCCCATGACCTTGCCCATGTCGCCGGGGCCTGCAGCACCCAACTCGGCCACGATGGCTTTGACGGCGGCCATGGTTTCTTCTGCGGACATGCGCTCGGGCAGGTAGGCCTGCAGCACGGCCATTTCAGACTTTTCCTTGTCGGCCAGGTCCTGGCGGCCTGCGCCTTCAAAGGCGGTGATGCTGTCCTTGCGCTGCTTGATGAGCTTGTCCACGATGGAAACGATGGCCACATCGTCCAGCACGACGCGTTCGTCCACCTCTTTTTGCTTTATTGCGGCCTGCAACAGGCGGATGGTGCCCAGGCGCTCACTGTCCTTTGCGCGCATGGCGGTTTTCATGTCTTCGGTGATCTGGTCTTTGAGGCTCATCGTTATCTCCTAAAGGTTAACGGCAGGATTTGCACAAAGCCA
>DCVY01000093.1:0-5510 GCA_002327945.1 Acidovorax delafieldii | reverse complement strand
TTGCGCTTGCGCTCGGCGGTGGGCTTTTCGTAGAACTCACGGGCGCGCAGGTCGGTCAGCAGGCCGAGTTTTTCAATAGTGCGCTTGAAGCGGCGCAGTGCAACGTCAAAGGGTTCGTTTTCTTTTACGCGGATCGTAGTCATTAGCTAATGTTTTCCAAAATGTTGCGCGCAGAGGGGCTTGGGGAGATCGGGCCTCAAGACCATGCGCAGCGGTTTCCCCGTCTGTAACTAGTATTTGGCCGACGGGGCATTGCCAGCAAAGCCGGAAATTATAGCCTTTGTGGAGCGGATGTGAAGCACTCACCCTCTGTGCTCCTTCGCAGCACCCCCCTCATTTGCTGCGGACGAAAAGGACGCCCCTGGCGCGGCGGGGCCGCACTTGCGCGGCGGCCCTCGCTTTGGCCGCGTCAGTTTTTTAACCCTGAGGCGGTTCTGAACGATCCCAACCCAGTGTGCATCGCAGGGAAACCCGTGAAATGGCGTGAAATTTGCTTCGCGTTGTAACGCTTATCTTTCCCCATCGGTGGGCTGCCCAGGTCATTCATCCAGGGTGGCCTTCGCCGCAGACACTATGGCAATCATGCATCGCGTATCGGTTTGGCTAGGCCGCCTTAGTGTGGGCCGCAAGCTCATGCTCATCTATCTGCTGGATCTGACGGCGGTGATCTACGTTTCCAGCATCCTGATCCACGAAAAGTATCTGGTCATCGATTTCACGCGCAAGGAGATCGTGGGCACCACGTATGCGGCGGTGGTGCGCGACGGCCTCATGGGACAGTTTCTTGCTGCGCCGCAGCAGCCGCCCCTCGTGGCGGAGGTGCTGGCGCGACTTTCGGGGGCGCGTGGACTCCACGATGAACAGCTGGGCACCTCCGATGCGAGCCAGCGCTTCAGCATCGCGCTGGAGCAGCTTGCCGGCAGCAGCGCAGCGGCATCGAGCGCGCCTGACGCGCAATCACTCACGCGCCTGCGCAACCAGCTGCTGCGCGAGGGGCGCGAGCTGCTCACCGCGGTGGGCAACCAGTCCAACCTGATCCTGGACCCGGACCTGGACAGCTACTACGTGATGTCGCTCGTGGTGCTGCGTTTTCCCGAGTTGTTGCAGGTCGTGCACGACACGGTGAGTTTTTTGAACGACGCACCCTTGGAGCGCGGGCCGCAGTGGTCTTCGGAGCTGCTCACCCTGGTGGGCCGGCTGGATGCGGTGATGCTGGGCATCGAATCGGATTACAGACAGGCCTTCATAGCAGGCTCTCCGGAGATGCGGACGGCGCTGGTCCAGCAGCGCGAGGCGCTCAAGGCCTCGCTGGAGAGATTTCAAACCCTGCTGCAGGGCATTGCCAGCGGTGAGTCGCGCTTGGCGCTGGCGCAGGTTGGCGTGCAGCAGGCGCAGGTGCTCGGGTCATTGCGCGATGCCTGGTCGGTGGGAATCGTAGACCTGGAACGTCTATTGAACCAGCGCGTGGACAGCCTGTTTGCGCGCATGTGGCTGCATTTTGGCACGGCGCTGGTGCTGCTGGGTTGCATCCTGAGCATGGTCACGCTGGTGGCCCGGCAGATCGCCAAGCCGTTGCAGCAGCTGGCGCGGGTGGCGGACGACGTGCGCAAGAGTGGCGACCACACCCTGCGCGCGCACTGGAGCAGCCGCGACGAGATCGGCCGCCTGGTCACCGCATTCAACGAGATGTTGTCCCAGCTTGACCGCGACCGGGTGTTGCAGCAGGAGCTGGCTGCCAGCGCACGTGCGGCCGAGGCGCAGCGCGAGCTGGTGGAGGCTTTCCCCATTCCAATGGTGGTTACGTCCATCCCTGAGCACGAGGTGCTGCATTCCAATGCGCCTGCTGCCCACTGGCTGGGCGGCCGCAAGACCGACCCCTGGGTCGTTGGGCTGGAGCCCGGGGTGCGTGCCCGGTTCTTCCAGCGCCTGGCGGATCAGGGGGGAGTGGATGAATTCGAGGTGCGCTGGAAGGGCGGCCCAGAGCCCTCGTGGGCCGTGTTGTCGGCGCGGCGACTGCAGTTCCAGGGGCGCGATTCGGTGCTCACGGCGTTTACCCCCATCAACGTTCTCAAGCTCATGGAGCAGCGCCTGGAGTTGTGGGCCAAGGTGTTCGAGGCCTCTTCCGAGGGCATCATCATCATGAACGCCGATCAGAAGATCGTCAGCGTGAACAAGGCGTTTTCCCGCAGCACGCACTACGACTTCTACGAGGTCATTGGCGAAGACCTGGGTTCTCTGCTGGAAGAAGCCGATGGCGAGCCGCTGTCGGCCCAGATCAACCGCACCATGCTCGAAAAAGAGTCGTGGCAGGGCGAGGTGCGGCTTCGCCGCCGCTCGGGCGAGACCTATCCGGCCTGGCTGATGGTGTCGGCCGTGCGTGAAAGCAAGAGCGGCGCGGTGGCCAATCACATCTGTATCGCCATCGACATCACAGACCGCAAGCTCAACGAGGAGCGCATCCAGTTCCTGGCGCACCACGACGTGCTCACCGAGCTGCCCAACCGCTCGCTGTGTGTGCAGCGCCTGCAGATGGCGCTGGCCCAGGCGCCCCTCACCGGTGAGAAGGTGGCGGTGCTTTTCATCGATCTCGACCGGTTCAAGTCCATCAATGACACGCTGGGCCACCACATCGGCGATGGCCTGCTGCGCTCGGTGGCTGGCTGCCTCACGCAGGCCGTACGCAGCCGCGACACTGTGAGTCGCCTGGGCGGAGACGAGTTCGTGGTGGTGATGCGCGATATGGCAGGGCGCGAAGACGTGCTGCAGCTGGTGGAGCGGCGCCTAATCCCGCTGATTCGCCAGAGCCACTCGGTGGAGGGGCACGAGCTCAACGTGTCGTGCAGCGTCGGCATCGCCGTGTACCCCGAGGACGGTGGCGATATCGACGAGCTGATGCGCCGCGCCGACGCTGCCATGTACGAAGCCAAGACCTCAGGCCGCGACATGGCGCTGTTCTATTCGGCCGAGACTGACCAGCGCGCACTGGCGCGCCAGACCATGGAGCAGCAGCTGAGCCGCGCGCTGGAGCGCCAGGAGCTGAGCCTGCACTACCAGCCCCGTCTGAGCGCCAAGGACGGCTGCCTGCTGGGCGTCGAGGCCCTGCTGCGCTGGAACAGTCCGGCGCTGGGGAATATTCCGCCCAGCGAGTTTATTCCCATTGCCGAGGAGATCGGCATGATCCGCGCAATGGGCGGCTGGGTGCTGCAACAGGCTTGCGAGCAGTGGGCGCGGTGGCAGGCGCCGCGGGGCGGCCATTCAGCGCCCGCCCGGGCCTATCCGTTGGCGGATGTTTCCATCTCGGTCAACCTCTCGGTCGCGCAGCTGGCAGACCCGCTTCTGGTATCCGACATCGAAGCACTGTTGGCACGCACCGGCATGCCGGCCCACCGGTTGGAGCTGGAAATCACCGAATCGCAGCTGATGGACAACGCCCATGCGGCCGAGCAGCAACTGGCCGCGCTCAAGTCGATGGGCGTGCAGCTGTCCATTGACGACTTTGGAACCGGGTATTCGAGTCTGTCCTACCTCAAGCGGTTTGACATCGACCGGCTCAAGGTAGACAAGTCCTTCGTGCACGCCATGCTGAGTAACCCCGCCGACATGGCCATCACGCGCGCCATCATTGCGCTGGGCCACACGTTGGGGCTCAGGATCGTGGCCGAGGGGGTGGAAGACCTGGCCACGGCCCAGGTGCTGAGCGCGCTGGGCAGCGAGGAACTGCAGGGCTACCACTTCAGCCGTCCGTTGCCCGTGACGGAGCTGGAGGCATGGGCTGGTCAGTACCAGCCGCCGGTGCTACTGGGGCGGGATGCCCTGGCGACCGCCTGAGCGGAAAGGAGAAAGGTCAGTGCGCCGCGGCCTCCGCCAGCGGCAGTGCCTGCGCGCAGGCATGAGCGCTGGCCCAGGCCCACTGAAAGTTGTAGCCGCCCAGCCAGCCTGTCACGTCCACCACTTCGCCGATGAAGTACAGGCCGGGCTGCGTCTTGCACTCCATGGTCTGCTGCGACAGTGCTCGCGTGTCCACGCCACCGAGCGTGACCTCGGCCTTCTTGTAGCCCTCGGTGCCCGTGGGGGTCAGCTCCCAGCGCGCCAGTTGCTCGGCCAGCCGCGCCAGCGCCTTGTCGGAGGCTTCGTTGATGGGGCGTTGCCAGTCGGTCTCGCGCTGGGCCCAGGCGTCGGCCAGGCGGCTGGGGACCAGTGTGGCCAGTTCGTTGGCGATGAGTTTGCGCGAACGGGCCTTGGCCTGCGCCAGTGCCTGCGGCAGGTCCACCGTGGGCGCCAGGTTGATGGCCAGCGGCTGGCCCTCTTGCCAGTAGCTGGAGATCTGCAGCACTGCCGGGCCCGAGAGGCCGCGGTGGGTGAACAGCAGGTCTTCGTCAAAAGTGATGCGCGTTTTCTTTTTGCCGCCGGACCGCCCCAAGGCAAAAGCGGCCCCCTCGGGGGGCAGCGACCCGCGCAACGGCGGAGCGTGGGGGCCTTCATGAACCCCTGTGCTGATTTGGACCGGCAAAGCCAGCCCCGACAGCTGCGCGTAAGGTGCCCAGCCCGCCCCGTCAAAGGTCAGCGGCACCAGGCCGGGGCGGCGGTCGATGAGCGCAATGCCGAACTGTTGCGCCAGCCGGTAGCCAAAATCGGTGGCGCCGATCTTGGGAATCGACAGTCCGCCCGTGGCAATCACCAGCGAGCGCGCCGTCACGGGCCCCCGATCAGTATCTATTTGATAGCTGCCCGGGCTGAATTCAGCATTGCTCGGCGTTGAAAAGACAATTTTCTTGACGCCGCAGGGCTGCCAGTGCGTGACGCCACCAGCTGCGCATTCGGCCAGCAGCATGGCGATGATGTCCTCGGCCGAGCGGTCGGCAAACAGCTGGCCCTTGTGCTTTTCGTGGAATGCAATGCCGTGCTTTTGCACCAGCGCAATGAAGTCCGCCGGGGTGTAGCGCGACAGCGCCGAGCGGCAGAACTGCGGGTTCTGCCCCACAAAGTGCTTGTGCGGCGCGGCAGGGTCGAGGTCGCGGTTGGTGAAGTTGCAGCGCCCGCCTCCCGAGATGCGGATCTTCTCGGCCACCTTGTCGGCGTGGTCGATGATCAGAACTTTCAGGCCGCGCTGGCCCGCCTGGCCGGCGCAAAAAAGACCGGCGGCACCGGCACCCACAATGACCACGTCGAACATTTGCATGGCCGAAAGTGTAGGGGGAGTCGGTTGGGGCTTCGCCCGATGCGCTTGTCTCAATGTTCCAATGGCCCTTTTAAAATTTTGTCCATGAACATTCCCTCCCACCAGCTCAGCATGACTGTGCTGATGACTCCCGACATGGCCAATTTTTCGGGCAACGTGCATGGCGGCGCGATTCTGAAGTTGCTCGACCAGGTGGCGTATTCCTGCGCCAGCCGCTACTCCGGCTGCTACGTGGTCACGCTGAGCGTGGACCAGGGCATGTTTTTGCAGCCCATCCATGTGGGCGAGCTGGTGACCTTTCTGGCCAGCGTCAACTACACGGGCTTATCGT
>DCVY01000250.1:13100-18454 GCA_002327945.1 Acidovorax delafieldii | reverse complement strand
CTATAGGGCTATAGGGCTATAGGGCGATAAGACGGTAGAACGCATTCGCACGGACCAGCTGGGCATTCGTACATGAAAACCACTGCCCGCTCTTGGAGTGATTCTGCGCAGGCGTAGGATACAATTTGTAATATTTAATTTGTAATTGACACAATCCGCAGCCATCGCGCACTCACATGAACGAGCGTCAGCTCTTCGCGCCCACTGGTGTCACTCCCATGCAACAAGGCTCTAAGCCCCAACCTCAGTGGTCACGGCAGGCCGCACTGTGCTTGCTTTGCGCCTGGATGGCGAGCGCCCATTCGCAAACAGACATTGCCGATCTGCCATTGGAACAGCTCATGCAGATGCGGGTCACCACGGCCAGCCGGTATGCGCAGACAACCTTGGAGGCGCCCGCGGCCGTGAGCGTGGTCACAGCAGACGACATACGGCTCTTTGGCTACCGCAATCTGTCCGAGGTGCTGGGCAGCATGCGCGGGCTGTATGCCTCGTATGACCGCACTTACCACTATCTGGGCATGCGGGGTTTTGCCACGCCAGGAGACTACAACACCCGCGTGCTGCTGCTGGTCAATGGGGTGCGTTTCAACGACAACGTCTACGATCAGGCGAGCATCGGCACGGATTTCCCTATCGATCTGGATCTGGTGGACCGGGTGGAGTTCGTGCCCGGGCCGGGGTCTGCCGTCTACGGCGCCAATGCGTTTTTTGGTGTCATCAACGTCATCACGCTGGACGGCCGGCAGCTGGCCGGGCCGCAAGCAAGCGCCGAGGCAGGCAGCCATGCAAGCGCCAAGCTGCGGTTTTCCCTGGGAACGGTGGACGCACAGGGGGCCGACTGGCTGATCTCTGCGACGCGCGCCACCACGCGCGGGGCAGACCAGTATTACCCCTCGTTCGACACACCATCGACCAGCGACGGCGTTGCCCGCCGACTGGATTTTGATCGCAGCACCCAACTGTTTGCCCGGATGCGCCACGACGGCTTGGCGTTGATGATGGTGCATGGCGAACGCACCAAGGGCGTACCCACGGCCGCCTTTTCCCAGATCTTCAATGACCCCCGGTCCCGGGCGATCGACACCAACACGCGCCTGGCGGCCGAATACTCCACCCAGATGCTGCCGTCCCTGGCCTTCACCGGGCGCGTCCATGCAGGCCGCTACCAATACGAGGGCGATTATGTGTATGACTACCCGCCCCTCACGGTGAACAGGGACGTGGGAACCGGACGGTGGTGGGGAACCGAGTGGCAATGGGTGAGCACCGCGTTGGCACGCCACAAGCTGGCGTGGGGCATGGACTACCGACGTGATACCGCCATCACGCAGCGCAACTTCGATCTGGCGCCGCAGGCGCAATACCTGGATGCACGCCGCGCCGGGGAGGTGCTGGGGGTGTATTTCCAGGACGAATTTGCGCTTCGGCCCGATATCACGCTGCACGCGGGATTGCGGTGGGGCCGACAGTCAGGCAGCACTGGCGCCGTCCATCCGCGCCTGGGCCTGGTGTACTGGTGGAACCCGACCACCGCCATCAAGGTGCTCCATGGCACTGCCTACAGGCCGCCCAACGCCTATGAGCGCGAATACCGAGTTGACCTGCCCGGTGGCGTGGTGGGTACGGCCCCCCTGCGCTCCGAGCGCGTGCACACCACGGAGCTGGCGCTGGAACACGCACCCACGGTTGCAACCCGCATGCTGCTGTCCGTTTTCCGATCCAGCGTGACTGACCTGGTGTCCCTGGATGATGCTTCTCAGCCAGACCGGCTCGCCTTCAACAACGCCAGCAGGGTGCATGTGCAGGGCGTAGAAGCCGAAGTGGAACACCGCCTGCGTGCGGGCTCACGCCTGCGTGTGGCCTATGGCTGGCAAAAAGCGCGCGACGCCTTGGCAGACATGGCCCTGACCAATTCCCCCAAGCATTTGCTGAAGCTTCAGTGGTCGGACTCCCTGCGGCCTCCCGCCGGATCCGGGTGGCAATCGGGCCGCTACGCGGTTGAGGCCATCGGCATCGGCCCGCGCAGAACCTTGCAAAATATGCGCCTTCCGGGGCACGTTCGCACCAACCTCACCTATTCCACGCGCATCGCGAATGCGGAGGTGTCCATGGGCGTGTACAACCTTTTCAACCACCGCCATGCAGACCCCGCCTCATTCGAGATCCGGGAGGACGCCATACAGCAGGACGGACGGACTTACCGCGTAAAACTGACTTACGCATTCTGACAACCATGCCCCTACCCCCAGTTTTGCGCTTACGCAACACGCTGTTGATCGGGCTGTGGGTGCTGTGCGGGAGCAACTGGGCCCACTCCGACGATCGCGTGGGCGAACACGATCTGAAGGCGGCTTATGTCTTCAACTTCATCCAGTTCATCGACTGGCCGGACAACGAGTCCGTTGCCGACCGCGATTGGGTCATTTGCGTTTCTCCTTTCAGCCCCTTGAAAAGGCCGTTGATTGCACTGGACGGCAAGCCCACCCGCAAGGGCCAGCCTGTCCGGGTGAGGCTGCTGGAGATCAGCGATCTACGCAACTGCCGGCTCGTCGTTCTCCACCATGCCGACGTGCAAGCGGTTCTGCGTGCGCTGCGCTCCATGCCACCGGCCAACGGCATTCTGACCATTGCCGAGGAAGCGACCTCCTCCAGCCCCGAGATCATGATCACACTGGCGCAACAGGAAGGCCGGATCGTGTTCGGCATCAACACCGATGCAACCTCCAGGGCGGGCCTCACCGTCAGTTCCAGGCTGCTGCGGCTGGCCAGGGCAGTCCAATGAAAACCCACGCAATCAACGAACCCGAACCAACGCCCATGCAAAAGCAGGACGGGTCGCAGCCACTTCTGTCTTCGCGGCTGGTGTCTACCAGCATCCTGGCGGCCGGTCTGGCACTGCTGACCGTCGTGCTGGCCATCACGGGCATTGACTACTGGAGCACCCGCACCGCCATGCTGCAGGACAGCCGGGTGGAAGCGGCCATCGTGGCAGACAACGTCTCTGCTGCCTTGGTGTTCCACGATGCAGCCACCGCCAAGGAAATACTCTACGCCCTGCGGGCATCACCCATGGTCATCGGGGCCGGCGTTTACGACGCACAAGGGCTGCTGTTGGCGCAGCAGGTGCGCGAGGGCAAGCCAGACTTGCCGGCTACCGTTTTATCACTGGGCATGAACGGCGAGTCCGAGCGCTCGGGGCTGCGCGTTCTGGAGATGACCCAGCCCATCCATGGGCCTGGAACGACGGTAGGAACGCTTTACATCCGAAAGTCGATGGACGCGGTCTACATGCGCCTGGGCGTCCGATTTTTCAGCACTCTGCTGATCGCCGTATGCGCGATGGCCCTGGCAACCGCCATGGTGCTGCGCAGCCGTGCGGCCGTTCGCGAGGCAGAAAACCGCCTGCACACCCTGGCGCACACGGATGCCGTCACAGGCATCGGCAACCGGCATGCCTTCAACGAACGGCTCACCGCCGAAATAGAGCGCGCGCGCAGCCTCGCCAGCCGGGTGGCCCTGATCTATATCGACCTGGACAATTTCAAGACGCACAACGACACCTTGGGCCACACGGCAGGCGATGGCCTGCTGCGCCAGGTAGCCGGTCGCCTGCACTCCGTGGTGCGCAGCACCGACACCATTTGCCGCCTGGGCGGAGACGAGTTCGCACTGATCCTGCGGCTCGACATGGACGACGCGACTCTGGAAAAATACGAACAACGGCTGATCAACACCTTCCAGACCCTTGACATGGAAGCGGGGCAGCAGGTCAACGTGACCTGCAGCGCAGGCATTGCCACCTTTCCCGACGATGCGCCCGACATCGACGGCCTCATGGGTCATGCCGATACCGCCATGTACCGTGCCAAAGAAATGGGCAAGAACCGCTGCGTGCGGTTCGAAGCGTCCATGAACCAGGCAGTGGTCCGGCGTCATGCCATAGAACATGCGCTGCGCGCTGAACTGGCGCATGGCGATGGGCTGGCAATGCACTACCAACCCCTGATTTCAGCTGCGGATGAATCACTGGTGGGCGCAGAAGCCCTGCTGCGTTGGACCCACGCGGAGCTGGGCAACGTGTCGCCGCTTGAGGTGGTTGCAGTGGCAGAAGAATGCGGCCTGATCGTTACGCTGGGCTATTGGGTGTTACGCACCGCCTGCCGGGATGCCGCAGGCTGGAATGATGCAGGCGCACCCTTGCGCGTGGCCGTCAACCTATCGGCCCAGCAACTGGGCGACCCTCAATTTCTGCAGCAGGTGATGGACATCCTGCGCGAGGAAGGGCTGCCTGCCCACCGGCTCGAACTCGAACTGACCGAAACCGTGCTCATGGAAAACCTGGAAGCCGGTGCGCACACGCTGCACCGGCTGAGCCAGCTGGGCATCCATCTGTCCATCGACGATTTCGGCACCGGTTATTCGTCACTCTCGTATCTGCGGCAGCTGCCCATGCGGCGGCTGAAGATTGACCGCAGCTTTGTCAAAGACCTGCCCCGGCAAGAGCACAGCCGCACCATCGTCTCCGCCATCGTGGCGCTGGCGCACGGCCTGGGATTGCAGGTCACGGCCGAAGGCATTGAAACACGGGAGCAGGCAGACTACCTGACCGGGCAGGGCTGTGACATTTTGCAAGGCTATGTGTTTGCGCGGCCCATGCCCGCCCAGCAGTTTCTGGCGTTTCAGGCAAGACCACGCGGGCAGGCCATGTAGCGGCCCAGGCACGCGCCGCCGTGACGACCCAAGCCACATCCCCAGAACGGGGGCGGAATATCTGCGTGCACGGCCACTCATCCGTTACCCTTGCGCCCATGCGCGCACTTCACCGTCTGGCCTGCGTGGCCTATGCCGCCACCCTGCTGGCACTGGGTGGCTGCGGCAGCACCTCATCGCCGCTGCCATCACCCATCCGTTCCCCGGCCCTTTCCACTCTGTCGGACGCGCATGCGCACGACATTGCCATCCATGCGCTGGGCCTGGTGGGCACGCCCTACCGCTATGGCGGCAACACGCCCGATGCGGGTTTTGACTGCAGCGGGCTGATCGGCTATGTGTACCGCCACCGCGTGGGCACGGCGCCACCGCGCACGGTGGCGCAGCTCAGTGGCTGGGGGCAGCAGGTTGCCGACGGTGAGCTGCGCAGCGGCGACCTGGTGGTTTTTGGAACGGGCCGCGTGGCATCGCACGCGGGCATCTATGTGGGCGATGGGCGCTTTGTGCACGCGCCTTCCTCGGGTGGAACGGTGCGGCTCGATCACCTGCAGTCGCGCTACTGGGCGCGGCAGAACGCGTCGTTTCGCAGACTATGAAGCCCCCCTGAGTCGCCTTCGGCGCCTTCCCCCGGAGGGGGACGA
>DCVY01000250.1:12546-13066 GCA_002327945.1 Acidovorax delafieldii | reverse complement strand
GGGCGACAATTGGCACCACCATGACCCACGCACACCGCTCCGCCACCCCCGTTTCCACCCACGACACCACGCGCATCGATGACACGCGCATCAAGGCCGTGCGCCCGCTCATCACGCCCGCGCTGCTGCAAGAATGGCTGCCTGCACCTGACGCCGCACAAGGCCTGGTGGAAGCCAGCCGCGCCGGCATCTCGCGCGTGCTGCACGGGCAGGACGACCGGCTGATCGTGGTGGTGGGGCCTTGCTCCATCCACGACCACAGCCAGGCACTGGAATACGCGCACGCGCTCAAGGCCCAGGCCGATGCGCTCAGCAAAGACCTGCTCATTGTGATGCGCGTGTATTTTGAAAAGCCCCGCACCACGGTGGGCTGGAAGGGCTACATCAATGACCCGCACATGGACGGCAGCTTTGCCATCAACGAAGGGCTGGAGCTGGCGCGCCAGTTGCTGCTGGATGTGCTGGCGGTGGGCCTGCCGGTGGGCACCGAGTTCCTCGACCTGCTGTCGCCGCAGTTCAT
>DCVY01000250.1:9595-12504 GCA_002327945.1 Acidovorax delafieldii | reverse complement strand
CGACTGCCATGTGATCCTGCGCGGCGGCAAGCAGCCCAATTACAGCGCGGCCGATGTGAACGCCGCCTGCACCATGCTCCAGGCCGCCGGCCTGCGCCCGCAGGTGATGATCGACGTGAGCCATGCCAACAGCAGCAAGCAGCACCAGCGCCAGATCACGGTGGCTGCCGAGGTGGCCCAGCAGATTGCTGGCGGCGACACGCGCATCACCGGCCTGATGATCGAAAGCCACCTGCAGGAGGGCCGCCAGGACATCGTGCCCGGCCAGCCGCTGCAGCACGGGGTGTCGGTCACGGACGCCTGCATCAGCCTGGCGCAGACGGTGCCGGTGCTCGAAAACCTGGCAGCCGCGGTGCGGGTCCGGCGCCAGAAGCTGGCCGCATGACAGACACCCTGGCGCGGTGCGAAAACAATTCTGCGGTGTAGTATTCACATCATGTTGCACAAGCACCCTTTGGGCATGCCGGACCAGCCCATGGTGCCTCCCCGTGAAGCGGGTCTCTGCCCCGGCCCCGGCCTTCAACTTGTTTCCCGTTCTTTGCGTTCTGGTCACTCCATGCAGGCAATGCCGCTTTCCATGCCCACCTCACCGTGCCGCCTTTGCGGCCCAGGGGGTTAGTGCCGATGCTGCCGGCGCAAAACGCCCAGCAGGAAGCCGCGCGCCTGAGTGCATTGCAGTCTTACGCCATTCTGGACACGCCGGCCGAAGAAGCGTTTGACCACTTGGCTGTTCTGGCCGCACGCATCTGTGCCACGCCGATGGCGGTGGTCAATTTTCTGGACAGCGAGCGCCAGTGGTTCAAGGCGGCCGTGGGCGTGCCGTTCCGGCAGACCGATCGGGCCATTGCGTTGTGCAGCCATGCACTGAGCGGCAGCCGCGATCCCCTGGTGGTGGCCGATGCCCGCCAGCACCCGCTGTTTGCCGACAACCCGCTCGTCACCGGAGAGCCCCATGTCCGGCTGTATGCCTGCGTTCCGCTGGTAACGCCCGAAGGTGCGGCGCTGGGCACGCTGGCGGTGCTGGACACGGTGCCCCGCCCGCTGACCGATGAGCAGCTGGAGGGCCTGAAAATGCTGGCCGGCCAGGCCATGGCGCTGCTCGAACTGCGCCGCCAGCAGCACCAGCTGTCGCAGCTGGAACAAAAGCGCAGCCAGCTGCACACCTCGGAGCTGCAATACCGCATGCTGTTTGACGAGCACCCGCACCCCATGTGGGTGTATGCACAGGGCAATTTGCGCCTGCTGGCAGTGAACCGGGCGATGGTGGCGCACTATGGTTACACCGAGGCCGAGCTGCTGCAAATGGATCTGCCCGCCCTGTACGCACCCGAAGACCGCCAGGGCCTCAGGGCCCAGCTCCAAGGCGTTTTCCAGCTGCCACGCGATACTTCCGTGGTGCGCCGCCATGCCCACAAGAACGGCACGCTGATGCAGATGCAGATTACCGCGGGCAACATCAGCTTCAATGGCGTGGCAGCCCGCCAGGTGCTGGCCATTGATGTCACCGAGCGGCTACGCAGCGAAGACGACCTGCGCCGCATGGGCCGGGCGCAGCGCCTGCTCAGCGCCTGCAACGCGGCGCTGGTGCGCGCCACCTCCGAGACCACGCTGCTGCAGGAAATCTGCCAGATCGCGGTGGACATTGGCGGCTACCGCATGGGTTGGGTGGGATTTGCGCGCAACGACGAACACAAATCCATCGAATCCGTGGCCTATGCGGGCCACAACGACCAGTACCTTGAAAATTTGCAGCTGAGCTGGTCCGAAGCCAGCCCCTATGGAAACGGCCCGGCCGGGGTGGCCGTGCGCAGTGGAAAACCCGTGATCGTGCAGGACCTTCGCACCGAAGTCAGCTTTGCCGGCTGGGCCAAACGCGCGCTGGCAAACGGCTTTCATGGCGTGATCTGCCTGCCGCTGCGCGACCGCGAGCACACCTTTGGTCTGCTGTACCTGTATGCGCCCGAGATCCTGCACATCAGCGCCGACGAGGCCAAACTGCTGCGGCAACTGGCCAACAACCTGGCCTTCGGCATCATGAGCCTGCGGGCGCGCACAGATCAGCAGCGCCTGCAGGCCTCGGTGCTGAAAATGGCAGCCGCCGTGTCGGCCAGCACAGGCACCGAGTTCTTTGTGCAGCTGGCCAGCAACATGGCCGAGGCCCTGGGCGCGCAAGGTGCCTTCGTGGGCCGCCTGCTGCCGCCGCTGCAAGGGCAGGCGCCGCGGGCAATGGCGCTGGCGACGGTGCTGGATGGCAAGCAACTGCCCACCAACGAATACACGCTGGCCGGCACACCCAGCCTGCTGCTGCTCAGCCAGCCCCAGGTGGTGGTGCAGGACAACGTGGCGCTGCATTATCCCGAAGCGCTGTTATTGCGCCAATTGCCGGCGCAAGGCTACGCCGGGCAGCAGCTGTGCAACGCCGACGGCGAAGTGGGAGGCATGATCTTCGTGCTGTTTCGCCAGCCGCTGGCCAACCCCGACTTCGTCACTTCGACCCTGCGCATCTTTGCCAGCCGCGCTTCGGCCGAGATCGACCGGCAGATGTCCGACAGGCGCATCCGCCAACAGGCCTCGCTGCTCGACAAGGCCCAGGACGCCATCATCGTGCGCGATCTGGAGCACCGCATCATCTACTGGAACAAGAGTGCCGAGCGGCTGTATGGCTGGTCGCAACTGCAGGTGCTGGGCCAGTCCATCGAGACCCTGCTGTACGACGACCCCACACCGTTTCGCCGCGCCACCCAGGCCACCCTGGAGCACGGTGAGTGGGCCGGCGAAATCATGCACCGCCACCGCGACGGCAGTGCCATCGACGTAGAAGGGCGCTGGACGCTGGTGAAGGACGATGCCGGCCAGGCCCATTCTGTGCTGGCCATCAACACCGACATCCGCGAGCGCAAGGCCACCGA
>DCVY01000250.1:1923-9575 GCA_002327945.1 Acidovorax delafieldii | reverse complement strand
TCGACCTCGACAACTTCAAGACCCTGAACGACACCCTGGGCCACGACCAGGGCGATCTGCTGCTGCAGCAGGTGGCCACGCGCCTGAACAATTGCGTGCGCAGCGTGGACACCGTGGCACGCCTGGGCGGCGACGAGTTCGTGGTGATGCTCGAAGAACTCAGCCAGATCCCCGAAGAACTGGCCCGGGATGCCCTCGGTGTGGGCGAAAAAATCCTGGCCATGCTGGCCTTGCCCTATGCGCTCAAGGGCTACCAGTACCGCAGCACGCCCAGCATCGGCATCGCCCCCTTTGATGGCGCCCAGACCAGCGTGGGCGAACTGCTCAAGCAGGCCGACCTGGCCATGTACCAGGCCAAGAACGCCGGGCGCAACACACTGCGCTTGTTCAACTCCGACATGCAGGCGGTGGTGACCGCCCGTGCCGCGCTGGAAGAAGACTTTCGCACGGCCCTGGCGCAGCATGAATTCCTGCTGCACTACCAGCCCCAGGTCAACCAGGCGGGCCAGTGCGTGGGTGTGGAGGCCCTGGTGCGCTGGGCCCACCCGCAGCGGGGCCTGGTGTCACCGGCAGAGTTCATCCCGCTGGCCGAAGAAACCGGTCTCATCCTCACACTGGGCCGCTGGGTGCTGCACAACGCCTGCACATTGCTGGCCAGCTGGCAGGACGCGCCGCAGCTTTCGCACCTGACCATGGCCGTCAATGTGAGCTCAAGCCAGTTTCGCCATGCCAGTTTTGTGGACGACGTGACCCGGATGCTGGCCGTCACCGGCGCCCCTTCTGGAAAACTCAAGCTGGAGCTGACCGAAAGCCTGCTGGTGCAAGACATGGAAACCACCATCGCCACCATGACGGCCCTGGGCGCGCACGGGGTGGGGTTCTCGCTGGACGACTTTGGCACCGGGTATTCGAGCCTGAGCTACCTCAAACGCATGCCGCTCAACCAGCTCAAGATCGACCAGAGCTTTGTGCGCGACCTGCTCACCGACCCCAACGACGCCGCGATTGTGGACACCATCATCGCCCTGTCGCGCAGCCTGGGCCTGGAAGTGATTGCCGAGGGCGTGGAAACCCCCGAACAACGCGATCTGCTGGCCCGCGCAGGCTGCCACCTCTACCAGGGCTACCTGTTCAGCCGCCCCCTGCCCACGAACCTGCTGGAGGCTTTCCTGCGCTCCGATGCGCCCTGAAGCAGATTCAACCCCCGGTTTGTCCACCCACCGCAGCCTGGTCTGCGGTTTTTTTTGCCCATTTTTTGATTCACCTTCCATGGGGCCACAAGCGCCGGTGCAGTTCTCCGATGGTTATTGATTAAGACTTCTATAAATACATAGTCGTAGTAGTAGAAGGCAGCTTTTTCTGTGGACAAGTGTCTTTTGCCGTGGCCTGACAGCCACTTGCGCCGCACCAAACCCTGGGGACACAGCCCGGCTGCCGCTGTCTGCCGCATAGGGATAAAACCGTGCAAGGGCCAACTTCTGTGGATAACCCCCCGGTTGTGCCAGAACTATCCCCAGTTTTGTGCATGCGGGCAGTGGGGCAGGAGCGTTGTGAAGTAAATCCGGCGATAGCACCGATAGCACCCGTGTATTAATCGCTGAAAGCTATTCATTTAATAGCAATGCTGGATCGACAGCTCCTGCACGGCCAGCCACGGCCTCATCCACCAGTGCCCCAGCGCCAGGCAGGCGCCGATCCAGACGGCGACGATCAGCCCGGGAAGCAGCAGCACATCGTCCAGGTAGCCCACCACGGGGATGAAGTCCGGAATCAGGTCGATGGGGCTGGCGCGTGTCAAGGCATAGGCCATCACAAAAAAGCCCAGCGCTTTGGCATACCAGGGCGCCTGCGGGTGGCGGGCGGCAAACCACAGGGTGACGCCGTCGCGTTGGACGCTTTTGGCCCTGATTTTCAGACGGCTTGATAGCTGCACAGGTTTCTTCGGTGGGCGGTGCAGGCTGTGTCGATTTTCTTCACAGAAGGCCCCAGCGGCCCTTGGCCTGGCGGGCCCAGGGTCCAGGTTTTGTGTGTTCAGGGCGTTTGAGAGGGGCGCAAAGGAAGTTGTGGTTGTTCTTCTATGGTTCTATATATAAATAGTAGTAGTAGTAGAGCGCGCCAGTTTGTGTGGACAATGCCTTTTTTCTCAATGGTGGCTTGCAGTTGCGTCGCCTGGAAGTATGTGGGGGGAGGCCGGTGAACTTTGCTGCCGGCAGATAACAACTTTAGGGTTTCCGGTTTTTCTGTGGATAACCCCCCGGTTGTGCCAGAACCATCCCCAGTTTTATCCACAACAAAAAAGCCCGGCGCTTTGGACGGCGCCGGGCTTGGGGCAGGGGCTTGGTTCCCTTGCGGGGAACCGTCAAAAAACTCAGCGGCCGGGGCCACCCATGGGCATGTTGCCGCCGCGCATCATGCCGTGGCGGCTGTCATCACCATCACCATGGTGCCCTCGATGACCACCCATGCCACCCATGCCACCCATGTCGTGCATGCCGTGCATGCGCTGGGCGTGGGCGTCGAAGGTTTTTTGCTGCTCTGGCGTCAGCGTGGCATAGAAGG
Source organism: Acidovorax delafieldii (assembly GCA_002327945.1). Classification (GTDB taxonomy): domain Bacteria; phylum Pseudomonadota; class Gammaproteobacteria; order Burkholderiales; family Burkholderiaceae_C; genus Acidovorax; species Acidovorax delafieldii_C. The sequence goes on along the minus strand of DCVY01000250.1, from coordinate 7,016 downwards.
TCTTGGCGGCTTCACCGCGGCGGTCGGCCTCGGCTGCGTGCTGGGCGCGCAGGGCCCGCATGCGGTCGATGCGCTCGGGGGTGGTGAGTTTTTCCATCTCCTTGCGGTCAAGGGGACCCAATCGGGCATGGCGCTCGGCCGGCTGCATGGCGGCCATGAAAGCGGTCCAGGCCGGTTCCTGCTCAGGTGTCAGTTTCAGTTGCGCCTTGAAGGCATTGGCGCGTTGCGCCATGTGGGCCTGGCGGCGCTCCTGCCAGTTGACTGGCTTTTGGGCCTGCTCGGCAGAGGCACCGGCAGCGGGTGGCATGGAGGGGGCCGGCTGGGCCAGAACGGGCAGGGCCAGGGCAGCCATTACGGCAGCGGCGGCGATACGGCGGTGGAAGAAAGACATGGTATGGATCCTTTCAAATGGTTGATCCGCGGGGACGACCGTTCCAGCGGCTGAGAACCAGTATGCACAGCCCATGTAACTCGCCAGTGTGGGATTGATGCGTTTGTGTAAAGTTGCAACAGAAAGTCCGGCGTTGGGTACCACCGCATTTACCAAAAAAATTGCATCAAGCGTTCTATTTTGAAGCGCTTATAGCTATAAAAAACATAGTATTAATTACGGTTGCATCCGCCGTGCGTGCGGCCAACCCCCGACAATGTCGCCTGTACTCCGCAATGGCTAGAAATGGCGAGAAGAAACAAAGGTTGTCCGTGTTCAAGAACATGATCGTGTACCGCATTGCGCCGCAATGGCAGGTGGAATTGACGCAGGTGGAGGAGGCCCTGGCCAAGGCGCCCTTTCTGGAATGTGGCGCCACGCAGGAAAAGTCGCTGGGCTGGGTGCCGCCGCGCGGTGATGCGCATGGCCCCCTGGCCGAGTCGGTGGGAGGGCAGTGGATTTTGCGCTTCATGGTCGAATCCAAGGTGCTGCCCGGCAGCGTGCTGGCACGCCGTGTGAAGGAAAAAGCCGATCGCATCGCGCAGGAAACCGGCCGCAAGCCCGGCAAAAAGGAAAGCAAAGAGCTGAAAGACGAGGCCAAGCTTGATCTGTTGCCCATGGCCTTCACCAAGCAAGGCTCGATGTGGGTGTGGATCGACACCGCTTCGCGCCTGCTGGTGCTCGACACCTCAGCCCAGGGCCGCGCCGATGAGGTGGTGACGCTGCTGGTCGAATCGCTGCCGGGTCTGTCGGTCTCGCTCATCAACACCCAGACCAGCCCGCAGGCTGCGATGTCGCACTGGCTGAGCACGCAGGAGCCGCCCAGGGGCTTTACGGTGGACCGCGAATGCGAGCTCAAAGGCGCCGACGAGGCCAAGGCCGTGGTGCGCTACGCCCGCCACCCGCTCGACATCGAAGAAGTGCAGGCCCACATCGCCGCCGGCAAGCTGCCCACCAAGCTGGCGCTTACCTGGGACGACCGCGTTTCTTTCATGCTCACCGAGGGCCTGCAGATCAAGAAAGTATCGTTTCTGGACACGGTGTTTGAAGGCACCAAGGCCGACGAGGGCGGGTTTGACACCGACGTGGCGATTGCCACGGGCGAGCTGGTCAAGCTGATTCCTGACCTGATCGAGGCCCTGGGCGGCGAAGTCGAGAGCGGTGTGGGCAATGCAGCGCAGGCGATTGCCGCCGGCGCTGTACCCGGCGCTGTACCCGGCGCTTCCTTGGCATCATCTTCTGCGCCATCTGCACCCGCGCGCAAAAGTGCAGGCGGTGGCATGGTGACCGGGCCGGCCACGGCGCCGGTGGATACCGATCCCGATTCGGCACCGTTCTGACTGCGGGGGAATACGGGAGTGCGCGCTATTGGCTAGTGCAGTGTTTCACGCTTGATGGCACAAATAAAAACGAGGGATTTTTGGTTCTGGCAAGGCGCANNCGCAGCGATACCGGGTGGTATCGCGAGGATTGGCAACACCGCCAGGGCCGAAAAGACGCTTTTTTATGTGCCAGATAGCGTGAAACACTGCACTGGTGTATTGGTGCGTATTCCAGTCCAACGTTGTTCACCCCATGGGTGAGATCGCACGGGATGATTCGGGCGCGGCCGCCAGGTCGTCCAGGATGGGGCAATCCGGCCGGTCGTTGCCCTGGCAGCATGCCACCAGGGTTTGCAGCGTGCGCTGCATGGCCTGCATGGCGGCGATGCGTTCGCCCAGATCATTGATGTGCGCCTGGGCGATGCGTTTGACATGGCTGCTGGCGCGACCCTTGTCTTGCCACAGCCCCAGCAATTTGCGGATTTCTTCCATTGAAAAACCCAGTGTGCGCGCGCGCCCGATGAACTGCAGCGCGTGCACATCGGCTTCGGTGTACTGGCGGTAGCCGCTGTGGGTGCGGCCCACGGGTGGCAGCAGGCCCAGCGATTCGTAGTGGCGCACCATGCGCGCTGACACCCCGGCACGGCGCGCGGCCTCGCCGATGGGCACGGGCCAGTCCTGTGCGGGCGTGCGCGCGGTCATGCGGCGACCGTGTACCCTTCTTCGGCAATGGCGGCGGCCAGGGCCTCGCGGGGCTGGGTGCTGTCGATGTCGACGCGGTTCTGGGCGCGGTCGATGCGCACGGTGGCTGCGGGGTCGATCTGCTGCACGGCCTGGGTGACGGCGCGCTCGCAGTGGCCGCAGGTCATGCCCTGGACTTGAAGGGTGTATTGCATGCGATTTCTCCAGTTAAAAAATGATGACACGGACATGGTGAACCCTGACATGGTGGCATGGTCAAGCACCCGCAAAGGCACTGACGCAGGCATGGTTGATGCGCGCCTGCGCTTGACCTTGCCATGATGACAAGGATTACCGTAACAACCATGAACTCTTCTGCCACCCCCCCCGAATCCCTGGACACCCTCGACCTTGGCATTGGCGGCATGACCTGCGCCAGCTGTGTGGGCCGCGTGGAACGGGCGCTGCGCAAGGTGCCCGGTGTGCAGGATGCCACCGTGAACCTGGCCACCGAGTCGGCGCGCATTGTCTATGGGGTGCCACCGGGGGCGCAAGGCCCGGCCATGGACGCCCTGCTGCGCCGCGCCGTGCGCAATGCGGGCTACGAGCCGCGCGCGGCGGGACAAGACGATGCGCCCGAGGACCTGTCGCCCTGGGCCGGTTTTCTGCCGGTGGGCCTGGGCCTGCTGCTGTCGGCCCCGCTGGTGCTGCCCATGCTGGGGGATCTGCTGGGCTACCACTGGATGTTGCCCGCCTGGGTGCAGTTTGCGCTGGCCACGCCGGTGCAGTTCATTTTGGGGGCGCGCTTTTACAAGGCGGGCTGGCACGCGCTCAAGGCGCTGTCGGGCAACATGGATCTGCTGGTGGCGATTGGCACATCGGCGGGCTGGGGGCTGTCGATGTGGCTGTGGCTGACTGCGCACGAGGGGCATGCGCCGCACCTGTATTTCGAAGCCTCGGCCGTGGTGGTCACGCTGGTGCTGCTGGGCAAGTGGCTGGAGGCGCGCGCCAAGCGCCAGACCACGGCGGCCATCCGCGCACTGCATGCGCTGCGTCCCGATGTGGCCCACATGCTGGGGCAGGGCGGCGAGGTGGATGTGCCGGTGGCCGAGGTGATGGCGGGCGACCGGCTGGTGGTGCGCCCCGGCGAGCGCATTCCGGTGGATGGCAGCATTCTGGAAGGCCACACCCAGGTGGACGAGTCCATGCTCACCGGCGAGCCCTTGCCCGTGACGCGCGAGGTGGGCGCACCCCTGACCGGCGGCTCCATCAATGGCGATGGCCGGGTGGTGATGCAGGTGTCGGCAGTGGGCGCCGAGACGGTGCTGTCGCGCATCATCCGCCTGGTCGAGGACGCGCAGGCCGCCAAGGCGCCCATACAGCGCCTGGTCGACCAGGTGTCGGCCGTTTTCGTTCCGGTGGTGCTGGTGGTGGCGCTGGCCACGCTGCTCGCCTGGTTGTGGGTGGGCGTGGGCTTTGAGGTGGCCGTGATCCACGCCGTGGCGGTGCTGGTGATTGCCTGCCCTTGCGCGCTGGGGCTGGCCACGCCGGCGGCCATCATGGCGGGCACCGGCGTGGCGGCCAGGCACGGCATCCTGATCAAGGACGCGCAGGCATTGGAGCTGGCCCACAAGGTGGATGTGGTGGCGTTCGACAAGACTGGCACGTTGACGGTGGGCCGCCCGCGGCTGACCGCCTTCGAGGTGGTGCCGGGCCAGGACGAGGCCGCCGTGCTGGCGGCCGTGGCCAGCGTGCAAGGCGGCAGCGAGCACCCGCTGGCCCGCGCCGTGGTGGCGGCAGCGCAAGAGCGTGGCCTGCAGCCCGTGGCGCCCGACAGCGTGCGCGCCGTGCCGGGGCGCGGCACCGAGGGCGAGGTGCAGGCCCGCAGCTATCTGGTGGGCAGCCTGCGCTGGATGGACGAGCTGGGCGTGAAAGAACTGAAGGAGGGCGCGCTGGCCGCGCGGGCTGCAGAGTTGCAAAACGTTGGCGCCACCGTCTCGGCCGTGGCCGAGCGCACCACCGACGGGCTGGCCCTGCGCGCCATTCTGGCCTTTGGCGACGAACCCAAGGCCGGCGCGCGCGAGGCGCTGGCCGCCTTGCGCGCCCTGGGCGTGCGCACGGTGATGATCTCGGGCGACAACCGGGGCGCAGCCGAGGCCATGGCGCGGCGCCTGGGGCTCGACCCCGATGCGGGCGAGGTGATGGCCGAGGTGCTGCCCGGCGAGAAGGTGGCCTGCGTGCAGGCGCTGCAGGCGGAGCGCGAAGAACCCCTCGGGGGCAAGCGCGTCACACGCCGTGGCAAGCGTGGGGGCCATGTCGTGGCCATGGTGGGCGATGGCGTCAACGACGCCCCTGCGCTGGCGGCGGCCGATGTGGGCATGGCCATGGGCAATGGCACCGATGTGGCCATGCACGCCGCCGGCATCACGCTGATGCGCGGCGACCCAAAGCTGGTGGCTGCGGCCCTCGACATCTCGCGGCGCACCGTGGCGAAAATCCGCCAGAACCTGTTCTGGGCCTTCATTTACAACGTGGCCGGCATTCCGCTGGCGGCGCTGGGGTATCTGAACCCGGTGGTGGCGGGTGCGGCCATGGCGCTGAGTTCGGTGAGCGTGATGGCCAATGCGCTGTTGCTGAAACGCTGGCGCATTTGAACCTAA
>DCVY01000250.1:0-1809 GCA_002327945.1 Acidovorax delafieldii | reverse complement strand
CCCGATCACGGCACCGGCGGGCGCACCCAACGGTCGTTTTTAGGTTAAATAGCTGCAGGTGCTTGTTCTAAAAGCGCTGCAGCCATTTTTGACTGAAATTTCCCGGCCTCAGAACATGCGCACGATCTCAGCCTCTCAGGGCAGGGTGGGGTAATCGGTGTAACCGGCGGCCCCGCCGCCATAGAAAGTGGTTTGGTCGGGCTGGTTGAGGGGCGCGTTCTTTTCCAGCCGGGCGACCAGATCGGGGTTGGCAATGAAGGGCCGGCCAAAAGCCACGATGTCGGCGGCGCCCGTCGCCACGGCGGCTTGTGCCAATGCGCGGTCGTAGCCGTTGTTCACCATCCAGGCACCTTTGCCGCCGGCCTTGCGATACACGTCCTTGAGGCCGGCATAGTCGAACGGGCGGTCGGACAGCTCGCGGGGGCCACCGGTGGCGCCTTCGATGATGTGCACATAGGCCAGCCCCAGCGGGGCGAGCTGGGCCAGCAGGTAGTCAAAGAGCTGCTGGGGGTTGTCGTCCACGATGTCGTTGGCAGGGGTTACGGGCGACAGGCGGATGCCGGTGCGGCCGCCACCGATGTCATCGACGATGGCGCGCACCACTTCGAGTGTGAGCCGGGCGCGGTTCTTGATGCAGCCGCCGTAGTCGTCGGTGCGCTGGTTGGCGCCGGTTTTCAGGAACTGGTCGAGCAGATAGCCGTTGGCGCCGTGGATCTCTACGCCATCAAAACCGCAGGCGATGGCATTGCGCGCGGCGTGGCGGAAGTCTTGCACGATGCCGGGCAACTCGTCCAGGTCGAGCGCGCGGGGCATGGAGGTGTCGGTGAAGGTGGGCACGCCGTTTTTGATCAGCACCGTCTTGGTGTGCGCGCGAATGGCCGAGGGCGCCACGGGGGCCGCGTTGCCCGGCTGCAGGTCAGTGTGCGAGACGCGGCCCACATGCCACAGCTGCACCACGATCTTGCCGCCTTCGGCGTGCACGGCGTGGGTCACGCGCTTCCAGCCGTCGAGTTGCTCGGTGCCATACAACCCGGGCACGTCGGCATAGCCCTGGCCTTGGGGGCTGATGGCGGTGGCCTCGGTGATCAGCAGGCCGGCGCTGGCGCGCTGTGTGTAGTAGGTGGCCATGAGCGGCGTAGGGATGGCGTCGGGTGCGCGGTTGCGCGTGAGCGGTGCCATGGCAATGCGGTTGGCCAGGCGCAGATCGCCGGCCTGGACGGGTTCGAATAGAGAGGGCATGAAAGGCTTTCGTCGCGAGAATGGAAGGGGGTTGCCCAAGGGCAACCGCCCTCAAGTGTACTGCAGTGCGGCCATTGCTGCAGTGCGCAGCGGGCCGCATGGTGAAGCCATTGTGGGCTATCTGCGCTGCCGCAAAAGATCCCGCTTTTCTGAAATGAAAATTGCTTGCGCTTATTTTTATATGGGCTCATGGCTTTTTTGACCCGCAGATTCAACTACCAAGTGCACCAGAGGTGCCTGCAGGCACAATCAGCACCCATGGAGACAAACCATTCCAAAGGCCCGCAGGGCTTGCGCGCCCATCCGGTGGGCGTGGTGTTGGCGCTGTCGCTGGGTGCGGCCGTGTCGCTGGGCATCACGCGTTTTGCCTATGCCTTGCTGCTGCCGGTAATGCGCGCAGATCTGGGCTGGAGCTACACACTGGCCGGCGCCATGAACACCGGCAATGCACTGGGTTATCTGGTGGGCGCCCTGGCCACTCCCGCGCTGCTGCGGCGCGTGGCGCCCGGCACCCTGCTGCTGTGGGGCGCCGCGCTGGCCACGCTGTTCATGGGTCTGAGCGGTTTCTTT
>DCVY01000070.1 GCA_002327945.1 Acidovorax delafieldii | reverse complement strand
GCTTCGAGTCCGCGGCCGAGGCCCTTGGGTTTTTTGGTGACCATGTTCGTCAATCTTTCAAAAGGGTGTGCAGCAGATTGCGGCCCTCGGGCCAGTCTGCCAGGCCGGATTCGGCATTGAGGTGGCCGCGCTCGCCGCCATCGATGAAGCGCGCGCCCCAGGCCTGCGCCAAGCCTTGCGCCCGCTCGAAGCTGCAGTACGGGTCGTTGCGGCTGCCGACCAGCAAGGCAGGGAACGGCAGCGGCTGGCGGGCAATGGGCGCCCAGCCGTGGATTTGCGCGGCCAGGTCGGGGCGCTCCACATCACCCGGGGCCACCAGCAGCGCACCCTGCACCCGGTGGGCATTGGACGAGTGCGCCGCCCACCAGGCGGCGAGGATGCAGCCCAGGCTGTGCGCCACCAGCACCACGGGGCCGTCGGCATCGACCACGGTGTCTTCCAGCCGCGCCGACCAGTCGCCGCGCAGCGGGCGCATCCAGTCGTGCTGCTCCACGCGGTGGTAGCCGTGGCGGGCCGCCCACAGGCTTTGCCAATGGTCGGGGCCGGAGTTCTGCCAGCCGGGCAGCAGCAAGACGCTGGAGACCTTCATTACTATTAATTCAATAGCTATCAGCCCTTGGCCATCAAGCGCCAGAGGCAATTTTGGCTATGGAAGCCGCCGCCGCAGGCATGCCCTGCACGCGTTCGACCATTTCCTGCGCAAACTCGACAAAGGCCTGGCTGCCCTTGGCCGCCGGGTCAAACACCACGCCGGGCAACCCATAGCTGGGTGCCTCGGCCAGGCGCACGTTGCGCGGGATCACGCTGTTGAACACCTTGTCGCCAAAGTGGCCCTTGAGCTGGTCGCTCACCTGCTGCTGCAGCGTGATGCGTGGGTCGAACATCACGCGCAGCAGGCCGATGATCTGCAGGTCGGCATTGAGGTTGGCGTGCACCTGCTTGATGGTGTTGACCAGATCGGTCAGGCCTTCGAGCGCGAAATACTCGCACTGCATGGGCACGATCACGCCATGCGCACTGCACAGGCCGTTGAGCGTGAGCATGGACAGCGACGGCGGGCAGTCGATGAGCACGAAGTCGTAGTCGGCATCCACCTCGGCCAGCGCGGCCTTGAGGCGTTTTTCGCGGTGCTCCAGCATCACCAGCTCCACCTCGGCGCCGGCCAGTTCGCGGTTGGCGCCCAGCACCCGGTAGCCGCATTTTTCCGACAGCACGGCCGCCTCTTTGACCGATGCGGATTCGAGCAGCACGTCGTACACCGAAAGCTCCAGCGCGCGCTTGTCCACGCCAGACCCCATGGTGGCATTGCCCTGGGGGTCGAGGTCCACCATCAGCACACGCTGGCCGATCTGGGCCAGACCGGCGGCGAGGTTGACGGTGGTGGTGGTCTTGCCAACGCCACCCTTTTGGTTGGCAACGCAAAAAATCTTGGCCATGGGGATGTGTGGTGCTTTATTTGGAGAGGGTCATGCCAAACTCGGCAGGGAAAACGCAGGCGACTTTTTTCCAGCGCCGGGGGGCACAAAGGCGGCATCGTCTGCGATGCCCAACATGGCTTCCCCCGAGAGCGCTGGAGAGGTGCGAACATGCACCCGAGCTGAGAGGCCGAGTTTACGCGACCGCCCTTCCCTCGCCTCCAAAAGAGCCGTCAGGCCGGCTTCATCCAGATGATGCAACGCTCTGCATCCAGCCCCGGCACAATGAGCTGTTCCACGTGAAACACCTGCACATCGGCGGGCAAGGCGGCAATTTCATCCTCGGGGTGCTTGCCCTTCATGGCCAGCCAGACCCCGTGCGGTGACGCGAGCGCGCCCCGCGACCAGGCCACAAAGTCGGGCAGCGCGGCAAAAGCACGGCAGCTGATGATGTCGAACGGCGTGGTCAGCGTCTCCACCCGCGCATGCACGCCATGCAGGTTGCGCAGCTTCAGCGCCACCGCTGCCTGCTGGATGAATGCGGCCTTTTTGCCCACCGTATCGACACAGCTCACATCCACATCCGGGCAGCAGAGGGCAAACACCACGCCGGGCAGCCCCCCGCCCGAACCCACGTCGAGCAAGCGCACGGGTGCAGGCACTCCGCCCTGCTGCAATGCCGCCACCTGCCGGCGCAGCGGCGCCACTGCCGCGAGGCTGTCGAGCAGGTGGTGCGTGAGCATCTCCTGCGGGTCGCGCACGGCCGTCAGGTTGTAGACCTTGTTCCACTTCTGCAGCAGGGCCAAAAAATCGAGCAGCTGGGTGACTTGGGCATCGGTCAGACCCAGAGCCAGCGCCTCGGCGCCGGCCTGCAGCTGCGTGCGCAGCGCGTCGTTGGTCACTGCTGCCGTCATGCTGCCAGCTCCCCTTCTGCCGTGGCGGGCAAAGTCGGAGCCATCGGGGCCACAGCAAACTCCTTGAAACCGCCCTTCTTCAAATGCACCATCAGCAGCGAAATCGCCGCCGGCGTGATGCCCGTGATGCGCGAGGCATGGCCCAGGGTCTCGGGCCGGTGGCGGCTGAGCACCTGGCGCGCCTCGATGCTCAGGGCGGTGACCTGCATGTAGTCCAGGTCGGCTGGCAGGCGCAGCCTCTCAAAATGCGCAGCCCGCTCCACCTCGCCCTTCTGGCGATCGATATAGCCCGAATACTTGGCGGCAATCTCCACCTGCTCCACCACCGGCTCGCTCAAGGGGCCCAGCGTTTCAGGTGAAACGTCGTCGGATGCGTATTTGCCACCGTCCATGGACATCAAGTTGGCGTAATTCACATCCGGGCGGCGCAGCAGTTCAAACAGGTTGTACTCATGCTCGATGCGCTTGCCCAGCACCCGCTCCGATTCCGCCGCAGGCAGGTTGCGCGGGTTCACCCAGGTGGCTTTCAGGCGCTCTGTTTCACGTGAAACCGCATCGCGCTTGCGGCTGAACGCGTCCCAGCGGGCATCGTCCACCAGGCCCATGCGCCGCCCTGCTTCGGTCAGACGCATGTCGGCGTTGTCTTCGCGCAGTTGCAGACGAAACTCGGCCCGGCTGGTAAACATGCGGTAGGGCTCGGTCACGCCCTTGGTGAT
>DCVY01000045.1:8875-17153 GCA_002327945.1 Acidovorax delafieldii | reverse complement strand
GTGAAAGGCGAATATGCCAACCCGGTGATGCTGGACTGCCTGGCGCAGATGGTGCAGCGCAAGATGCGCCGCGAACTCATGACCGGCTTTGGCAATGCGCGACTGGATCAACGCTCCACCATGGAAGTCGACGTTTTGCCACGCACCGCTGCGGGCAAGGGCCGCAGCGGCTTCGTGCAATAACACGCGCCGGAGCACGCCGCGCCGGGCCGTTTCGGGCGCTCAACCCGGGACTTCGTCACGCATATCCGCGCCGCTACACTCACAAGGCCCAACGGCGCAACCGCGAGGGCCTGCCCGGTTTTCATCACCATGACCCTGACCCAAAGCCTGCTTGTCATTGGCCTGCTCATCGCAGCCAGTGCATTCTTTTCCGTGGCCGAGATTTCACTGGCTGCCGCGCGCCGCCTGCGCCTGCGCCAGTTGGCGGACGAGGGCGATGCCCGCGCCGACCGTGTTCTGCGCCTGCAAGAGCAGCCAGGGGACTATTTCACCGTGGTGCAGGTCGGCCAGAACGCGGTGGCCATTTTGGGGGGCATCGTCGGTGAGGGCGCGCTGAGCCCGCATTTCACAGAGTTGTTCAACCTGTGGCTATCGGATGGCAGCGCCCAGGATGTCGGCTTTCTGGCATCGTTCGTGGTGATCACCTCGCTGTTCATCCTGTTTTCCGACCTATTTCCCAAGCGCCTGGGCATGGCCGAGCCTGAAAGCATGGTGGTCCGGCTGGCGCAGCCCATGGTGTTTTTGATGACCGTGCTGCGCCCGCTCGTGTGGTTTTACAGCAAGGGGGCAGATGCCCTGTTTCGCCTGCTGGGCATGTCGTCGCTGCGGGATGATCGCATCACCTCCGACGACATCCTGGCCATGATGGAAGCCGGTGCCCGCGCGGGCGTGCTGGCCGCGCGCGAGCAGCAGGTCATCACCAATGTGTTTGAGCTGGACACGCGCATGGTGTCGAGCGCCATGTCGCCACGCGACCGCGTTGCCTTTTTTCTGCGCGATGAACCGGACGCCGTGATCCGTCTGCGCATCGCGGCCGAACCCTTTTCGACCTACCCCGTGTGCGAGGGCGATATCGATCATGTGGTGGGCTACGTGGACGCCAAGGACCTGTTCCAGCGCGTTCTGAACAACCAGCCCATCTCGCTGGCCGACGACAGCCTGGTGCGCAAGGTGCTTATCGTGCCCGACCGGCTCACCTTGTCCGAGGTGCTGGAGCAATTCCGCCAGGTGCACGAAGACTTTGCCGTCATCGTGAACGAATACAGCCTGGTGGTGGGCGTCGTGACGCTGAACGACGTGATGAGCACCGTGATGGGCGATCTGGTGGGGTCTGCCGATGAAGAGCAGATTGTGCGGCGCGACGAAAACTCATGGCTCATCGACGGCGTCACCCCGGTAGAGGCTGTGCTGCATGCGCTGGGACTGGAGGAATTGCCGCACAGCGACGAATACGAAACCCTGGCCGGGTTCCTGATGGTGATGCTGCGCCGCGTGCCCCGGCGCACCGACAGCGTGAGCTGGGGCGGCTACAAATTCGAGGTGGTGGACGTGGACAGCTTCCGCGTCGATCAGGTGATGGTGTCTCGCCTGAAGCCCCCGCTGGCGGACAATGGTAACTTGGCAGACCCTGCGGCTCCGGCAGCGAACTGACACTCCACTTGCACCGTCGCCTCCTCGCCTCGCCGCCCTCGCCCGTCAGGCCGCTGCGGGCTTTTCGCTGAACTGCCAGTTGCGCTGCGCGCCAAACACGGCATCGGGATAGGGCGAACGCCCCCGGCTGCCGTTATAGCGGCCCAGCGCCATGAACAGGTCACCACGTTCGCGGTCGATGTAGTGGCGCAGGATCACGCAGCCAAAACGCAGGTTGGTCTGCATGTGAAACAGCTTGCCCGGGTCGCCGTCGCCGATCACGCGCGTCCAGAACGGCATCACCTGCATGTAACCGCGCGCGCCCACGCTGGACACGGCGAACTTGCGAAAGGCGCTCTCCACCTGGATGAGCCCCATGACGAGCGACACATCCAGCCCCGCGCGCTTGGACTCGTACCAGACGGTCTGCAGAAAGTCGCGGCGCACTTCCCATTCGGGTTTGCGCCGGCGCAGACGGTCACTCATGGTGCCCAGCCAGCGCAGGTAGTGGATTCGGGCCTCGGTGGTGAAGAATTCCGGCTCAGGCGGCGCCTGGTTGGCGATAGCCGAAGTGAGCGCCGTGCGCACCGAATCCATCAACGGCTCTTCCAGCTGGCTGCCCGCGTGGGCCTGCGCCGGCGCCAGCAGCCATGCGGCCGGCGTAGCCAGCGACACCAGGCATGCACGCCGGGACACCCCGCCCAACCCGGTCAGGGACAAGGCGCTTGCAGACAGATCGCGCTCGATCGTCATACGGCCATGCGCCCCTTCACATGGGCCAGAATGTCGTTGACCGCCACTTTCGTGGCAGCTGCATCGCGGCGGTGCTGGTACTCGATCACACCGTCCTTGAGGCTCTTTTCGCCAATGGTCACGCGGTGCGGCACTCCAATCAGTTCCCAGTCGGCAAACATGGCGCCGGGGCGCTCGCCCCGGTCGTCCAGGATCACATCCACACCGGCGGCCAGCAGGTCGGCATACAGCGTCTCGGCCGTGGCCTTGACAGCGTCGCTGCGGTCCATGCCCACCGGGCAGACCACCACCGTGAATGGAGCAATCGCATCGGGCCAGATGATGCCGCGCTCGTCATGGTTTTGCTCGATCGCTGCCGCGGGAAGGCGTGTGATGCCGATGCCGTAGCAACCCATCTCCAGCGGCTGCGGCTTGCCGTTTTCGTCCAGAAAGGTGGCGTTCATCGCACGGCTGTACTTGCTGCCGAGGTAGAAGACATGGCCCACTTCGATGCCACGCTCGACGGCAAGCTCCCCTTTGCCATCGGGTGAAAGGTCTCCGGCCACCACGTTGCGCAGATCGGCCACAGCATCGGGCTCGGGCAAATCGCGCCCCCAGTTCACGCCGGTGGTGTGGAAATCGGGCTCGTTGGCTCCGCAGATCCAGTCGGCCATCAGGGCCACTTCTCGATCCACCACGATCTTGAGCGGCTTCTTCAGTCCGATCGGCCCGAGATAACCGGGTTTGCAGCCGAAGTGCTCATCAATCTCGCCCAGCGTGGCGAACCGGAAACCGGCCAGCCCTGGCACCTTGGCCACCTTGATCTCGTTCATGTCATGGTCGCCGCGCAGCAGCAACAGCCAGACCTGGCTCTTGATGATCTCGCCCACCGCGTTGGTCTCGTCGGTGGCCAGTACCAGCGATTTCACGGTGGTGCTCAGGGGAACGCCCAGAAACTCGGCCACATCGGCGCAGGTGCTCTTGCCCGGAGTGGCGGTCTTGGCCAGGGCCTGTGTCGCGGCACCACGCGATCCAGCGGGCGCCAGCGCCTCGGCCTTTTCCATGTTGGCGGCATAGTCGCTCTGGGGGCAGTAAACAATCGCGTCTTCGCCCGTGGCGGCAATCACCTGGAATTCCTCGCTGAGGTCCCCGCCAATTGCGCCGCTGTCTGCAGCCACCGCGCGGTAGGTCAGACCGAAGCGGTCAAAGATACGCCGGTAGGCCTGGGCCATGACCTGGTAGCTGGCCTTGGCGGCGGAGGGGTCGCGGTCGAAGGAATAGGCATCCTTCATAGTGAACTCGCGCCCGCGCATCAGGCCAAAGCGGGGCCGACGTTCGTCGCGGAATTTGGTCTGGATCTGGTAGAAATTCTTGGGTAACTGCTTGTAGCTCTTCAGCTCCTGGCGCGCGATGTCAGTGATCACTTCTTCGCTGGTGGGCTGCACCACGAAGTCACGGCCATGGCGATCCTGGATGCGCAGCAGCTCGGGGCCCATCTTCTCAAACCGGCCCGTTTCCTGCCACAGCTCTGCCGGCTGCACCACGGGCATGGTCAGCTCAATTGCGCCAGCACGGTTCATTTCCTCGCGCACAATGGCTTCCACCTTGCGAATCACCCGCAGCCCCAGAGGCATATAGTTGTAGATGCCTGCGCCCAGTTTCTTGATCAGACCCGCCCGCATCATGAGTTTGTGGCTGACCACTTCGGCATCAGCCGGAGCTTCCTTGAGGGTGGAGATAAAGAATTGGGTGGCTTTCATCAGAATCGATTTCAGGCAGAACGGAACGGCCCACTTGCCGCGCACCAGGCGCCGTGCATAATGGACACAGTTTAAAAATTGGGGTTTGATTATGCTTGACCGGGACGGCTTTCGGCCGAACGTCGGCATCATCCTGCTCAACCAGAAGAACCAGGTGTTCTGGGGCAAACGCATTCGCACCCACAGCTGGCAGTTTCCGCAAGGTGGCATCGACCGGGGCGAAACCCCTGAGCAGGCCATGTTCCGCGAACTGCATGAGGAGGTGGGGCTGCATCCCAACCATGTGCGCCTGGTCGCCCGTACACGGGACTGGTTGCGCTATGAGGTGCCTGACCGGTACATCCGCCGCGATGCGCGCGGACATTACAAGGGCCAGAAACAAATCTGGTATCTGCTCCAGTTGATTGGCCACGACTGGGATCTGAATCTTCGGGCCACCGACCATCCCGAGTTTGACGCCTGGCGCTGGCACGACTATTGGATTCCACTGGATGTGGTGGTCGAGTTCAAACGCGGCGTCTATGAGATGGCCCTGAAGGAGCTCGCCCGTTACCTTCCACGCCACGAACAGCGCAATCGCTACCTGCGCAGCGGCATGCGAGCGCGCGACATGGAGCTGCAAGGCGGCCCCGTGCCACGGGCTGGCCCGTTGTTGTTGAATCCGGGAGTGGAGCTGCCCCCGGGCGCCAGTTTTGACCCCGATCCGCAATGCAGCAGACCGGCAGAACTGGAAGCCTTGCCACTCCCCCGCGTTGCACCGCGTTCCATGTAAAGGCCGGCGTACACAGCCCGCAATCTCCCATCCGTTCAAGGCGTTCGCTCCCACCGGGTGGTGGCGCGCTCCAGCCGGAGGCAATCACAGCGGCGGCAGACCGGGCTAACGCCCCTCTCGTACAGTGCTTCACGCTTGCTGGCACAAATAAAAAGAGGGGTTTTGCTTCTGGCAAGGCGCAAACCGCAGCGGTACCGGGTGGTATCGCGAGGTTTTGCAACACCGCCAGGGCCGAAAAGACGCTTTCTTATGTGCCCGATAGCGTGAAACACTGCACCAGGCATCCAAAAAGATGCATCACCCCGCCGTGAGCACCAGGTTGTCGCGGTGCACCATCTCCGACTCCGCGACGTAGCCCAGCAGCTTTTCAAACTCGGAAGACGATTTTCGGCACAGGAGCCGGGCTTCCGCGCTGGCATAGTTGGCCAACCCGCGCGCAATCTCCCGCCCCGACGGATCACGCACGGCAATCACTTCGCCGCGCGAAAAATCGCCCTCCACCGCCGTCATGCCGATGGGCAGCAAACTCTTGCCCTCGTCGCGCAGCTTGGCTGCGGCACCGGCATCGACCACAACAGCGCCGCGCATTTGCAGGTGGTCTGCCATCCACTGTTTGCGGGCCTGTGTTTTTGCCGTCTGGGCCACCAGCAAGGTTCCCAGCGCTTCGCCGTGCACCAGCCGCACCAGAACATTCTCTTCCCGCCCCCATGCGATCACGGTAGAAGCCCCCGACCCTGCGGCCCGCTTGGCGGCCAAAATTTTGGTAATCATTCCGCCCCTGCCGATGCTGGAGCCCGCCCCACCGGCCATGGCTTCCAGGGCTGGATCACCCGCTTGGGCCTCATGCACAAATTGCGCTGCAGGGTCTTTGCGGGGATCTGCCGTGTAAAGGCCTTTCTGGTCTGTGAGGATGACCAGCGCATCCGCCTCGACCAGGTTGGCCACCAGAGCGCCGAGGGTATCGTTGTCACCGAACTTGATTTCGTCTGTGACCACGGTATCGTTCTCATTGATCACCGGCACCACGCCAAGGCGCAACAGGGTCAGCAGGGTCGAACGGGCATTGAGATAGCGCTCACGATCAGCCAGATCGGCATGGGTGAGCAAGACCTGCGCACTGCCCATGCCCTGCTCGCGCAGCTTGGTCTCGTACATCTGCGCCAGCCCCATCTGCCCCACCGCTGCAGCGGCCTGCAGTGCGTGGATTTCCTGGGGGCGCGCAGTCCAGCCCAGGCGCTTCATGCCCTCGGCAATGGCGCCGCTGGACACCATTACCACCTCGCGGGGCGCGCCGCCCTCGCCGCGCACCAAAGCCGCCAGCTGACGGCTCCACTCGCCGATGGCAGTTGCATCCAGACCACGGCCTTCGTTCGTCACAAGGCTGGAGCCCACCTTGACCACGATGCGGCGGGCATCTCGCAAAACGCTGGAAACCATTTTTTGATTCATTTTGGCCAATAGCACTTATGAATCAAGTGCCACCGGGTATTAACAACATAGCAAACAGACCGTGTGAACGGCAAATGCCGTCAGACGGGAGCATCACCAGCAAACCGTGGGTCCACCTCCACCGCCTCGTTTTCGATGCGTTGCTCAGACTGCACATGGCGGAAGATTGCATGGATCAGCGGCTCGCAGCCCTCGCGCGTCAGCGCAGAGATCTGGAACACCGGGCCCGTCCACTTGAAACGCTTGACGAAATCCTTCACGCGCGCCTCTCGTTCATCGGCTGGCACCATGTCGAGCTTGTTCAGCACCAGCCAGCGCGGCTTGTTATAGAGCTGCTGGTCGTATTTTTTCAACTCATTCACGATGGCCTTAGCCTGCGCCACCGGATCCACAGCATCATCAAAGGGTGCCAGATCCACAATGTGCAGCAGCAAACGGGTGCGCTGCAAGTGGCGCAGAAACTGGTGACCCAGCCCCGCCCCCTCAGAGGCGCCTTCAATCAGGCCAGGAATATCGGCCACGACGAAGCTCTGCTCAGGCCCCACGCGCACAACACCCAGATTCGGGTGCAGCGTGGTGAAGGGATAGTCGGCAATCTTGGGGCGGGCGTTGGAGACCGCCGTAATGAATGTGGATTTGCCCGCGTTGGGCATGCCCAGCAGCCCCACGTCGGCGAGCACCTTCAGCTCCAGCTTGAGGTTTTTCCTCTCACCCGGCCAGCCCGGGGTCTTTTGACGCGGCGCCCGGTTGATGGCGCTCTTGAAGCGCATGTTGCCAAAACCCCCGTCCCCGCCTTTGGCAATGGTGATCACCTCCCCGGGGGTCAGCAACTCATACAGGACTTCGCCCGTTTCGGCGTCGGTGATGATGGTGCCCACGGGCATCTTCAGCGTGATGTCGGCGCCCGCCGCACCAAACATGTCCGAGCCCATGCCATGCTCCCCCCGCTTGGCTTCATGGCGGCGCGAGTAGCGGAAATCGACCAGCGTATTGAGATTGGGGTCGGCCACGGCAAACACATGCCCCCCGCGCCCTCCGTCGCCCCCATTGGGGCCGCCGAATTCCTTGTATTTTTCGTGCCGGAACGACACGCAGCCATTGCCGCCATCACCGGCGGCAATGTCAATATAGGCTTCATCGACGAACTTCATGGGATATCCAGTTTACAAAATAGCGCAACCCAGGCGGGCGTACCCTCCTGAAAGCACAAAGCCCCGTCCATGCGGGGCACGCCGGCCAGCACCATAGCACCGGCACACGCCTTAAACAACAAAGCCCCGACAGGGCGGGGCTTCGATTGCGGCCAGAGGAATCAACCTCAGGCGGGAGTCACATTGACCGTGGACTTGGACAATGCGCCCTTGGTGCCGAACGACACGTGGCCGTCCACCAAGGCAAACAAGGTGTGATCCTTGCCTACACCGACATTGCTGCCAGGATGAAAGCGCGTACCGCGCTGGCGCACGATGATGGAGCCAGCACTGATCAGTTCACCACCGAACGCCTTGACACCCAGCATCTTTGGCTTGGAGTCGCGCCCGTTTCGCGTAGAGCCGCCGCCTTTTTTCTGTGCCATGACATCAGCTCCTTCTTAAGCAGCGATCACGCCGATTTGCAGTTCGGTGAACTGCTGACGATGACCTTGACGTTTCTGATAGTGCTTGCGACGGCGCATCTTGAAGATGTGCACTTTGTCGTGCTTGCCGTGCGCCACGACGGTGGCTTTCACGGTTGCGCCGGACACCAGGGGAGTACCCACCTTCAGTTCAGCGCCGTTGCCGACAGCCAGAACCTGGTCGATCACAATTTCCTGGCCTACGTCCGCAGCAATCTGTTCTACTTTAATTTTTTCGCCGGAAGCAACGCGATACTGCTTGCCGCCGGTTTTTATGACCGCGTACATGTTGACCTCTTGATATGAGTTCTGCAGACG
>DCVY01000045.1:8433-8819 GCA_002327945.1 Acidovorax delafieldii | reverse complement strand
CATCCCTACCACCACTTCACCGCTGACGATCATCACCGACGACATGCACGAAGTGGACCATGTCATTGCCCAACGCCTGACGTCCAGCGTGCCCCTGGTGGCGCAAATCTCCCAATACATCATCGCAGCCGGCGGCAAGCGGCTGCGCCCGGCCCTGCTGCTGCTGATGTGCGGCGCACTCGGTTATCGGGGGCACCACCGGTTCAGCCTGGCGGCAGTCGTCGAGTTGATCCACACCGCCACCTTGCTGCACGACGACGTCGTGGACGCATCCACCCTCCGCAGGGGGCGCGCCACAGCCAACCAGACTTTCGGCAATCCCGCGAGCGTGCTGGTGGGCGATTTTCTGCACTCGCGGTCATTTCAGATGATGGTGGAGGCAGGAA
>DCVY01000045.1:0-8388 GCA_002327945.1 Acidovorax delafieldii | reverse complement strand
GCACTCGGCACGGCGTTTCAGATCATTGACGATGTGCTCGACTACGACGGAGATGCAGCGGAAATGGGGAAAAACCTGGGCGATGACCTGCGCGAAGGAAAATCAACCCTCCCCCTCATCGTGGCCATGCAGCGCGGCACTTCCGAACAGGCGGCCATAGTGCGACACGCCATCGAAGAAGGCTCTACCGACCGCCTGGACGATGTGGTCGTCATTGTTCGAACCACCGGCGCACTGGAAGCAGCGCGCTCAGCCGCCTGCGCGGAAGCTCGCCGTGCAATGACCGCGGCAGAGCAACTGCCAAAGGGTCACTATTCAACGAGCTTGCTACAATTGGCAGCTCAATTGCTTGACCGCCGCAACTGAAATTCGCTGAATCCAGGAGGCTGTCGGACTTGGAAATCGTCGACTGCAAATCGGCTGCAACAGTCCATTTTTTACCGTCTTTTTGCCCTATAGCCGTGCCACGGGGCTGCAAATCCGGTAAAAACTGTTCTCGCTGGAACCGATTTTGGTGAAACCTTCGGTTTTCGCTATCGACACTCCCAGTCCGGCAGCCTCCTGGCAGAATTTGCCATAAGCGGCTTCAAGGCACGGGGTGTAGCTTAGCCTGGTAGAGCGCTACGTTCGGGACGTAGAGGCCGGAGGTTCGAATCCTCTCACCCCGACCAGAAATTCCTTACGCGACAAACACTTAGCGAAGTGCAAACCTCCCAAAAAGATCGTCGCGTATAAGTTCTGCGGCAAATCTGCGGCACGGAACTGAGTTAATCAGCACCGTAGAGCCCAGAAATTTAAAGCCCGCTGGCTACAGGAGTCTCCACAACTTGGAGACCTCCATGGCCACCATCCAAAACCGCTCTCGCATCACCGTCACGGTCAAGAACCGTCCCGTGAGCGTCGACCAGCAGCCCGCACCAGGCGATGACGAGGTCGACGAGGCCACCCTGCACTTCCTGCAGCTCTGCGAGAGCAGCGACCCACACGCGACAGCCACCACGCTGCAATGACGATGACGGCCCCGCTCGCACCAGCGGTGGCCTGTCTCAACGCATTCGTCAGGAAGGCCAACGAAGGACCCCGCCAAGCTGGTGAGCTGGCGGGGTCAAATCATGGTTCAGGGGTTCTCAGCCGCCTGGGAGACCGGCCGGGAGGCTACGCCGCCAAGTGGAGTCGTTGGTCGGCGCTTTCCAGGTTCTCGTCGTGCACCACACCAGCGTCATCAGCTCCACCACCGTGGAGAACAACAGCTCACGCGGGTACTGGCGCTGGCGGTGCGTCTCAAACACTTCATCGATCCAGTGCGCTGGAAGCGCCTGCTCCAGGGCCAGGCGTGCCATCACGCTGGCGGGGGCTTGCTGTTCGAACCGCTCTACCACTGCTTGCCAGACCATCTTGTTTCTGATTCCAGAGAAATCAGAAGATTACGACGGTTTCCTNNCAAACACCTTGAAAGGGGTGGCCTTCAATGCCTGATGCCCCGGTTCTCACCCGAGGAGGTGGGCGTATGAGCGTTACGGCTCAAGCAACGGGTCCAAATGCCAGGCCCATCAACGGCGCCGCCCCGCATCTATCCACCGCTGCGTCATGCCTCGCGCGAGGTTGTAGCGGGCGCAGTTGTACTGCTCCAGCTGGTCGAGCTCGGTGTTCGCGATGAGGCGCAATGCTGCGCTGTCAGCAGCATCGACGTGCACATCGGCGAATGCGGCCTCCAGCGTTCGGCCATGGATGACCACGAACTGCATCAGTTCGTTCAAGGCCTGCCGGTACTTGGTCCGAATCGGGTCGGGCGCTGACAGCGATGCACGCAGCACGCTGTATTTCTGAATCGAGCGGCGGTAGATGAACTCGAACAAGTCCACCGCCGCAGCCACGTTGCGCTGCTCGTAGACGCCGAGCATGGCGGTCGCGTAGTCCGAGCGCTCCACGTCAAGAAAGGACAGCGGTGCGCAGTTGTAGAGCATGAGCGGCATGTTGGCGCTCAGACGACTCGTGCGCTTGTTGCCGTCCGCGAAGGGCTGCAGGTAGGCCAGGTTGACCCACAGGAAGAAGGCGGCCTCAACCGGATTGCGGATGTTCCGCGCCTTGTCAATGATGGCGTTCAGCGTCTCCTCAAGGAGCGAAGGAATGCTGCTGGGGGTGTAGACCGAGCCATCGATGTTGACCACGCGCCGGCGGATGCTGCCAATGTCGCGTGAGTCGCGGAGGAGGTCCCGCATCAGCTTGGCCTGCAGGTCGACGATGACGGGCACGGTGATGCCCTCCGTCGGCACCGCATCGACCATGAACTCGATGGCGCTCTTGTGATTGAGCAGCATCAGCGTGTCCTCATCGAGTGGGCCGCCTTGTTGGCCGAGCTCGAAGAGTTCTTTGGTGTCCAGCAAGCTCTTGTTGTTGCCCTCGAGGCGCGATGACGACCAGGACAGGTCGATGAGCAACTGCTCGAGCACTTCGCGCGCGTAGGTTCCTGCGGGTTGCTGGTCCTGGCCACGGCCAGCGTTGTACAGGTCCTTGGCCAGTTGGGGCGGCAGCAGGCTGGACTGGTTCGGGATGTAGCTGTTCACGAACCCGCTGTCATAGCCCACGGGAGTGCGGGTGCCCAAGGGTGCACGCAGCGCCTCGACCAGGGGCTGTGCAGCCGCTGACCACTTAAGGGCCCCAGACCCGGCCGGCGTTTGGGCGCCAGCGGGCAAAGCGCGCAGCGCTGCCTCGGCCGTAGCGGTGGCCAGGTAACGGGTCGAACGGCCATCCCCGCGCTTCTCCAGAAAGCCAGCGGCAAGAAGGTCCCGCAAGTCCCGGTTGATGGTGGGCCGGGAGACCTGAAGCGCGTGCTCCAGCGCGCTTGGCGCAATCGGCTCCCGCGCCGCAAGGACTTGGCGCAGCAGCGCCTCATGGCGGGGCGACAGCGAGGGAGTCGTCATGGGGCAGCGAACCTTGTCAATTTCATCAATCTTGTCAGCCGATGAGATTTCGGGCTCAATCTCGTCACATGACAAGAATAGGTCATAATCTTATCTCAATGTCGAGCAGGCTGATAGGATTACTGACAAGATTGCTCCCTGCGTAACAAGAAACCTCTTGAGGGGGGCAGCTACTTGACGCGCGCAGGCCTGGGCGCAGGCCACCGGTTCGGCACCAACCCCCGCAATGCCGACAGGCCCTGGGGGGCGGATGCCGAAGCGGACAGCTGCCCAGGGTTACTGCCCTCGGCGGACGGCTTGTTCTTCCACCGTCGCAAGAACCTGGCTGGCGTCCTGCAAGGTTTGCACAAATCCAGACGCGTGCACCTCGTCCACTAAGGTTCGGACTTCCACCTCACGCATGCTCCGGACGAGCACTGCGACGCCGAAGCCTTCGAGCACTCGTGGAAGGTCTCCAAGCCCGGCTTCAGCCACCGCGCCGAGCAGGTTCTGCCCTGCCGCTTCAGGGGCAACGGCTGGCCGGTCGGACGCACAAACGTCGGCGCACTTTTGCAGCTGTGAAGGAGCGCGAGGCATGTTGCCAGTGTAGTGCTGCAATCTTGATAGAACTTATATGGGGTGCACCGCTCCAATGGTCAACTGCGGACCAAGATGGAGAGAGCCAATGCGAGTTGCCCCCGAGATTGTGCTGAGCGATGAAGAGCAAGCCGAGTTGACGAAGCTGGTTCGCTCCAAGCTTACCAGCGTGCGGCTGGCCCAGCGGGCACGCATCGTGCTGCTGGCTGCCCAGGGCCTGCAGAACAAGGACATTGCCGTGCAGTTGGGCGTGGGCCGCGTGCAAGTCTCCCGCTGGCGCGAACGCTACATCGAGTCCAGGCTGGCGGGCATCGAGCGCGACCGGCCGCGCGGGGCGCCACCGGTCACGGTCGATGTGGCGCGTCTGGTGGAGCTGACCACCCAGAGCAAGCCCGAAGCGGCCACGCACTGGAGCACGCGCATGATGGCCGCTGAGCTGGGTGTCAGTGCCGCCAGCGTCTCGCGCCATTGGCGCGCCCATGGCCTCAAGCCTCATGTGGTGCGCGGCTTCAAGGTCTCGCGCGACCCGAAGTTCGTCGAGAAGCTCCAAGACATCGTGGGCCTGTATATGTCGCCGCCCGAGCATGCATTGGTGCTGTGCTGCGACGAGAAGAGCCAGGGGCAGGCGCTGGACCGCACCCAGCCCGGGCTGCCGCTGAAAAAGGGGCGCGCGGCCACCATGACGCACGACTACAAGCGCAACGGCACGACCACCCTGTTCGCTGCGCTCAACGTACTCGACGGTCAGGTCATCGCCCAGTGCCAGCCGCGGCATCGCCACACCGAGTGGTTGAAATTCTTGCGCACGATCGATCGCGAAACGCCCAAGGGCAAGACGTTGCATCTGATCTGTGACAACTACGCCACGCACAAGCATCCCGTGGTGCAGCAGTGGCTGGACAAGCATCCGCGCTTTGTCATGCACTTCACGCCGACCTCGGCATCGTGGCTGAACATGGTCGAGCGGTTCTTCCGTGACATCACCGTCAAGCGGCTGCGCCGCGGGGTGTTCACCAGCGTGCCGGAGCTGGTGGCCGCCATCGACGAGTACATCGCGCATCACAACACCAACCCCAAGCCGTTCATCTGGACCAAGAGCGCTCGCGACATCCAGCAGAAGGTCATTCGCGCCAACAGCCGCTTAAGTTCCAAACAGAATGCAACACTACACTAGCGCCATACAAGTTCGCTGTGTACCGACCTGCCCCGGATTCTTTTTATCGAGCAACTTGCCCCACGCATTGGCAAGACCGAAACGCCGATCAGGACGTGCGCGACCAACGCCAAGTATGCCCACCTGATCCCTCGACCGTTCAAGCTCCCGAATAGCAGGCGCCTGTGCTGGTACTTTGGCTTGGTTCTTGCGTTTCACAGGTTTCCTTTCTTTGTTGAGGGTCTGAACCTGTGTAGCGAATGACTGGGCATGCTGCGGCGATAGACTTGGCTCATGAATGCCAAGGTGCTGGGTCAAAGTTGCGTTGCGCTGCAGTTCGGATTGCTGTCCGCGCTGGCCGTTGTGTGCATGCCGGAGGCATCCCATACCCTACCTGGCACTGTGACTTGGCTGCTTTGGCTGGCCAGTGTTGGCTTGGGCCTGTGGACGCTGTCGGTGAATCGCCCGGGTAACTTCAATATCCGTCCGGAGCCACGGGCCAGTGGACATCTCGTGCAGGATGGGCCCTATCGCTGGGTACGCCACCCCATGTACGGCTCGGTCTTGTTACTGGCCGCGGGGGCATCGGTGTGGCTAGGCTCGGTGATTGGCTGGGGACTGCTCCTGGCACTACTCGGCGTCCTCATGGTCAAGGCGCACCTTGAAGAGAAGTGGCTTTTGCAGCGTTACACCGAATACGGCGAATACCGCAAATGCACATGGCGCTTGCTGCCCTGGATTTACTGAAGCTCCCATCAAGTCCGCCCCACTCGAATTGCACGCACCCACACACCTCAGGCCCGGCTCCCGCCTGCAGCATTACAAGGGCCGGTTGTACCGGGTCGAAGGGGCTTGTCCGATAGAAGCCTCCAAGGAAACCGGAATCCTCTACCGTCCCGAGCAGGGCGATGGCGCTAACATTCTGTGGATGCGACCTGCGGTTCAGTGCGATGACCTGGCGCCCACGCCGAACGGAACCGTGCGCCGATTCAGTCCGCGTTGAAATGACCCAACCGGTGATAACCCGGCGCCACCTGGCCAGGCTTCGCCAAATTCATCGGTCGTCAGGATGGCTCTGCAAGGACATGCTGGAAGTGGACTTGCTGGTGGCCGGCCTGGTTGGCATACCTCAGCTCCTATTGGTTCGGCGCGAATTATTCGTGGACCCNNAATAAACCGTGCCGGATCAATAAGCACCAAAGACCAATTTCACTCCACTTCTCAGCACCATCATGAACTTCGCAGACCGCCTCAAGCAACTTCCCCCTGCCAGCCACCTCGCCGCCCTGCACCTGCTGGGCGCCGATGGCCAGGTGCTCGCCACCATCGAGAACAAGCCAGGCCAAACCGGTTCGCTGGTGGTCTATGCCGCACTGGCGGCGCTGTATGGCGGCAGCATCACGCCTGCGGCGGCCAGCCTGGGGCTGGAGTGGTATGCCGAGCATGTGGCCGATGCGCGGGCGTTCCCCGGCAAGCACCCCAACATCGACCGGCTGCTGGCCTGGGCGCAGGGTACCGGGAGCTACCGCGCTCAGCCCATCGCCGCGTGATGGATCGGCGGCGGAGGGTTCTCTTTTCGTTACAGGGTGTCGACAACGCCACGGCCCGTTCGGCGTAAAAAGGGCAACGGTTTATCGCTGTGCGTGGGTTCGCCCACACCGCTTCTCGACTGAAAGGAGGCCGACCATGACCGCCACCGGCCCCACCGCTGGCACCGTGCACTCTGCACCGCGTGCTGCGCGCGCCGCCCGCGCGGATGTACCGCGCCTTCCTGGACCCCGACGCCATGGCCAAGTGGCTGCCGCCGAACGGCTTTACCGGGCGGGTGCTGCGCATGGGTGCGCGCGTGGGCGGCAGTTACCGCATGCAGTTCACCCATCTGGGCAGCGGAGCCACCCATGCGTTTGGCGGCGAGTGTGTAGCACTGGTGCCGGGCGAGCACATCGTCAACACCGACCGCTTTGACGGCCCCAACCTGCCGGGCGAGATGCGCACCACGGTCACCTTCAAGGCCGTGTCGGTGGGCACCGAGCTGCCGGTGGTGCAGGCGGGCATTCCGGCGGTCATCCCCACCGATGCGTGCTATTTTGGCTGGCAGGAGTCGCTGCAGTTGCTGGCACAGTGGGTCGAAGCGGAAATATCCGGCTGCAACCCACTGTTGCCCCGGCTGCGCACACTAAGCGCAGCGTCTGCAGCCTTGCCCGGGCGCGGGGTGTGCGAAAGACTGGCGCAGCGCACCAACGCGAGGGCTGAAAAGCTTCTGAAGCTCTTTTTTTGATAGCTTCCAGCACTTGTTCACACGCCGCAAAGTGCCCGTTTGCCGTCAAATTAGGTTACCCTCCCCGCCTTACTCCGGAGGAACCCGCCATGAAGAAACTCAACGTCACCATCCAGCTTGAAATGTCCGTGCCGGACGACTGGGAACTGGTGGGAACGTCTGAAGGCACGCCAGTGCTCAAGCTGCCCAATGGCGTGTTCATGGACATGGCCATCGAGCCGCTGTTTGCCAGCAACCCCGAGGAAACCTGGAGCAGCACCGATGACGACGATGTGCTCAACGGCATTCTGGACATGGTGGAGAGCGAGGCGGTGACTTACGAGTTCATCACGCACTGAACTTCGCCACCGAGGTGCGGATGCGCGGATGCGCGGGCGCGGTGCTGGCTCACCCATGGGGTGAACCCCATCGGAGCCGTCAACGCTGGATTTCATGCGGCCTGGCAAGGGATGCAAAGCGGTCGGCTGCCGTTTTTCGGTTGAACTGTCAAAAACCGCCAGACCAGCGCTTGCCAAAATCAGGAACAGCGTTTCTGAGTGGCAGCGATCCGCAGGCATCGCCCCACACCGGCATGGGGCGCGCAGCGGCTATGCTCAGCGGCCCGCCTACCGCCCCGTCAAAAATCGCCCATGGCCGCCCGACTGATCCGCTTCAACAAACCCTATGGTGTGCTGAGCCAGTTCACGGCCGAGGGCAAATGGCAGGGGCTCAAGGATTACATCGACCTGCCCGGCGTGTATGTGGCCGGTCGGCTGGATGCCGACAGTGAGGGCTTGCTGCTGCTCACCAACGACGGCCAGCTGCAGGCCCGCATTGCCGACCCGCGCTTCAAGATGGAGAAGACCTACTGGGTTCAGGTGGAAGGCATTCCTGGTGAAGCCGCGCTGGCCGCATTGCGCCGTGGTGTGCAGCTCAACGACGGCCCCACGCTGCCCGCCCGCGCGCGCCTGCTGGAGCCGCCGCCTTCGGTGTGGGAGCGCGTTCCGCCCATCCGCGAGCGCAGGGCCATCCCCACGGCGTGGGTCGAACTCGTCATCCGCGAGGGCCGCAACCGCCAGGTGCGCCGCATGACGGCCGCCGTGGGCCACCCCACCCTGCGGCTGGTTCGCGCTGCCATCGGGCCGTACACGCTGCAGGGGCTGGCGCCAGGAACCTGGGCCGACTGAAATGGCTTGAGTGAGGCTGTGGCTGGCCACCAATCCAAAATCTTCCTGCGGCGAATACACCTTGCCCGGTGCTGCGCACCCGGCCAGCAGGGCCGCAACAGCCAACAGGCAAAGAACCAACCGCATAGCCCCGCGCCCGGCGGGCGCGGGGGCTGCGGCATGAAAAGGGGTGCACTGGGGCATCCAGGAAAAACCCGAAACCGGGCACTCTTTGGGGTGAAGATTTTCGCGGGCGTCGCATGATCCCAGGAGCCCGTCGGACTTTCAGCCCTTCCAGGGATGATGGCTTGATTC
>DCVY01000016.1 GCA_002327945.1 Acidovorax delafieldii | reverse complement strand
ACAACCGCTTCCAGGCCTGCCGCTTTGGCATGGACGCCGTGTATGTCGATCCGGCCACCGGCACCCACATGCCCCTGCGCGACCATATCCGCATGACCATGGACCAGATCGCCGGCCATGCCGCCATGCAAGGCGCATCCAACGCCATGCACATGCTGCGCACCGAAGCCGAAGCCGGCCAGAACGACGCGCGCTGGTTGCGCGAGCGCCAGCGCGAAGAGCAACTGCTGGCCGAAGTCAGCCGCCTGGCGGCGCAGCGCTTTCGCGGAAGGAACCAATCTCCCCCGAGAGGCTGAGAGGGGGCGCCGCCAGCGCACGCAAGCGCAGCGCCGCCTGAACGGCTTGGCGGCCCTTGCGCGGCGGACACGGGCCTGGGCCGTGTCCGTTGCAAGCCTCGCTGACGAACTCCAGGCATAGCCACCAACATCACACATCTATCCCCATGGGTGAATTTGACCTGATCGCACGCTACTTCACGCGGCCCGTGCACCGCGCTGCCCTGGGCGTGGGCGACGACTGCGCGCTGCTGGCGCCCACGCCAGGCATGCAGCTGGCCGTCTCCAGCGACATGCTGGTGGAAGGTCGCCATTTTTTTGCCGACGTATCGCCCGAGCGCCTGGGCCACAAGGCGCTGGCCGTGAACCTGTCGGACCTGGCGGCCTGCGGCGCAAGTCCGCTGGCCTTTACGCTGGCACTGGCGCTGCCCCGCGTGGATGAAGCCTGGCTCGAAGCCTTCGCGCGTGGGCTGCTGGCGCTGGCCGATGCGCATGGCTGCGAGCTGGTGGGCGGCGACACCACCCAGGGCCCGCTCAATATCTGCATCACGGTGTTTGGCGAAGTGCCCGCGGGCCAGGCCTTGCTGCGCAGCGGCGCGCGACCCGGTGACGACATCTATGTGAGCGGCACCCTGGGCGATGCGCGCCTGGCACTGGAGGCGCTGCAGGGACATGTCGCCCTGCCGCCCGAGGTGCTGGCCGCCGCGCGCCTGCGCCTGGAGCAGCCCACACCCCGCGTGGCGCTGGGCCAGGCCCTGCGCGGCGTGGCCAGCAGCGCCCTGGACGTGAGCGACGGCCTGCTGGGCGACCTGGGCCACATCCTGCGCGCCTCGGGAGCCGGGGCCTTGATCGACACCGCGCTCACTGTCCATTTAATGGCTGCCAGCGGCCCACTCACCAGCGCAAACCAGCGGATTGACGCCGAACTTCTTCACCAATGCACCCTGGCCGGGGGTGATGATTACGAGCTGGCCTTTACCGCCCCCGTGGCACGGCGCGCTGCAGTAGCCGCGGCGGCGCTGGCCAGCGCCACGCCCGTCACGCGCATCGGCCGCGTGAAGGCAGAGCCCGGCCTGCGGCTGGTGGATGCGCACGGCCAGCCCGTGGCAAGGCACTACGCATCGTTCGATCACTTCGCCGCGCGTTGAGGTTGCGGACACGGCTGCGCAGGGCCTGCAAACCCGGTTGCGGCCATTGCCACAGCGTGGCCACAGCGGCTGGCCACAATGCGTTGCACCCTTGCGCACCCTCGCGCTGGTCAGCGTGCCACGCAACCAAGTCCATAATTTCACTTTCGCCAAGAGGTCCCCATGTACGACAAAATTCTGGTCCCTTTCGACGGCAGCCCCACCTCTGAACAAGCCCTGAAAGAAGCTGCTGGCCTGGCGCTCAAAATGGGGGCGCAGGTGCGGCTGCTGCACATCATCGACCCCCTGTCACACGCAGTAGGCTTCGTGCGCCCGGAGGTCTATCGAAGCGACTTCCTCCCCGCAGCCATGAAGGGGGCCGAAACCATGCTGCGCAAGGCCTGCGAGCAGCTCACCGCGCAAGGCATTCAGGCCGAGACCCGTTTGCTGGAAAACATGGACGCCGAGGTGGCAGCGCTCGTGGTCGAAGATGCCCGGCAATGGGGCGCCCGCCTGATCGTGCTGGGCACCCAGGGACGGCGAGGCCTGGAGCGCGTGCTCATGGGCAGCGATGCCGAACAGATTGCGCGCACCGCCCCGGTGCCGGTGCTGCTGGTGCGCTTGCAAACAGGCGCGCCAGCCGCCGCCGCACAGCCTGCTGCTCCCGCTTGAGATCGTCAACATGTTCTGACTGCTGCAGCGGGGCCACTGCCACGGCCCGCCACCTGGCGGCTTTCCCTTTCCTGATGCAACGCCCCGGAGCTCCCGCGTGATCCCCACCCCATCTGCCCCCCCCCGCGACACGGTCGATGTGACCGATGCCATACCGCGCACCCCCGGCACACCGCCGCCGCGCCGCCCCACCGCCGCTTTCATGCTGCAGCACCCGGCGCACTGCCTTGCGCTGGGCTTTGGCGCGGGTCTGAGCCCCAAGGCGCCGGGCACCGTGGGCACGCTGTGGGCCTGGCTGGCCTTTCTGGTGCTGCAGCGTTGGCTGGATGCGCAGCAGCTGGGCCTGCTGATCGGCGCGGGCACGCTGGCGGGCTGGTGGGCCTGCACGGTGACGGCGCGGCACATGGGCGTGTCCGACCCCGGCAGCATCGTCTGGGACGAGGTCGTGGCCTTCTGGCTGGTGCTGTGGCTGGCCATGCCCATGGGTCTCTGGGGCCAGGCCGTGGCGTTTGCCCTGTTCCGCTTCTTTGATGCGGCCAAGCCCGGCCCCGTGGGCTGGGCCGACCAGCTGTTCAAAGGCTTTGGCTGGCGCGGCGGCTGGGGCATTTTGTTCGACGACTTTGTGGCGGCGTTCTGCACGCTGCTGGTGATTGCGGTGTGGAGGTTCTTCAGGTGAGCACGCCACCGCTGTCACCCCATGCGCTGCGGGCGCCGGATGCAACAGCACCATCGCCAGAGGCTGTCTTGCCTTGCATTGCAGGCCGGCTGCTGGCGCGCGGCTGGATGCTGGCCACCGCCGAAAGCTGCACCGGCGGCATGATCGCTGCCGCCTGCACTGACCTGGCGGGCTCCAGCCAGTGGTTCGAGCGCGGCCTGGTCACCTATTCCAACGCCGCCAAGACCGAGCTGCTGGACGTGCCCGCCGCACTCATCGCGCAGCACGGCGCTGTCAGCGAGCCCGTGGCCCGCGCCATGGCCGAAGGCGCCTTGGCGCACTCGCACGCCCAGGTAGCGGTGGCTGTGACCGGCGTG
This sequence comes from Acidovorax delafieldii, assembly GCA_002327945.1. Lineage (GTDB taxonomy): Bacteria > Pseudomonadota > Gammaproteobacteria > Burkholderiales > Burkholderiaceae_C > Acidovorax > Acidovorax delafieldii_C. The sequence continues at coordinate 2,959 of DCVY01000016.1, read as the reverse complement.
GCAGGCCCCACGGGCGGCAGCGCCGACAAGCCCGTGGGCACGGTCTGGTTTGGCTGGTCGGTGCAAGGGCACACCACCAGCGAGCGCCAGCAATTCCCCGGCGACCGTGCCGCCGTGCGCGCCGCAACGCTGCGGCACGCACTGCAGCGGCTGGCGCAGCTACTGCAGGCCTGACCCGGGACAAAAACGGGCGCACGCGCCTGCGGCGCATGCAACATCCTGCGCAGTGGTCAGGACGAGGTGCCCAGGCGGTCGATCAACACCGCGCTGGCGGCATTGAGCCCCACCACCTCGACGGTGCAGCCGTGGTGGCGCAGGCGCTCCACCACCTTGTCCAGCGCGGCGACGGCGGTGACGTCCCAGAAATGCGCCTGGGCCACATCGATGCGCACCGGCCTTTGCTCGGCCGAGAGAATGTCGAAGGCCTCGATGAACGCATCGGCCGAGGCAAAAAATACCTGCCCCCGCACCCGCCAGGTGCGCAGACCCGAGGCGGGATCATCCTCGCTGCGCACTTCCAGCATGTGCGAGACTTTGACCGCAAAGAACACGCCACTGAGCACCACCCCCACCAGCACGCCGGCGGCCAGATTGTGGGTGGCGATCGTCACCGCCATGGTGGCCAGCGTGACGGCGCTGGACAGGCGGGGATGGCGCACCAGGGTGCGCAGGGATTTCCAGTCAAAAGTTTCGGCCGATACCATCACCATGATGGCCACCAGGGCGATCACCGGCACCTGCGAGACCCAGGGCTTGAGCAGCACCATCAGCACCAGCAGGAACACCCCGGCAAACAGGGTGGACAGGCGCCCGCGCCCACCGTATTTCACGTTGCCGACCGCCTGGCCGATCATTCCGCAGCCGGCAATACCGCCAAACAGGCTGGCCGCCACGTTGGCCACACCCAGGCCGGTGCATTCGCGGTTTTTGTCGCTGGGGGTGTCGGTCATCTCATCGATCACCGCCGCTGTCAGCACCGACTCCAGCAGGCCCACCATGGCAATCGCCATGGCTGGCAGCGCGATGATGCGCAGCGTCTCCCAGGCGATGGGCACCTCAGGCAGGGCGAACATGGGCAGCGACTCGGGCAGCTGGCCCAGATCGCCCACGGTGGCCACCGGCAGGCCCAGGCTGGCCACCAGCACCGTGAGCACCAGCACGCAGACCAGCGGCGGCGGAATCACCGTGAAGGCTTTGCCCAGCAGCGGCAGGCCGTAAATCAGCGCCAGGCCCAGCGCCAGCAGGGCCCAGGTGGCCGGATTGGCGTCGCTCAGATGCGGCAACTGGGCCGCAAAAATCAGCACCGCCAGCGCGTTGACAAAGCCCATGCGCACCGAGCTGGACACGAAGCGCACCAGCACCCCCAGGCGCAGCAGGCCCAACACGATTTGCACCAGCCCCGCCAGCAGGCCTGCCGCCAGCAGGTAGCCCAGCCCGTGCGAGGCCATCAGCGGCGCCGCCACCAGCGCCACCGAGCCGGCAGCCGCGGACACCATGGCCGGACGCCCGCCCAAAAAGGCGATCACGATGCTGATCACGAACGAGGCAAACAGCCCCACGGCCGGGTCCACCCCCGCCACGAACGAAAACGCGATCACTTCCGGGATCAACGCAAAAGTGGCCACCGCCCCGGCGAGCAATTCACGCGGAATGCTGGGGGCCCATTCGGCGCGCAGGCGTTGCATGGAAAAGGCAGACATGGCGAGCATTCAGGATGACAAGGAAAAACCCCTTGGATTCAATAGGAAAAAACGGCAATAGCTATTTATTCAATAGCAAAAGAAAGCGATCTTGTGAGGTTTGACATTTGCACGCGGCCCAAGTCAGCAGCCACCGCGGCGCCGGTTTTTCCGGGCCACGGGAGGCGCCCTCCTGGGCAAAAAGGCGCGCAGCAACGCTGGTGGCCGCCGCTCAGGCGCCGTGGCACTTCTTGAATTTTTTGCCGCTGCCGCACCAGCAGGGCTCGTTGCGACCGGGTTCGGGCAGCTTGCGCACGGTTTCGATGCGCGGGCCCATGCTTTTCCACAGCTGGCGCAGGTCGTACACGGCCCAGATGGCTTCGCCAAGGGTTTCCACGCGGGCCTGGCTGGTACTGGGCGGGCCGTCTTCGCTGAACATGCAGACCTCGGGCTTGCCGGTGTCGTCCTCGGTCAGGGCGACGATGCTGTCGAGCGCATCGTCAAGCCACCTGGCGGCTTCCTTGTCGCGCGGGGCGGCCCAGTCCTCGGGCCAGTTTTCCACGGCGAACATGAAGCCCAGCGCCCACACCTGTCCAAACGAGGGGATTTCCTGGTCGGCCATTTCGGCGCGCTGCTCTTCGGGCAGGCTGGCCATGGCGCCGCGTATGTCCATGGCCTCGGGCTGGAAGGTGCGGTCGTCGTCCAGCGTTTCGACCGGGGCGTCAAGCTGTGCTTCGACTTCGTTCCAGCGGCGCATCCACAGCGCAAGAAACCGCGCCTGCTGGGCCGCATCGGCAAACGCCGGCAGCAGCGGCAGGGGCTCATCTTCGGCCAGATCGATCACCACGCCATCTCCCAGCAGCACGGGCAGGTATTCCGACGGCGGGATGGAGCGGCGGCTGCAGATCAGCGCCGTGAGAAAACCGTCGCAGAACTCCCACTGCGGAATCTCTTCGCTCCGCGTGCGCAGGTCGTCCAGCAGCGTGTCGATCTCTTCCAGTTCATCGGGGCTCAGGGCCGCAGCGGCAACGGCGTCCGAGGGTTCTTGGTGGGGGGTGTTCATGGCGGGGCTCCAGTCAGCGGGACCTCGGGGCTTGGAAGCTGCCCGCGGCCCCTGGCAAAGGCGGTCAGTGTAGCCGCCCGCCGGGGGAACAAGTCACCCTAGCAGCCTGTCGGCCTTGATGTTTTGCAAAACAGTTCGATTTTGAATTTGCCCAAAATACAGGCACTTCTGGTCGAATTTTCAGCTTTTTTGCCGGTTTTCACGGCAATTGCCTCTG
>DCVY01000119.1:1312-3049 GCA_002327945.1 Acidovorax delafieldii | reverse complement strand
GTCGTGAGCACATGGACTTTTGCCCTGTAGCGCGTGTTGTCGGCTCAAGTCCGACAGGCTGCTAGTGCAGTGTTTCACGCTTGCTGGTACCAATAAAAAAGAGGGATTTTTGGTTCTGGCAAGGCGCAAACCGCAGCGATACCGGGTGGTATCGCGAGGATTGGCAACACCGCAAGGGCCGAAAAGACGCTTTTTTATGTGCCAGATAGCCTGAAACGCTGCACTAGCAGATCATCCCGCTCGCTACGCCCTTAAGGGCGGGGTTTCAAGGCGGGGGCAACGGCGCCTTTTGCCAAGTTCTGTTCTCCATCACCTCCTTGATTGCCTCATCCGCCCATGTCCTCCACCAACGCCCTTGAGGTATTAATCCAGGCGCTGCGCCGTCTGCCGGGGGTGGGTGTGAAGTCTGCGCAGCGCATGGCGTTTCACCTGCTGCAGCATGACCGGGCCGGTGCGCTGGCGCTTTCGCGGGCGCTGGAGGAGGCGGTGGGGTCGGTGCACCACTGCACGTTGTGCCACACCTTCACCGAGGCCGAGGTGTGCAGCACCTGCCTGAACCCAGAGCGTGACGCCACGCGGCTGTGCGTGGTCGAGACACCGGCAGACCAGTCGGCGCTGGAGCGCACGGGGGCCTTCAATGGGTTGTATTTTGTGCTGATGGGGCGGCTCAGCCCGCTCGACGGCATCGGCCCCAAGGAGATTGGCTTGCACAAGCTCATGGAGCGGGCGTCCAACGGCGTGGTGCAGGAGGTGATTCTGGCCACCAATTTCAATGCCGAGGGTGAGGCCACGGCCCATGTGATCAGCGAGGCCCTCAAAAGCCGCGGCCTGCATGTGACGCGGCTGGCGCGGGGTGTGCCTGTGGGCAGCGAGCTGGAATATGTCGACCTGGGCACCATTGCGCATGCGCTGGTGGACCGCCGGTAACGCCTGTAGCGCTTATTGATACGGCCCGGCAACGGCCTGGTGCAGCGTTTCACGCTATCTGGCNNGCCATCAAGCGTGAAACACTGCACTCGCCGGCGCTTGCCCAGATCTATCCGGGCATGGCCGGCCCGCAGGCCAGCCTGCAGCGCAGCTATACCAACGATCTGGCCTGCAAGGCGCGGCAGAAATTCGGGGTGTGAGCGGCGCTTGTAGCCTGCTGGATGGCCATGGGCGTGCCGGGGTTGCGGAACAGGCATCCCCTGCTTTGGCAAGAATTTGAGCCAATCGCAGCACCGCCCGCGTCTTGGTGCTGCGTACGCGCCTTATAGGGATGGCCTGCATCACTCCCTGCTGTCTGTGGCAGCGTGGCCTCGGGTGGTCCGCTGCGCTGCTTTTTTTGCCAATAGCCCGGCGATTGAATTATTGGTTTATTGGTTTATTGGTTTATTGTCTGCAAAAAGACACTTGGCGGCCCATACCGATCCGCACTGCCACAGACACGCCAGGGGTATGCAGATCATCCTTAGCGACGCTTCTTGGCGGGCTTGCCACCCTTGCGCGTGGTTGCGGAAGCGGTGGTTTTAATGGTGGGCTTGCGGCTGGCGCTGCGTTTTGCCGAGGCGCCTTGGCCCATGCGAACGGGCAAGAACATCACCACTTGCTGGCCGGCCTTGAGGGCGGCGCTGGCCTTCACATTGTTCCAGTCCGCCACATTGTCGGCACTGACGCGGTAGCGCTGTGCAATGCTGCGCACGGTGTCGCGTCTGGCGGCGCGTACCGTGGTGCGGCGGGTCACGATTTCGGGGGTGA
>DCVY01000119.1:0-1208 GCA_002327945.1 Acidovorax delafieldii | reverse complement strand
CCAGGTTGCGCTGGAAAACGCGCGCGTTGTCCCAGGGCAGCAGGATCTGGGGGGTTCCTGCGGCAAAAATGGTGGGACGGTGAAACGAGGGGTTCAGGGCCCGAAAATCTGCTTCGCGGATCCCGGCCAACTGGGCCACCACGGCCACATCGATGTCATTGGTGATGTCCACCGTCTGGAAATAGGGGTGGTTTTCAATCAGCGGCAACTCGGTGCGAAACGCCTCGGGCTTGGCCACGATGTTCTTCACGGCCTGCAGCTTGGGCACATACAGCCGGGTTTCGGCAGGCATGTTCAGGTCGGTGTAGCGGGTGCCCAGCCCCGCCTTCTGGTTCTTGGCAATGGCCCGGCCCACGCTGCCTTCGCCCCAGTTGTAGGCGGCCAGGGCCAGGTGCCAGTCGCCAAACATGCCATGGAGTTTTTGCAGGTAGTCGAGAGCGGCGCGGGTGGATGCGAGCACATCGCGGCGGTCGTCGCGAAAGGCGTTTTGCTTGAGGTCGAAATAATTGCCGGTGGCAGGCATGAATTGCCACATACCGGCGGCCTTGGCGCTGGACACGGCCTGCGGGTTGAACGCGCTCTCGATGTAGGGCAGCAGTGCCAGCTCGGTAGGCATGCCACGGCGTTCCAGCTCTTCAACGATGTGGAACAGGTATTTGCTGGACCGCTCGGTCATGCGCTGCATGTAGTCGGGGCGGCTGGCGTACCACTGCTCGCGGTCCTGCACCAGTTCGTGCTGCAGGTCGGGCATGGCAAAGCCGCGGCGAATGCGTTCCCACAGGTCGGCGGGGGTGGACAGCGAGGCCACCTGGCTGCCGCTGGCCCGGCCGGAAGTGATCGGGCTCAGCGGCCCGGTGGGGATGAGGGGGGTGTGGCTGCGGGTGGTGGTGTCCGAGGAGGATGGGCCCGTGTTGCCTTGGCTGTCGGTGGTGGTGCCCGTGGTGGCGCAGCCGGTCAGCCACAGCAGTCCTGCAAGGCAGGCGAAGCGCAGAATTTTCATCAGAAGTTGTTTTTCCATTGGCGCAGGGCGGCAAATACCGCCACGGCGTCTTGTGGTTGGACCTGGGCATCAAAGCCCTGGGCGGCTGCAGCGACCGCAGCTTCGCGGACCCGCAGAAAAGGGTTGATGTCACGTTCCAGCGCCATGTTCGATGGCAGCGTGGGCTGTTGTTGGGCGCGCAGGTTTTCGCAGTGGCTGCTGTAATCGC
>DCVY01000158.1 GCA_002327945.1 Acidovorax delafieldii | reverse complement strand
TGGTTTACCAGCCGCAGCTGTCGCTGCACGATGACCGCATCGTCGGCGCCGAAGCCCTGCTGCGCTGGAACCATCCGCAATGGGGCATGGTGTCGCCCGCAGAATTCATTCCGCTGGCCGAAGCCAACGGGCTCATCGTGCCCATTGGCGAATGGGTGCTGCACACTGCGCTGCGCCAGTTGCGCGCCTGGCTCGACAGCGGGCAGCCCATGATGACCATGGCGGTCAACCTCTCGGCGGTGCAGTTTGGCCAGAGCGGGCTGACCGGCATGGTGAACCAGCTGCTGCTGAAAACCGGCGTGCCCCCTGAATGCCTCGAACTCGAGCTGACCGAGGCCGTGGCCATGAAAACCCCTGAAATCGCCGCCCAGAAAATGCAGGAGCTGAGCCAGCTCGGCATCCGCCTGTCCATCGACGACTTTGGCACCGGCTACTCGTCGCTCAGCTACCTCAAGCGCTTTCACATCAACCAGCTCAAGATCGACCAGTCCTTCGTGCGCGACATCGGCACCGACCCCGACGACCAGGCCATTGTCACCGCCATCATCCAGATGGCCCACAGCCTGGGCATGACCACCATCGCCGAAGGCGTGGAAACCGCCGAGCAACTGGACTTTCTGCGCGCACGCGGCTGCGACCAGGTGCAGGGCTACCACTTCAGCCGACCGCTGCTGCCCGATCATTTCGAAGCCTTCGTTCGCGCCAACCTGCAGACACGCGAGCAGACGCCCGCACCCGCGGCGCAGGCGGTCGAAAACGCCACATAAGAAACGGCACACACCATTGGGCCGGATCAATAGGATAGGAGCCTGGGAGACCGTCAACATGTTCTGCCCCCTCCAGCGCAGCGCCCACTTGCCGACAACAAGGCATTACCCCAAGGAACCCTCTGTGGCCGCCTCGGGCACGCTGGGCACCCAGGTCAGCACATTCGCATGAGCCCGCAGGCTTCAGGCACCCCAACCTCTCCAAGACAATCCGTCGCAGCCCCCCCGCCCAGGCGGCCTTTTTTTGCGCAACGTGCAACTTAAACTATGCATTTTTAGCAAAAAGCGCACAATAATGATCATGCACAACCACCTGATCACCACCCTGGCCACCGCCCGCAAGGCCCAGCACATCACCCAGGCCCAGCTGGCCAAAAGCGCGGGTCTTTCGCGCATGACGGTGCAGCGCACCGAAGGCGGCGACCTCGACCCGCGCTACTCCACCCTGGCCGAAATGGCGCACGTACTGGGCATGGACATCATTGCCGTGCCCAGCAGCCTGCGGCCCAGTCTGCAAACGTTCATCCAGTCGGGCGGCAAGTTTCTGGACCAGCCCGGGGGCGTGGACGCCCCGCCCTCGGTTGTGGACAGCCTGAAGTGAAACACCCCTGCGTCGCTTCGCGCCGCCCCCCTCTCCCGCTTCGCGGGATGGGGACGACGCCCTCGCTGTGGGGCCGCCCTGGCCCGGCGTTCCTGGCCATTGGCCGCGCCGGTTTCGTGGGCTGCGGGTGGCGCGCAGCGCAATGGATCCATAGGACGTTGAGGGCATCCCGGTAGCCCTTGCCCAGGCCAAGAACCCATGAGCACCTGCATCCGCTGCCTGCGCCTGTATCTGCACCGTCCCGTGCTGGCAGCGTGATCCTGAAACGGCCCGCCACCCTCTTGCAGACCCTCGAAACCCCGGACCGCGCGCAGCCGGTGGCGACCGATGGCGAAGTGGCGTGGCGGGGGTGATGCGCGGGGGGCATCACCCCATAGGCGCCCCGAACAGCGCCCCCACCCCCGCCGTGATGGCCATGGCCAGCGCCCCCCAGAAGGTGACGCGCCAGGCGCCCACCAGCACGCCCGCCCCGCCCGTGCGCGCGGCCACGCAGCCCAGCAGGGCCAGAAACACCAGCGCGGTGCCGGCCACCCAAACCAGCAGGCTGCTGGCGGGCGCCACGGCAACCACCAGCAAGGGCAAGGCGGCGCCGGCGGCAAAGGCGGCGGCCGAGGTGAGCGCAGCCTGCACGGGGCGGGCCGCCATGGCGCTGGAGATTTGGAGCTCGTCGCGCGCATGGGCGCCCAGCGCGTCGTGCGCCATGAGCTGCTCGGCCACCTGCTGCGCCAGCGCGGCGTCCAGCCCCCGGCGCTCGTAGATGCAGGCCAGCTCGCGCACCTCGGCGGCGGGGTCGGCGGCCAGCTCGCGGCGCTCGCGGTCGAGATCGGCTTTTTCGGTGTCGACCTGCGAGTGCACCGACACATATTCGCCCGCCGCCATCGACATGGCCCCAGCCACCAGCCCGGCCACGGCTGTCATCAAAATGGTGGACTGGCTGGCCTGCGCCGCCGCCACGCCCACCACCAGGCTGGCGGTGGAAACAATGCCGTCGTTGGCCCCCAGCACGGCGGCGCGCAGCCAGCCAACGCGGTCGGTGCGGTGGTATTCACGGTGCAGGCCGTGCTGGGTGGAGGGCATGGGGGGTGTCTTTGTGCGGATGGTGAAGGCTGGCAGGGTATGGGGCAAGAGGGTGGGGAGTCAACCGGGACCAAAAGCGCTCGCGACATCCTGCAAAAGGTCATCCGCGCCCATAACCGGTTAAGTTCCAAACAGAATGCAACACTGCACCAGTGCAGTGTTTCACGCTTGATGGCACAAATAAAAAAGAGGGATTATTGGTTCTGGCAAGGCGCAAACCGCAGCGATACCGGGTGGTATCGCGAGGATTGGCAACACCGCCAGGGCCGAAAAGACGCTTTTTTATGTGCCAGATAGCGTGAAACGCTGCACTAGCACCCTGTCGGCCTTGAGGTTTTGCAAAACAGTTCGATTTTGAATTTGCTCAAAATACAGGCACTTCTGGTCGAATTTTCAGCTTTTTTGCCGGTTTTCACGGCAATTGCCTCCGTCATCCAAATTTTCGACGCAGTACCGCCATGCGCTTGACATTCCAGGCCAGGCAAACCAGATTCCATTCACCCGTGACTTTGTTCAAACCACGCACA
>DCVY01000157.1:16012-17347 GCA_002327945.1 Acidovorax delafieldii | reverse complement strand
GCGCGGTGCGGGCGGGTGCATAGCGTTCTCACCCACAAGGTGAACGCCATCGAAGCCATCAACGACAGATTTCATGCGGCTTGCGAAGGGATACAAAGCGGTCAACTGCCGGTTTGAGGTTCAGAGCATTGCTGTATATTTACACAGCCATGAAAACCGATGCCTATCCCGCTGATCCGCCATGCGACCCACTGCCCGAAGCGCGAATCCCCATCCACACCATTCGCGGGCGGGGGGCAGCCACCGCCATGCCGCACCGGTTCATGCGCGAGACCCGCACGGTGGTGGATGACGGCTGGGGCTTTCCGCCAGATAGTGACGGCCAGGCCGCGCTGCCGCCCACCCGCGTGCACCTGGAAACAGCCCACAGCGCGCTGTGTGCCAACGATTCTCCCGATATCTTTTTTGAACACTCGGTGAACCCTTACCGGGGGTGCGAGCATGGCTGCGTCTATTGTTATGCGCGGCCCACGCACAGCTACCTGAACCTGTCGCCGGGGCTTGATTTCGAGACGCAGATCATTGCCAAGCACAACATTGCCGAGGTGCTGCGCGCCGAGCTGGCCCGACCCGGCCATGTGCCGTGCCTGCTGAACATCGGTTCGGCTACCGACTGCTACCAGCCCGTGGAACGCGAACTGCGACTCACGCGCGGCGTGATCGAGGTGCTGCGCGATGCGCGGCATCCGTTCTCGCTCATCACCAAGAGCAGCGGGGTGGAGCGCGATCTTGACCTGCTGGCGCCGCTTGCAGCACAGCGCCTGGCGGCGGTGTATGTGACCATCACTACGCTCGATGTCGCGCTGGCCCGGCGCATGGAGCCGCGCGCAGCCGCACCGCACCGGCGTCTGCGCACCATCCGCGCGCTGGCCGAGGCAGGTGTGCCCGTGGGCGTGAGCGTGGCGCCGCAGATTCCCTTCATCACCGAAGACATGGAGATGGTGCTGGAGGCTGCGCACGAGGCCGGTGCGCGCAGCGCCTTTTACACGGTGATTCGCCTGCCGTGGGAGCTGGACGCGCTGTTTCGCGAGTGGCTGGCGCTGCATTACCCCGAGCGCGCGGCACGGGTGTTGGCGCGCATCCAGGACTTGCACCACCTGGGCCCAGCGGCCCGTGCCGCAGGCAAGACCTACGACAGCAGCTACGTGTCGCGCATGAAGGGTACCGGCCTGTGGGCCGATCTGTTGCGCCAACGGTTTGCTGCGTCATGCCGGCGGCTGGGGCTGAACCGCGAGCGGGTGAAGCTGGACCTGGGCCAGTTCCGACCAGCGCTGGCGCGAGGTCAGGGCTGCCTTTTCTAGTGCCGTGTTTCACGCTTGATGGCACAAATAAAAA
>DCVY01000157.1:0-15932 GCA_002327945.1 Acidovorax delafieldii | reverse complement strand
GCAAAGGCGGCAAAACTGTCCTCGCTGGGGCCGATTGGTGTGAAAGCTTCGTTTTTCGCTATCGACGCGCCCCGTCCGACAGCCTCCTATGTGCCTGGCTGGCGGCAAGGCGCGTAAATGTCCTGGTCCGGCCGGTAAGCCGTGGTTTGCACATCCATCAGGCCCAGCACCGAATGAAAGTAGCCATCGTGCGTGATGCGTCGCTCGGCCAGGTCTTTTTGCAGGCAAGGCGTGGAGACGCCACTGCGCGCCTGCATGGCGGGAGACAGCCAGGTGATCCAGGGCACATGCTTTTGCGCGTCGGGCGCAATGGAATAGGGCAGACCATGCAGGTAGATGTTGTTTTCACCCAGCGATTCGCCATGGTCTGATACATAAATCATCGCTGTCTGCGCTTGACCTGATTGGGCTGAGAGCCAGTGGATCACTGAATCAAGAAACTGGTCGGTCTGCACGATGCTGTTGTCGTAAGCATTCACCACCTGCTCTTGTGTGCATTCCTGCAGGTTGGTGGAGAGGCATTCGGGCTGGAACTTCTTCAGGTCCGCCGCCGAGCGTTTGAAGTAAGCCGGGCCGTGGCTGCCCATTTCGTGCATCACCACCACGGTGCCGCGGTTGCGTTGTTCGGTGGGCAGTTCGGCCAGACGCTGATCCAGGTCCTTGAGCATGATGGGGTCCAAGCATTCGCCGTCGGGGCACAGCGCCGGATCTTTCAATGCCGTGGTGCGCACTTCGCCGATGCGTTCGCACACGCCCTTGCAGCCGGCCTGGTTGTCCAGCCACAGCACGGCCAGGCCCGCGTGGTGCAGCACATCGATCAGGCTTTCGTAATTGGCCTTGCGCGCGCCGAAGCCGTCGCGGCCCAGGTGCGAAAACATGCAGGGCACCGACGCGGCCGTGCTGGTTCCGCAAGACCAGGCGTTGCGCGCCGTGGCCAGGTCGCTGCGGGCCGACAGCAAGGGTGTGGTGGGCCGGGCGTAGCCGTTGAGCGCGAAATTCATGCTGCGCCCGGTTTCACCCAGCACCAGCACCAGCAGGGGCGGCTTTTGCTGGCCCGCATAGCTGGCGCCCAGCTGGGCGTCGCGCCCCAGGGGCATGAGCGTGCGGGTGTCCATCCGCAGTGGCTTGGTGGCGATGTTGCCCAGGGCGTACACGCTGTTGAGCGGATTGATCAGGTAACGCAGCTTGGTGTGGTTGCGCATGGTCGAGGCAAAGTCCTGGAACACCAGCAGCAGGCAGACCACGATCACCACGACAGCGCCCACCAGCAGCGCGCCGTTGTGGGCCATGTGGCGAAAGGCATGCATGCGGCGCACCGGGCGGCGGTACAGCCACAACAACGGCGGTGCCGTCAGCGCCAGCACGGTGGCCAGCATGCGCCAGTTGAGCAGGTCGCCAGCCTCTTTCACATCGGTCTGCATCATATTGACCAGCATGCTCGCGTCAATGGCAATGCCATAGGCCAGCATGAAATAGGCTCCGAAAGCGGCCATGAGCAGCATCACGGTGATGGCGGGCTTGAGCGTCCAGCGCCAGGCCAGAAAACTCAGCAGGGCGGCATTGCCGGCCGTCACGATGATCGCAAAAGCCAGTGCAAAACCCCAGCCGCGCAACGTGCCATGGCCTGGCAGCGCCGCCACTTCGCGCCACAGCGGCACATTGCAGGCGGTGGCCAGCCAGGCGCTGGCCAGCACCACCGCCCACGCAGGGTGGATTTCACGGGAAGGATGGGTAGGGTGGGCAACGGCACGGTGGCCGAGGGCGAAAAGCTGCAACAACAATGGCATGACCCATTGTTTGCAGCGCAGCTTAAGTGGAAATTAACCTAAAAACGGCCGTTGGATGCGCCCGCCGGTGCCGTGATCGGGGCGCCAGGCAAGACGCGACGACGCGGCGGGCAGTAGCGATGGCGGGCATTGGCAACGGCGGGCAGGGGTGTTGTGGCGTGCAAGGCGGGCACAGGCAAAAGACTCCCAGCCTCTCAGGCAAGCCTGTTTGCATGGTGCTGCAAATGGTCGGCCAGAAAGGTCTGGATGAAATAGTAGCCATGGTCGTAGCCCGCATGCCTGCGCAGCGTGAGCGGTTGACCGACCTGGGCGCAGGCGCTCTCGAACAGGTGCGGGTGCAACTGCGTGGCGAGGAACTGGTCGGCCAGGCCCTGGTCGATCAGGATGCCCTGGGGATAGGGCGCGCTGCCTTGCTGGCCCATGAGCACACTCGCGTCATGTGCGCCCCAGGTGCTTTCATCCTGACCCAGATAGCCGGTGAATGCGTTGCGCCCCCACGGGCACTGGGCTGGCGCACAAATGGGCGCAAAGGCCGAGACGCTGCGGAACACACCGTGGTGCCGCAAGGCGAGTGTGAGTGCGCCGTGGCCACCCATCGAATGGCCACAAATGCCCAGGCGCTGCGCATCAATGGGCTGCGTGGCGGTCAGCAGCGGCAGCAGCTCGTGCAGCAGGTAGCTCTCCATGCGCCAGTGCGTGGCCCAGGGCGCCTGTGTGGCGTCGAGGTAAAAGCCTGCGCCCACGCCAAAGTCCCAGGCGTCGGACTCGCCCGCCACGCCGGAGCCGCGTGGGCTGGTGTCGGGGGCGATCAGGGCCAGGCCCAGTTCGGCGGCCAGGCGCTGGGCGCCGGCTTTGATGGCGAAGGTTTCTTCAGTGCAGGTCAGCCCCGCCAGGTAGAGCAGCGCAGGCACCCGTGCGCCCGCGCGTGCCTGCGGCGGCAGGTACAGCGCGAACTGCATGGGCAGCCCGATTGCGCGCGAGGCGTGCCGGTAAAAGCGCTGCATGCCACCAAAACAGGCATGCTCGCTGCGCAGCTCCAGAGCGTCTGAGGCCATGGCGGCGACGCTTTTCAGAACACCACCACCGAGCGGATCGACTTGCCTTCGTGCATCAGGTCAAATGCGGTGTTGATCTCTGTCAGCGGCATGGTGTGCGTGACAAAGGGCGCGAGTTGGATTTTTCCGCTCATGGCGTCTTCAACCATGCCCGGCAGCTCGCTGCGGCCCTTGACGCCGCCAAAGGCCGAGCCCAGCCATTTGCGCCCCGTCACCAGCTGGAACGGGCGGGTGCAAACCTCTTTGCCCGCCCCGGCCACGCCGATGATCACGCTCTGGCCCCAGCCCCGGTGCGCGCACTCCAGCGCCGCGCGCATCACATCGACATTGCCGATGCACTCAAAGCTGTGGTCCACGCCCCAGCCGGTCATCTCGACGATGACTTGCTGGATCGGCTTGTCAAAGTCTTTCGGGTTGATGCAGTCGGTGGCACCAAACACCTTGGCCAGATCGAACTTGGCGGGGTTGGTGTCGATGGCGATGATGCGGCCGGCCTTGGCCAGCTTTGCGCCCTGAACCACCGCCAGGCCAATGCCGCCCAGGCCAAACACGGCCACGGTGTCGCCTTCCTGCACCTTGGCGGTGTTTTTGACCGCGCCCAGGCCGGTGGTCACGCCGCAGCCCAGCAGGCAGACCTGCTCGGGGTTGGCGTTGGGGTTGACCTTGGCCAGCGAGACCTCGGCCACCACGGTGTACTCGCTGAAGGTGGAGCAACCCATGTAGTGGTAAATGGGCTGGCCGTTATAGCTCAAGCGTGTGGTGCCATCTGGCATCACGCCCTTGCCCTGGGTGGCGCGCACGGCCACGCACAGGTTGGTTTTGCCGCTCTTGCAGAACAGGCATTCGCCGCATTCGGCGGTGTAGAGCGGAATCACGTGGTCGCCTGGCCTCACGCTGGTCACGCCCTCGCCCACTTCGACCACAATGCCCGCGCCCTCATGGCCGAGCACGGCGGGGAAGACGCCTTCCGGGTCTTCGCCCGACAGCGTGAAGGCGTCGGTGTGGCACACGCCGGTGTGCGTGATTTTGACCAGCACCTCACCCTTTTGGGGCGGTGCCACGTCGATTTCGACGATTCGCAGGGGTTCTCCGGCCTTGAAGGCAACAGCGGCTCTGGATTTCATGGGGTCGATCTCTGAAGGGGTTGCACAAGGGGCGAAAGCGCTACTGTAGGCCATGGGAGTGGTGTCCGCCGGGCTTGTGTGTGAATAGGCTGGCGCAGACAAAAAAGCCCGCCAGTTGGGCGGGCTGGGTGAGAGACCAGGCGCACTGCTGGTGCAGCACGCTGCCTGTCAGCGCTTGTCGAGGGCCGGAACGTCGCGGCGCACCGAGCCGGTGAACAGCTGGCGTGGGCGGCCGATCTTGTATTCGGGGTCGCTGATCATTTCGTTGAGTTGGGCAATCCAGCCCACGGTGCGGGCCAGTGCAAAGATGCCGGTGAACAGGTTGACCGGAATGCCCATGGCGCGCTGCACGATGCCGGAGTAGAAGTCCACGTTCGGGTACAGCTTGCGCGACACGAAGTAGTCGTCTTCCAGGGCGATTTTTTCCAGCTCTTTGGCGAGCTTGAACAGCGGGTCTTTTTCAAGACCCAGTTCGGCCAGCACTTCGTTGCAGGTCTCCTGCATGAGCTTGGCGCGGGGGTCGTAGTTCTTGTAGACGCGGTGACCAAAACCCATCAGCTTCACGCCGGAGTTCTTGTCCTTGACCTTCTCCATGAACTCGCCCACCTTGGACACACCGCCCTGGCGCTGGATGTCTTCCAGCATGTTCAGGCAGGCTTCGTTGGCGCCACCGTGGGCAGGGCCCCACAGGCAGGCCACGCCAGCGGAGATGGCGGCAAACGGGTTGGTGCCCGACGAACCGCACAGGCGCACCGTGGAGGTGGAGGCGTTTTGCTCGTGGTCAGCGTGCAGGATGAAGATGCGGTCCAGGGCGCGCTCAAGCACGGGATTGACCTTGAAGTCCTCGCAGGGTGTGCCAAACATCATGCGCAGGAAGTTGCCGGAGTACGACAGTTCGTTGCGGGGGTACATGTAGGGCTGGCCGACGCCGTACTTGTAGGCCATGGCAACCAGCGTCGGCATCTTGGCAATCAGTCGGATCGCGGCGATGTCGCGGTGCTGCGGATTGTTGATGTCGGTGCTGTCATGGTAGAAGGCCGACATGGCGCCCACCAGGCCCGTGAGCACCGCCATGGGGTGCGCGTCACGGCGGAAGCCGCGCAGGAAGAACTGCATCTGCTCATTGACCATGGTGTGGTCGAGCACCAGCTTGTGAAAGTCACTGCGCTGGGTGGCGTTGGGCAGATCGCCCTTGAGCAGCAGGTAGCAGGTGTCGAGGTAGTCGCACTGCGTGGCCAGTTGTTCGATGGGGTAGCCGCGGTACAGCAACTCGCCCTTGTCGCCATCGATGTAGGTGATGGCGGACTGGCACGATGCCGTGGACAGGAAGCCGGGATCGTAGGTGAACATGCCGGTCTGAGCGTACAGCTTGCGGATGTCGATGACGTCCGGTCCGATGGCGCCCTGGTAGACCGGCATTTCCACGCTGGGGCTGCCGTTACTGAACGACAGGGTTGCTTTGTTGTCAGCTAGCTTCATTGTTACTTTCCTTTGGGTTTCCGATGATCCGGTCTGGGGCTATCGTTTTTGTGCCAAGGCACTACGGCACTGCGGTGCGGCCAGCCTGACGCAGCATGGCAAGCACTTCGTGTACTTCGGGTGCGTCCAGCGGAGCCTGTGGCTCGCGACGGCGCAGCAGCAGGTCCAGCAGGTCGTTGTCCGCCAGGTCCATCAGGGCCATCAGGCCGTCGGCGTGGCGTTTGGTCAGCTGGAGCTCAAAGCGGGTGAAAAACTGCTCGATGAACAGGTCGTTCTCCAGCAGGCCCCTCCTGCAGCGCCAGTGCAGCTTGCTCAGTGCGCGCTCATCGAGCAGCGGCGAGGCTGCTGCGCTGGCGATGGTGGAGGTTTCACCCATGGCTTGGGGATCGCTTCAGATGGCGCGACGCACCATCAGTTCCTTGATCTTGCCGATGGCCTTGGTGGGGTTCAGACCCTTGGGGCACACGTCCACGCAGTTCATGATGGTGTGGCAGCGGAACAGACGGTAGGGGTCTTCGAGGTTATCGAGGCGTGCGCCCGTGGCGTCATCGCGGCTGTCAGCGATGAATCGGTAGGCCTGCAGCAGACCTGCGGGGCCCACGAACTTGTCGGGGTTCCACCAGAAACTGGGGCAGGACGTGGAGCAGCTTGCGCACAGGATGCACTCGTACAGGCCGTTGAGCTCTTCGCGCTCTTCGGGCGACTGCAGGCGCTCACGGTCGGGGGTCAGCGCTTCGTTGATCAGGTAGGGCTTGATCGAGTTGTACTGCTTGAAGAACTGCGTCATATCCACGATCAGGTCGCGGATCACGGGCAGGCCTGGCAGCGGCTTGAGCACGATGGTGCCCGTGAGCGTGTTCATGTTGGTCAGGCACGCCAGGCCGTTCTTGCCATTGATGTTCATGGCGTCCGAACCGCAGACGCCTTCGCGGCAGGAACGGCGGAACGACAGCGTGGGATCTTGTTCCTTGAGCTTGATCAGGGCGTCCAGCAGCATGCGCTCGTGGCCGTCGAGTTCGATCTCGATGGTCTGCATGTAGGGTTTGGCATCCTTGTCCGGATCGTAGCGGTAGATTTGGAATGTGCGTTTTTGCATGTTTCTTCTCTCGTGACGATTTAGAACGTACGGACCTTCGGAGGAACGCTGTCCACCGTCAAAGGCTTGAGGTTGACGGGCTTGTAGTCGAGGCGGCTGCCTTCGCTGTACCACAGTGTGTGCTTGAGCCATTCCTTGTCGTTGCGGCCCAGCGGGAAGTCGGCGTGGTCGGCGGGGTGCTCGTAGTCGTACACGGTGTGGGCACCACGGCATTCCTTGCGGGCTGCGGCAGACACCATGGTGGCCTGGGCCACTTCGATCAGGTTGTCCACCTCCAGCGCCTCGATGCGCGCGGTGTTGAACACCTTGGATTTGTCCTTGAGCGTGACGCCGGCCACGCGGCTGCGAATTTCAGCGATCTTCTGGACGCCTTCGTCCATGCTGGCCTGGGTGCGGAACACGCCTGCGTGCTGCTGCATGGTGGTGCGGATGTCGCCGGCCAGGTTCTGGGCGTAGATGCCGTCGCTGGACTTGTCGAGTTGGTTCAGGCGTGCCAGGGTGCGGTCGGCCGCATCCTTGGGCAAGGGCTTGTGCTCCTTGTTCTTGTTGTTGAATTCGACGATGTGGCGGCCAGCGGCCTTGCCGAACACCAGCAAGTCCAGCAGCGAATTGGTGCCCAGGCGGTTGGCGCCGTGCACGCTCACGCAGGCGCATTCACCCACGGCATACAGGCCGTTCACCACGGCGTTGTTGACACCATGGGCCTGGGTGATCACCTGGCCGTTGATGTTGGTGGGCACGCCGCCCATCTGGTAGTGGATGGTGGGCACCACGGGAATGTCTTCCTTGGTGATGTCCACGTTGGCGAAGTTGACGCCAATTTCATACACCGACGGCAAGCGCTTGTGGATGGTGTCTGCACCCAGGTGGCTGAGCTTGAGCATCACGTAGTCCTTGTTGGGACCACAGCCACGGCCTTCCTTGATTTCCTGGTCCATCGAGCGCGAGACGAAATCGCGCGGGGCCAGATCCTTCAGGGTGGGGGCATAGCGCTCCATGAAGCGCTCGCCATTGCTGTTGAGCAAGATGGCGCCTTCGCCGCGGCAGCCTTCGGTCAGCAGCACGCCCGCGCCGGCTACGCCGGTGGGGTGGAATTGCCAGAACTCCATGTCCTGCAGCGCAATGCCGGCGCGTGCCGCCATGCCCAGGCCGTCACCGGTGTTGATGAAGGCGTTGGTAGAGGCGGCAAAGATACGGCCGGCGCCACCGGTGGCCAGCAGCACGGTCTTGGCTTCGAGGATGTAGAGGTCGCCGGTTTCCATTTCCAGCGCGGTCACGCCGACCACGTCGCCATCGGCGTCGCGGATCAGGTCCAGGGCCATCCACTCGACGAAGAAATTGGTCTTGGCTTTGACGTTTTGCTGGTACAGCGTGTGCAGCATGGCGTGGCCGGTGCGGTCGGCGGCGGCGCAGGCGCGCTGCACGGGCTTTTCGCCGTAGTTGGCGGTGTGGCCGCCAAACGGGCGCTGGTAGATGGTGCCATCGGGGTTGCGGTCGAACGGCATGCCGAAGTGTTCGAGCTCATACACCACCTTGGGTGCTTCGCGGCACATGAATTCGATCGCATCTTGGTCGCCCAGCCAGTCGGAGCCCTTGATGGTGTCGTAGAAGTGGTAGTGCCAGTTGTCCTCGCTCATGTTGCCCAGCGATGCCGAAACGCCGCCTTGTGCTGCCACGGTGTGGCTGCGGGTGGGGAACACTTTGGACAGCGAGGCCACGTTCAGGCCTGCGCGGGAGAGTTCAAGCGCGGCGCGCATGCCGGAGCCGCCGGCGCCGATGATGACGACGTCAAATTTGCGCTTGGTGATGTTAGCGTTGGTGTAGCTCATTGTTTGCCTTCAGTCGCGGGAATCAGAGACGCCACAGAACCTGGATGCCCCAGCCGGCGCAGCCGACCAGCCAGACGATGGTGAAAATCTGCAGCACCAGGCGCAGACCCACGGGCTGGATGTAATCCATGAAAATGTCGCGCACGCCCACCCAGACATGCCAGGCCAGCGCGATGATGATGGAGAAGGTCAGAACCTTCATCCACTGGGCAGAGAAAATGCCGGCCCACACGTCGTAGCCGATGGGGCCTTTGGTGAAGATCAGCTGCGCGAGCAGGGCGATGGTGAACAGGGCCATGAGGGCCGCGGTCACGCGCTGGCTGAGCCAGTCGCGCAGACCATAGTGGGCGCCCACAACGATGCGCTTGGAGCCGTAATTGACGGACATGGTGTTTTCCTTTGGTGCTTGCGCGGCCCCGCCCAAGGCGAAGACCGCTGTGTTACTCAATACAAACCGAACAGCTTCGCGCCCAGCACCAGCGTCAGCGCAATGCTGATCGCCAGCGTGGCAATGGCCGAAGTCTTGCCGAACTCCTTGGTCACAGCGTCGTGGCTGATGTCCATCCACAGATGGCGCAGACCTGCGGTGAAGTGGTGCAGATACGACCAGATCAGCGCCAGTGCCAGGAGCTTGAAGAACCAGCCGGGCACAAAGCCGACGCCAGCGTTGAAGACGGCCTTGAATTTTGCGAAAGAAAATTCGGACGACACGGAAGTGTCAAACATCCAGAGGATGAATGGCAGCAGCAAGAACATGATCACGCCGCTGGCACGGTGCAGGATGGATACCCATGCTGCAGGTGCCATGCGGTAGGTGGTGAGGTCCTTGAAGGCGTTGATGTTGCGGAATTCAGGCCGTTTTTTGGCAAGCTCTGTCATGGCGGGTGCTTTCGTGGATGTAACGACTTTGTAATTTGAAGGTGCAAAGAACGCAAAATTCTATTGCAACGCAACAAGTGGGGTATTCCCGTGTATTAATATTTTGACGTTTCTGCTCAAGTGCCAGCGTGCTGTCAGCTCAATTCGTTGTGGTAGTGGTGGGTATCGGTGCGGTAAAGGCCCCGCCGTAACTCCATGGGAACATCGTTGTAGGTGTAGGCAATGCGCTCCACGCTCAGCAGGGGCGTGCCCACCGGGGTGTGCAGTAGCTGCGCCTGCTCGCTATCGGGCAGCACGGCACGGATTTTTTCTTCGGCCCGCACCATGCGCACGCCAAAGTCGAGTTCAAACATGGCGTAGGTCGGACCCTGGTAGGCGGCCATCTGCTCGGCTGTCAGGCCCTTGAAGGCCTGGCCGGGCAGCCAAATGTCTTCGAGAATGGTGGGTTCGCCGGCAAACGACAGAATGCGCCGCGCCTGCACCACCGGATCGCCGCTGCGCAGCGCCAAGGCGCGCGCCACATCGGCGCTGGCACGCACGCGCCGGCATTCCAGCACAGTGCGTTGCGCCGGAACTTCTTCCCGTGCGTCTCCGCTGTCGGGCAAGAGCTTCAGGAAACGGTATTGCACATGTTGCTCGGCATGGGTGGCCACAAAAGTGCCCTTGCCCTGGCGCCGCACCACGAGGTTTTCGGCCGCCAGCTCATCAATAGCCTTGCGCACCGTGCCCTGGCTCACGCGAAACCGCGCCGCCAGGTCCATTTCGCTGGGAATGGCTTCGCCGGGCTTCCATTCGCCCTGCTGCAGGCTCTGCAGGATCAGCGCCTTGATCTGCTGGTACAGCGGACTGAATGCCGGTGTCACTGCGCCCGCACCACCGGGGGGCGGCGCTGGCGCGTCAACGTGGAGCGGAAGCGAGGACATGGCGAAGAAAATTAGGGTGGTGCGGCCAGGCGAGACGGTCTCTCGGACGACCTCTCGGACTGGCAGTCTGGGCTTGATCATATCTTATATAAGACATAAGACAAATTGACCTATCGCAGCAATCGGCGGTAAACTCCAAGGCTGTTTTGCGGGGCACGGGCTGCTGGTAACAGGCGCTGGTGCTTGCGCTTCACCTATTCCTGTTTCCCCCATTTCCTGGAGTTTTCACCATGAGCAAAAAGCCCGTCCGTGTTGCTGTCACCGGCGCTGCTGGTCAAATCGGTTACGCCCTGCTGTTTCGCATCGCCTCGGGCGAAATGCTGGGCAAGGACCAGCCTGTCATCCTGCAGCTGCTCGAAGTGCCCGTGGAAGGCCCACAAAAAGCGCTCAAGGGCGTGATGATGGAACTTGACGACTGCGCCTTCCCGCTGCTCGTGGGGATGACCGCTCACAGCGACCCGATGACTGCCTTCAAGGATGCCGACTACGCCCTGCTGGTGGGTTCGCGCCCCCGTGGCCCCGGCATGGAGCGCGCTGAGCTGCTGGCCGTCAACGGCGCCATCTTCACGGCCCAGGGCAAGGCGCTCAACGCCGTCGCCAGCCGCGACGTCAAGGTGCTGGTGGTCGGCAACCCGGCCAACACCAACGCCTACATCGCCATGAAGTCGGCTCCTGACCTGCCACGCAAGAACTTCACCGCCATGCTGCGCCTGGACCACAACCGCGCTGCCAGCCAGATCGCTGCCAAAACCGGCAAGGCCGTGGCCGGCATCGAGAAGCTGACCGTGTGGGGCAACCATTCACCCACGATGTATGCCGATTACCGTTTTGCCACCATCAACGGTGAAAGCGTCGCCAAGATGATCAACGACCAGGAATGGAATGCCAACGTGTTCCTGCCCACCGTGGGCAAGCGCGGTGCGGCCATCATCGAGGCACGCGGCCTGTCGTCGGCCGCCTCGGCTGCCAACGCCGCCATTGACCACATGCGCGACTGGGCCCTGGGCACCAACGGCAAATGGGTCACCATGGGCGTTCCTTCGGACGGCCAGTACGGCATTCCCAAGGACACCATGTTTGGTTTCCCCGTGACGTGCGAAAACGGTGAGTACAAGATCGTCGAAGGTCTGGAAATCGACGCGTTCTCGCAAGAGCGCATCAACATCACGCTGGCCGAACTGCAAGGCGAGCAAGACGGCGTCAAGCACCTGCTGTGATCCCATGAGTGTTGTGCGCAGCGCAAAAACGCCCTCAGGCAGCGCCGCCCCATCGGGCGGAGCAGCCCACGCCGCAACCAGTGCGGGCGGGCCTGCCCATCCCCGCGATGTACTGCTCGGCGCCCAGGCCGCTTCTGCCGCCTTGCCGGTGTGCGATCACTACAGTGGTGCGCCGGCGCGCATGCGCAAGAGCCTGCAATTGCAGGCCCAGATGACCGAGGAGTTCGGCGCCTGCGTCTTCGACGTGACGCTGGACTGCGAAGACGGGGCGCCGGTCGGTGACGAGGCGGCGCACGCGACTCTGGTGGCCGCCCTGGCGCGCGATGCCGCCCCGGCGGCGCGCGTGGGTGCGCGGGTGCACCCTGTGGATCACCCCGCATTTGCCAATGATGTGGCCACCATTGCAGGTGAGGCCGGTCATCGGCTCACCCACATCATGCTGCCCAAGGTCGAGTCGGTGGACGACGTCGTGCGGGCAGAAATCGCCCTGCAACGCGCATCGGCCGGCCACTTGCCTTTGCAGGTGCTGATTGAATCCCCGGCTGCGGTGCACCGCGCGTTCGAAATCGCTGCGCATCCGCAAGTGCAAAGCCTGAGCTTCGGGCTGATGGATTTTGTGTCGGCCCATGGCGGCGCCATTCCCGCATCGGCCATGACCTCGGCGGGGCAATTCACGCACCCGCTGGTGGTGCGTGCCAAGCTGGAAATCGCCTCGGCCTGCCATGCCCATGGCAAAGTGCCTTCGCACTGCGTGGTGACCGAATTCAGCGACATGGCGGCCATGCAGGCCGCAGCCAGCCGCGCGGCCCGCGAGTTTGGCTACACGCGCATGTGGAGCATTCACCCGGCGCAGATCCGACCGATCCTCGAGGCCTTTGCGCCCACGCAGGATGACATTGAAGTTGCATCAAAAATAATAGCTGCTGCCGCAGACGCTGATTGGGCTCCCATCAGTTTTGAAGGCACATTGCATGACCGTGCCAGCTTCCGTTACTACTGGCAGGTACTGGAACGTGCACACAGCACCGGGCGCGCCTTGCCCCAGGCCGTGTGTTCGTGGTTTGCTCCGTCCGTCCCCCTTTGTCCTTGAACATTGACCTGCAGGATCCCAGATGAAAACCTTTATCGCTTCTGCCCTGATGTTGCTGGCGCCCGCCTTTGCGCTGGCCCAGACACCCGCACAGCCTGCCGCCAAACCGGCTGCCAAGGCATCTGCCAAAACCACCACCGCCAAGGCAGCCAAGACCGCCAAGGCAGAGTCCACCAGCAGCCGGACCCAGCCCAGGCCTGCCACCGACCAGGTGGCAGCAGCGGGCATCATGACCGCCGAAGCGGCCCTGTCGCCGGCTGAACTGGCCATTGCCGAACGTGTGCATGTGGGCCGCATTGCCTGCGAACTGGGCGCCCACGTCACGCTCAAGGCCAACCCTGCACTGCCCGGCCACTTCGATGTGGAAGGCAAGGGCTTCAAGTACCGCATGGCCCCTGTTGCAACCACCACTGGCGCCGTGCGCCTGGAAGACCACAAGGGCGGCGCTGTCTGGCTGCAGATTGCCAACAAATCCATGCTCATGGACCAAAAGCGCGGTCAGCGCCTGGCAGATGAATGCATGAGCCCCGAGCAGTACCTGGTTGCCGAGGCCATCAAGAAGAACCCGCCCCCCAGCGTGCTCGAACCGCTGCCTGTCGCCAAGAATTAACGATTGGAGTGCGACCGGTCCTCAGCACGCACCCGCCCCACTTTAGAACGCAACCGGAGAAAATCGATGTTGAAAGCCTACCGTGACCATGTGGCCGAACGCGCCGCATTGGGCATCCCGCCACTGCCCCTGAGCGCCCAGCAGACCAGCGAACTGGTCGAGCTGCTGAAGAACCCGCCTGCAGGCGAGCAAGCAACTCTGGTCGATCTGATCACGCACCGCGTGCCTGCCGGCGTGGACGATGCCGCCAAGGTCAAGGCCAGCTACCTGGCAGCCGTGGCGCACGGTACGGAAAAATGCGCACTCATCAGCCGCGAAAAGGCCACCGAGTTGCTGGGCACCATGCTGGGCGGCTACAACCTCACGCCGCTGATCGATCTGCTCGACGACGCTGCCGTGGCTTCCGTGGCCGCTGAGGGCCTGAAGAAAACCCTGCTGATGTTCGACCAGTTCCACGACGTCAAGGAAAAGGCCGACAAGGGCAACACCAGCGCCCGGGCCGTGCTGCAAAGCTGGGCCGATGCCGAGTGGTTCACCAGCCGTCCTGAAGTGCCGCAAAGCATCACGCTCACGGTGCTCAAGGTCACGGGCGAAACCAACACCGACGACCTGTCGCCCGCGCCAGACGCCTGGAGCCGCCCCGACATCCCGCTGCATGCGCTGGCCATGCTCAAGAACAAGCGCGACGGCATCACGCCCGAAGAAGACGGCAAGCGCGGCCCGGTGAAGTTCATTAACGACCTGCGCGAGAAGTCGGACAANNAAGTCGGCCACCAACAGCGTGCTGTGGTTCACCGGCGAAGACATTCCGTACGTGCCCAACAAGCGTTTCGGCGGCGTGTGCCTGGGCAGCAAGATTGCTCCTATCTTCTACAACACCATGGAAGACGCCGGCGCGCTGCCCATCGAGCTCGATGTGAGCCAGATGAACATGGGCGACACCATCGAGCTGCGCCCCTACGAAGGCAAGGCCCTCAAGGATGGCAAGGTCATTGCCGAGTTCACCGTCAAGAGCGACGTGCTGTTCGATGAAGTGCGTGCCGGTGGCCGCATTCCGCTGATCATCGGCCGCGGTCTCACCGCCAAGGCGCGCGAGGCGCTGGGCCTGCCCGTGAGCACGCTGTTTCGCCTGCCGCAAGTGCCCCAGGGCCACGGCAAGGGTTTCACGCTGGCGCAGAAGATGGTCGGCCGCGCCTGCGGCCTGCCAGAAGGCCAGGGCGTGCTGCCCGGCACTTACTGCGAGCCCAAGATGACGTCGGTCGGCTCGCAAGACACCACCGGCCCCATGACGCGCGACGAACTGAAAGACCTGGCCTGCCTGGGTTTCAGCGCCGACCTCGTCATGCAGTCCTTCTGCCACACGGCCGCTTACCCCAAGCCTGTGGACGTGAAGATGCACCACGAGTTGCCCGAGTTCATCAGCAACCGTGGCGGTATCTCGCTCAAGCCCGGCGACGGCATCATCCACAGCTGGCTCAACCGCATGTTGCTGCCCGACACCGTGGGCACCGGTGGCGACTCGCACACCCGTTTCCCCATCGGCATCAGCTTCCCCGCCGGTTCGGGTCTGGTGGCCTTTGCCGCTGCCACGGGCGTGATGCCGCTGGATATGCCTGAATCGGTGCTGGTGCGCTTCAAGGGCCAGATGCAGCCAGGCGTGACGCTGCGCGACCTGGTGCACGCGATTCCGCTGTATGCCATCAAGGCCGGGTTGCTGACGGTGGAAAAGCAGGGCAAGAAGAACATCTTCTCGGGCCGCATCCTCGAAATCGAAGGCCTGCCCGACATGAAGGTCGAGCAGGCATTCGAGCTGTCCGACGCATCTGCCGAGCGTTCTGCCGCCGGCTGCACCGTGCGCCTGAACAAAGAGCCGATCATCGAGTACATCAACTCGAACATCGTGCTGCTCAAGAACATGATCGCCCAGGGCTATGCCGACGCGCGCACCATCGGCCGTCGCATCCAGGCCATGCAAGCCTGGCTGGCCAAGCCGGAGCTGCTGGCACCCGATGCCGACGCCGAATACGCCGCCGTGATCGAGATCGACCTGGCCGAGATCACCGAGCCTATCGTCTGCTGCCCCAACGACCCCGATGACGCCAAGACGCTGTCGGACGTGGCCGGCGCCGCGATCGACGAAGTGTTCATCGGCTCTTGCATGACCAACATCGGCCACTTCCGCGCCGCTTCCAAGCTGCTCGAAGGCAAGAAGGACATCCCGGTCAAGCTGTGGATGGCGCCGCCCACCAAGATGGACGCCCACCAGCTCACCGAAGAAGGCCACTACGGCGTGTTCGGCGCCGCTGGTGCCCGCATGGAAATGCCGGGCTGCTCGCTGTGCATGGGCAACCAGGCACAGGTGAAGGAAGGCGCCACCGTGATGTCCACCAGCACGCGCAACTTCCCCAACCGCCTGGGCAAGAACACCAACGTGTACCTGGGCTCTGCCGAGCTGTCGGCCATCTGCTCCAAGCTGGGCCGCATCCCGACCCAGGCCGAATACCTGGCCGACATGGGTGTGCTCAGCGCCAATGGTGACAAGATCTACAAGTACATGAACTTCGATCAGATCGCCGAGTACAAGGACGTGGCCGACGGCGTAGCTGCCTGAACGGTTCACGCCCTCCATGGCTGACAAAAAAGCCCGGTGCTCGCCAGAGTGCCGGGCTTTTTTTGCTATCCACCTGCTTTCACCAGCTACCCCGTTCCCAGCGCTGGTTCGCCCTGGTGCGCTGCATCGTCCAGCGAATATGGGCCTGCGCACCCAAACCAAGCCTCGGGCTGAACGCCTTGGGGACGGGTCACTGAGGAAAACCGGATAATCCTAACGTTCATGGTGCAGC
>DCVY01000159.1:7289-15787 GCA_002327945.1 Acidovorax delafieldii | reverse complement strand
ATACCGGGTGGTATCGCGAGGATTGGCAACACCGCCAGGGCCGAAAAGACGCTTTTTTATCTGCCAGATAGCGTGAAACGCTGCACGAGGTTGACCCGCTGGATCTGCTGGCCGGCCTGCCGCACCCATAAGCCTTCTGCATCCACCCCGCCAAGCCGCAGACCACCCTGGCCGATGCGTTGCGCCGGCCAAGGCGATGAGGCAGGAGGTCAAGCCCTGCGCAGTTCAGGTACGCTCGTCCGTGGCGCCATGGCCACGCGTTCCAAGCCCGCAGCGGTCAGGCGCAGCACCTCGGCGCGTGGCGGCTGCGCGGTGGCGTCCCAGTCGCTGAGCACCACCCGCTGCAGGCCGGGGGCCAGGGCGTGGCTCGCGGGTTGGTGGGTATGGCCGTGGATCAAGGTGTGCGCATGGGCAGCCGTGAGCCAGTCGATGGCAGCGGGGCCATCCACATCGGCGTAATGGCTACCCGATTGTTTGCGCGCCTCGCTCTCCTGCCGAATGCCGCGTGCCTGCGCGCGGCGCACGGCCAGGGGTTGTGCCAAAAAGCGCTCTTGCCAGCCGGCACTGCGCGCCTGTACGCGAAAGCGCTGGTAGTCCACATCGTCAAGGCACAGCAGGTCGCCATGGCTGAGCACAAAGCGCTGGCCACCGAAGACCAGCACCGTCGGGTCTGCCAGGCCGGTGATGCCGCAGTGCGCGAGAAAGGCCGGACCCGCCAGAAAGTCGCGGTTGCCGTGCATGAAGTACACGGGCAGGCGCTGCGCTGCAGCCTGCAGTACCGCGCAACCCTGTGCTTCGAAACTGCCGGGTTCGTGAATGACGTCATCGCCTGCCCACACCTCGAACAGATCACCCAGGATGAAAAGGGCGTCGGCCGTAGTGGTCTGCAGATAGTGCAGCCAGGTGGCCACGGTGGCGGGCTCGCTGGCCTGCAGGTGCAGGTCGGAAATGAATTCGACCGTGCGCCAGTGCAAAGGAGCGGCAAGCTCCGCGAACCGGGGCACGGTCGTGGTCACTGGGGATGCGCCGGTGTCAGAGGGCCACGGCCTTCTCGATCACAACGTCTTCCTTGGGCACGTCGTCATGAAAGCCGCTGCGACCGGTCTTGACGGCCTTGATCTTGTCCACCACGTCGGTGCCAGACACGACCTTGCCGAACACGGCATAGCCCCAGCCCTGGGCCGAAGGCGCGGTGTGGTTCAGAAAGCCGTTGTCGGCCACGTTGATGAAGAACTGCGCGGTGGCCGAGTGCGGGTCGCTGGTGCGGGCCATGGCCACGGTGTAGTTGGCGTTTTTCAGGCCGTTGTTGGCTTCGTTCTGGATGGGGGCATCCGAATTCTTTTGCTTCATGCCGGGCTCGAAACCGCCGCCTTGCACCATGAAACCAGGAATCACGCGATGAAAGATCGTGTTGTTGTAGTGGCCCTTGTTCACATAGGACAGGAAGTTTTCAACCGACTTGGGCGCCTTGCCGGCGTCGAGTTCGAGGGTGATGACGCCATAGTTGGCGATGTGCAGTTCAACTTGGGGATTGCTCATGGCGATGCTTCTTTCAGGAAAAAATCACTTCACCAGCGTGGCGGACTGGATGATGACGGGGGTGGTTGGCACGTTCTGGTGGCCGCCCTTGTTGCCGGTGGCCACGGCCTTGATCTTCTCCACCACCTCGGTGCCTTTGATCACCTTACCGAACACGGCGTAGCCATGGCCGTCAGGCTGGGGGGCGTTGAGCATGGCGTTGTCCTTTACATTGATAAAGAACTGCGCGGTGGCCGAGTTGGGGTTGGCGGTGCGCGCCATGGCGATGGTGTAGGTGTCGTTCTTGAGTCCGTTGGCTGCTTCGAGCGCAATGGGTGCCTTGGTGGGCTTTTGCACCATGTCGGCCGTGAAGCCGCCGCCCTGGATCATGAAGCCGTCGATGACGCGGTGAAACACGGTGCCGTCGTAGTGCTTGTCTTTCACGTAGGCCAGAAAGTTTTCGACCGTCTTGGGCGCCTTGGCGGGATCGAGCTGCACCACGATGTCACCCATCGAGGTGGCCAGATTCACCTTGGGGGTGTCCTGTGCCTGCACCGGGGCTGCTACTGAAAACATAACTACCAGCGCAATACCAGCAAGCGCAATAGTCGATTTTCTTTTCGAAATCATGCGGAACTCCTTGAATGAATCGGGGGGCGATAACCACGGGGTGTGCAGGTACGGAAATGGGCAAAGTGGCGCTGAAGTTACCACTGGCTCACCTGTGTTGCAGGCAGCATTGCCGCAAAACCCTGCCCGCGGGCGGTGGTCAGGGGCGTGATGTTGCGGGCTTGGCCGCAGTTCGGGCTGCAGCAGGCTGGAACAGCTCGCGCACCTGGGCCAGCTTGGATTTGACGGCCGGGTTGTTGGCCTCCAGCTGCTGCGCCTTGGCGTAGGACTGGTAAGCCAGCCGGGCGTAGATGTCGCCCAGGTTTTCGTGCGCCGCTGCATACGCGGGGTTGTTGCGCACCGCCATCTCCAGCGCCGTGCGGGCCTTGTCCAACTGGTTCTGGCTGGCATAGATCACCGCCAGATTGTTGTAGGGCTCGGGCAGCTCGGGGTACTCCTGGATGAGCTGGGTGAAGGTGGCGATGGCCTCGTCGGTCTTGCCGATGTCGGTTTGTGCCACGCCGCGCAGAAAGCGCAACTGCGGGTCGCGCGGGGCGGCCGTCAGGCGCTGGTCTGCCTTGCCCAGGGCTTCGGTGGCCTTGCCGGCCTTGAGCAACTGGGTGATCTCGGCGTAGTCGCTGGCGTGGGCCATGCCTGCGCCCAGCCATGCGGTCAGGGCCAGCAGGCGCAAAAGTCGTGGGAGGGTGCGGCAGACTTGCTTCATGGCGGGTAGGGAAGAGGTGGGCACCGTCCGGTGCCGGGCGGGGCTTATACTGCGACGGATTGTAGCTGAGGGGGTTGTCATGACGGTACGCTGTTGCCGCTGCTGATTTCGCTGGGTGCCCAAGGCCGGGCGCATCCCTTCGCGGGGCCCTCACCTTTCGCTGCAAGGTGAAATCGCTTCACCCATCCCCCACCTAGTCTCCTGTTACAGAAATTCCATGAGTTTGCGCATCTACAACACGCTGTCGCGTGCATTGGAGGAATTCTCCCCGCTCGAACCTGGCCATGTGCGCATGTATGTGTGCGGCATGACCATTTACGACCTGTGCCACATCGGCCACGCCCGCATGATGATGGCGTTTGACGTGGTGCAGCGCTGGCTCAAAAGCAGCGGCTACCGGGTGACTTATGTGCGCAATATCACCGACATTGATGACAAGATCATCAAACGGGCGCTGGAGCGCGGCATCACCATCCGCCAGCTCACCGACGAAATGATCGGTGCCATGCACGCCGACATCGGCGCCCTGGGCATCGAGCCGCCCACCCTGGAGCCGCGCGCCACCGACTATGTGCCGCAGATGCTGTCGCTGATCGGCCAGCTCGAAGGCAAGGGCCTGGCCTATCGCGCGGCCAATGGCGATGTGAATTATGCGGTGCGCAAGTTTGCGGGCTACGGCAAACTCTCAGGCAAGTCGCTGGACGAGTTGCGTGCTGGTGAACGCGTGGCGGTGCAGGACGGCAAGGAAGACCCTCTCGATTTCGTGCTGTGGAAATCCGCCAAAGAGGGCGAACCGCCCGAAGCCAGGTGGGACAGCCCCTTTGGCACGGGCCGACCCGGCTGGCACATCGAGTGCTCAGCCATGAGTTGCGCCACGCTGGGCGAAACCTTCGACATCCACGGTGGTGGTGCCGACCTGCAGTTCCCCCACCACGAAAACGAAATCGCCCAGAGCGAAGGCGCCACGGGCAAGCCGCTGGCGCGCTTTTGGATGCACAACGGCTTTGTGCGCGTGGACAACGAGAAGATGAGCAAGTCGCTCGGCAACTTCTTCACTATCCGCGATGTGCTCCAGCAGTACGACGCCGAAACCGTGCGCTTTTTCATCGTGCGCGCCCACTACCGCAGTGCGCTCAATTACAGCGATGCGCACCTTGACGACGCACGCCAGGCCCTCAAGCGGCTGTACACGGCGCTCAGCCTGGTGGCGCCGGCCGCAGTGGCCATCGACTGGACCGAACCCCATGCCGCCCGCTTCAAGGCCGCCATGGACGAGGACTTTGGCACGCCAGAGGCTGTTGCCGTGCTGTTCGACCTGGCCAGCGAGGTCAACAAAACCCGCTCGCCTGAGCTGGCGGGCCTGCTCAAGGCGCTGGCGGGCTGCCTGGGGCTGCTGCAGGGTGATCCGCAGGCCTTTTTGCAGGCCGGTGCGGGCTTGAACGAAGTCGCCATCCAGGCGCAGATTGCCGCCCGCGCGGCNNCTCAAGGACTCTGCCGCTGGCACGACCTGGGAAGCGGCGCAGTGATCTTTGTTAACTTGATATATGCCTCCAGGGCAGATGGGGCAAGCGGTGGCAGCTTCTAAAAGAATAACGACCGAGGCGCTCGCCCCCTCCAGCCCGATGCGGTCAACGCCCGACTACTGGGCCGAAGCCTGCAAGCACCTGGTCAAGAAGGACCGGGTGATGAAGCGCCTGATTCCCCAGTTTGGCGACGCCGCCTTACAGACCCGGGGCGATGCCTTCACCACCCTGGCCCGCAGCATCGTCGGGCAGCAGATTTCAGTGAAGGCCGCGAAAACCGTGTGGGATCGCTTTGCCGCGCTGCCGCCCGGCATGACGCCTGCCAATGTGCTCAAGCTCAAGATCGACGACATGCGCGCGGCGGGCCTGTCGGCCCGCAAGGTGGACTATCTGGTGGACCTTGCCATCCACTTCGATGGTGACAAGCTGCATGTGAAGGACTGGACCTCAATGGACGATGAGGCCATCATTGCCGATCTGCTGGCCATTCGCGGCATCGGCCGCTGGACGGCCGAAATGTTCCTGATCTTCTATCTGATGCGACCGAATGTCTTGCCCCTGGACGACGTGGGGTTGATCAACGGCATCAGCCGGAACTATTTTTCGGGTGACCCAGTCAGCCGCAGCGATGCCCGCGAAGTGGCAGAGGCCTGGAAACCCTGGTGCAGTGTGGCGACTTGGTATATTTGGAGATCGCTCGATCCGTTGCCCGTGGCGTATTAAGGTGCCCCCTGTGTCGCTTCGCGCCTTGCCCCCAAGGGGGCGCCACCAGCGCGGCGGGTCGGGACCTTGCGCGGTGGCCCTGAACAGGGGATGCGCCAGTTTTGCAGGCTGGTGGTGCTCACTTAGGACATTGGATTTAGGCGGCCGTCATACCGAACGCGCAACACAGTCGGTTACATTGCGTGCCATTCGTGGCAGCCCCACGGAGCGCGACCCAAGGAGAAATACGTTGGCGAAAAAGACCTTTCTGGATTTCGAGCAACCCATTGCCGAACTCGAATCCAAAATCGAAGAACTGCGCTACGTGCAGACCGAGAGCGCGGTCGATATCTCGGAAGAAATCGACCAGCTCAGCAAAAAGAGCCAGCAGCTCACGAAGGACATCTACAGCGAGTTGAGCCCCTGGCAGATCACCAAGATTGCCCGCCATCCCGAGCGCCCCTACACGCTCGACTATGTGCGCGACATCTTCACTGACTTTGTCGAGCTGCATGGTGATCGCCATTACGCGGACGACTTGTCCATCGTGGGCGGTCTGGCACGCTTCAACGGCCACGCCTGCATGGTGCTGGGTCACCAGAAAGGGCGCGACACCAAGGAGCGCGCCATGCGCAACTTCGGCATGAGCAAGCCCGAGGGCTACCGCAAGGCTTTGCGCCTCATGAAGACGGCCGAGAAGTTCAAGCTGCCCGTGTTCACCTTTGTGGACACGCCCGGTGCCTACCCCGGCATCGACGCCGAAGAGCGNNTCATCACCACGATCATTGGCGAAGGCGGCTCCGGCGGTGCACTGGCCATCAGCGTGGGCGACCAGGTGGTGATGCTGCAATACGCCATCTATTCGGTGATCAGCCCTGAAGGCTGCGCCTCNNGCGCATCGCCTCAAGGCGCTGGGCCTGGTGGACAAGATCGTCAGCGAGCCCGTGGGCGGCGCGCACCGCGATCCCAAGCAGATGGCGGCCTTCCTCAAGCGCGCCCTGGGCGACGCGTTCCGCCAGGTGGCCGATCTGAAGACCAAAGACCTGCTGGATCGGCGCTATGACCGTCTGCAAAGCTATGGCCGTTTCAGTGACACCAAGGCCGACAGCCACTGACCCCCTGGTGGTGAAGGCTGCAGCCCTCTCCCCACACCCGTGCCACGGCCCCGCAAGGGGCCTTTGCATTGGTGCGGACGCTTCTGGACCGCGGGCGGTCAAAGGCTCACAATGACGCTGTCATTCGATGCTGCTATCGCTGCTTTTTCGCCCCCATTGCCGTTGGCGGTGGGGCTGAGTGGTGGAGCCGACTCGACGGCCCTGCTGCTCGCCTGCGCACGAAAATGGCCAGGGCAGGTGCAGGCCATCCATGTACACCACGGCCTGCAGACCGCCGCCGATGGCTTCGAACACCATTGCCGTGCATTGTGCGAGCGCCTGCAGGTGCCGCTGGCCGTGCAGCGCATCGACGCACGCCACGCACCGGGCCAGAGCCCCGAAGACGCCGCGCGCCAGGCAAGGTACAAGGCTTTTGAGGCGGTCATCCAAGCCCGACAGGCGCAGCATGCTATTCAGTCCATCGCCTTGGCGCAGCATGCGGACGACCAGGTCGAGACGCTGCTGCTGGCCCTGTCGCGCGGCGCCGGCGTGGCAGGCTTGGCTGCCATGCCCGACCATTGGGAGCGGGGCGGTGTCTGCTGGCACCGCCCCCTGCTGCGCGTGGCGGGCGCGCAGTTGCGCGACTGGCTGCGCGCCCAAAGGCAGAACTGGGTGGAAGACCCGACCAACACCGACGAGCGCTTTACGCGCAACCGCATCCGGGCGCAGCTGCTGCCCGCACTGGATGCCGCGTTCCCGTCGTTTCGGGATACGTTTGCGCGGTCCGCCGCACATGCCGCCCAGACCAGCGAGTTATTGCAGGAGATGGCGCAACAGGATCTGTTGCAGGTTGGCGTGCCCCCGCAATTGGCGCCACTCAGGGCACTGAGCCGTGCGCGCCAGGCCAACCTGCTGCGCCACTGGCTGCGTGTGGCGCACACCACCACGCCCACCGCAGCGCAGCTCGGGGAGTTGCTGGACCAGCTCGCTGCCTGCGCTACCCGCGGCCATCGCATTCACATCAAGGTCGGACGGGGATTCGTGGTGCGATCAGGGCCGCAGCTCGATTGGTACAATCCCAAGGTTTTGGTCTAACAACGGCACGAAAAACGGCGGCGCACCAAAACAGTGTCCCACCCGCGCTGCGGCTTCAGTTTCGTCACCCCCCCAATATCCAATGGCATTGATCGTTCACAAATACGGCGGCACCTCGATGGGCTCTCCCGAGCGCATTCGCAACGTTGCCAAGCGCGTGGCCAAATGGGCGCGCGCCGGCCACCAGATGGTGGTGGTTCCCAGCGCCATGAGCGGCGAAACCAACCGCCTGCTCGGCCTGGCCAAGGAACTGGCGCCCGAGCGCGCCATGCAGGCTTACCACCGCGAGCTGGATATGCTGGCCGCCACCGGCGAGCAGGCCTCCTCGGCACTGCTGGCCATTGCTTTGCAGGCAGAAGGCATGCAGGCAGTCAGCTACGCAGGCTGGCAGGTGCCGATTCGTACCGACAGCAGCTACACCAAGGCACGCATCGAATCCATCGACGACGAGCGCGTGCGCGCTGACCTGGCCGCCGGCAAGGTCGTCATCGTCACGGGTTTTCAGGGCATCGATAGCGAAGGCAACATCACCACGCTGGGCCGTGGTGGCTCCGACACCTCGGCCGTGGCCGTGGCGGCCGCCATGAAGGCAGACGAATGCCTGATCTACACCGACGTGGATGGCGTCTACACCACCGACCCGCGCGTCGTGCCTGAGGCACGTCGTCTGCATACGGTGAGCTTCGAGGAAATGCTGGAAATGGCCAGCCTGGGCTCCAAGGTACTGCAGATTCGCTCGGTCGAATTCGCGGGCAAATACAAGGTACCCATGCGCGTGCTATCGAGCTTCACGCCCTGGGACATCGACATCAACGAAGAATCCAAATCCGGCACGCTGATCACTTTTGAGGAAGACGAAAAAATGGAACAAGCCGTCGTATCCGGCATCGCTTTCAACCGCGACGAGGCCAAGATCTCGGTGCTGGGCGTGCCCGACAAACCAGGCATCGCCTACCAGATCCTGGGCGCCGTGGCCGACGCCAACATCGAAGTCGACGTGATTATCCAGAACGTCAGCAAGGACGGAAAAACCGACTTCAGCTTCACGGTCAATCGCAACGACTACACCCGCACGGTCGAACTGCTCAAGGAAAAAGTGCTGCCCGGGCTGGGCGCGCAAGAAGTCGTGGGCGACACCAAGATCTGCAAGGTGAGTATTGTCGGCATCGGCATGCGCAGCCATGTGGGCGTGGCCAGCAAGATGTTCCGAACTTTGAGCGAAGAGGGCATCAA
>DCVY01000159.1:0-7157 GCA_002327945.1 Acidovorax delafieldii | reverse complement strand
CTTAGGGTTTTTTCTTTTGTGGTCTGTCTCCCCGCCCAAACACCCGCCCAAAGCCAACCCGGTAGGCTAGTCGTGTTGTGTGGGGTGTCTGCACTTGATTGCACGGGTCACGGAACCGCGTTCGATCATGCTTGCGGCGATAAACGGCCCTTCGCTTGTACGAGCATCCGGCGCTCTACATCCTTGAGCAAGTCCGATGGCGTGATGTCGAGTGCGTCACATAGCCGGAACATCAGGGTTCCTCGTCATTCCGTGTGGAACTTGACTGCGAGAATCCCTCGTAGTGGAGCCCGGTGGGGCTTGTGGGCAACGCGGTACTCCGAGTTGTCCACAAATCCACGGGGGGTGTTTTGGGACGCTGAGGAGGCTNNACAGGGAGCATGCCAGCAAGGCATTGAAGGACTGGCTGAGCTGGGCGCGGCGCAGCCGCCTGGAGCCGCTCCGAAAACTGGCCAAGACCTTGAGCGAGCGATGGGACGCCGTGGTGCGCGGGATGCTGGACAGTCGCAGCAACGCGTATGTGGAGGCCATGAACGGCTTGCTGCAGCAGCCTGTGGAGGGTGCCAAAGCCACCGTGTTTCTGTTTCCGGGTGGCGCTGGTGGCTTTGGCAAGTTTGAGGACGGCAAAGCCACTGGCGGAAATTTCCTTGTACGTTCCGCGCCATATTTCATTGCAAACGGGTTCAACGTGGCCATCTTCGGTCGACCCAATGACATGGAACTCGGCTGGGCAGAGCGTACAGAGCCTTCGCACATGACGGATGTTCGCGCCGTGCTGGACTTTGTGAAGCAGAAGAGTACTGCCCCAATCTGGATTGTCGGGACCAGTCGCGGCACGATATCGGCAGCGGCATCCGTTATCCACATTCAAGACCCAGCCATTGCAGGTTTGGTACTGACCTCCAGCGTCGTCAAGTACGACACCCCCGGGACTGTGCCGCGGCAGAATCTATCCGCTATCAAGGTTCCTGTATTGGTTTATCACCATGCCAAAGACGGTTGCAAGCACTGCCAGACACACGAGACACCAGCCATCATCAAAGGGCTCAGCAATGCACCCGTCAAGAAATTGATGGTGGTGGATGGCGGGGCCAATCCAACTGGAGACGTGTGCGCGGGGCAGCACTGGCACGGATTTATCGGCATGGAGAGAGAAGCGGTGGACACCATCTCTGCCTGGGTCAGCACCCCCTCGAACTGAGGCTACCCAAGCCCTGACAAACTTTGCGGTTCGAGAACGGACTATGTCTGCAATCAGTATAGAAGTGCATAATGCACAGTATTCAGTACACTTTTCATCCAAACGGAGGCTGTCATGGCATTCACTGCAAGCGATGTGGTTCCTCTCACTCAGGCGCGGGCCACCTTGTCCGACTTGGTGGAACAGGTCAAAGCCGGTGCCGAAAAGATCATCACCAAGAATGGTGAAAGCTACGTCGCCATCATCGACTCTCAGCGACTGGACTATTACCACCAGCTGGAGCGCGAACGCATTCACCTGCTGCTAATTGACGAAGCTGGCAAGGCCTTGGACGACATCGCCGCTGGCAAGGTCAAGGATGCGCACAGCACTCTGAACGCGTTGAAGCGCCGCCGCGCGGCCAAGGCCCACGTCTGAGCAGCGTCTGCGCTGTGGCAACCAAGCACGCCGTCCAACTCACCGCAAACTTCGAGCGCAATCTCGAAGAGGCCGAAGCGTTCCTGCTTGCGGCTGATGCGCCGCAGGCATTTGATGCCCTGTTGGACGAACTCACCGACACCGTCATTCCGAACCTCGAACGCTTTCCCGGCATGGGGAGGCTGTTCTTTGAGCGCCCCACCCGTTCGGTGGAGGCCAGCAACGGTATCGACGGGCTGAAACGCAAGCTCAAGGCCCTCGCCAAGGATGGCGAAATACGCGAATACGTGATGTCGCACTACCTGCTGCTCTACGCACGTTTCGACGCCACCATTTACCTGCTGTCGATCCGGCACCACCGGCAGCTTTCGTTTGATTTTCAGTCGCTGTGGCCCGCGTCGCCTTAATCAGCTCGCACAGCACTCTAAAGGCTTATTTAGACATGTACGCCTTGGGCTGTGTATTTGGTATTGGCACGGCTTCCCACACCAAAGTTTCACCAAGCTGGACAGCCTATACGACAGATAGCTACAGTGACAACATCGGCACCGCCAGCCATGCTGGCAGCGGTAGGCCGTGCCGCGTGAGTCGCGGACACATTCAATCTATCCAAACCAAAGGGCTACGGCACACGTCGTAGCCCTTTGTCGTTTCTGGCATCGCGCTCATGCGGCTGAACCATCAATAGGAAATCAGCCATGAAGACCGAACCTCCGTTTCCGCCAAGATACAGCCTAAGTGATTGATTCACTTGGGCTTTTTTCTTGTGCGCCCATGCTGGGCGCACACAAAAAAGGCCGCCCGAAGGCAGCCTGGCAGCGCGGGATGCCCGGGCCGGTGGCCCTGGGTGCTTTCAGTCCTGGGTGTCCAGCACCTGTTTGAGTTCACCCGATTCGTACATCTCCATCATGATGTCCGAGCCGCCGATGAACTCACCCTTCACATACAACTGCGGGATGGTGGGCCAGTTGCTATATTCCTTGATGCCCTGGCGGATTTCCTCGTCTTCCAGCACGTTAACCGTGGTCAGGGTCTTGGTGTCCACGCCGCAGGCCTTGAGAATCTGGATGGCACGGCCCGAAAAACCGCACATCGGAAAGCTGGCATTGCCTTTCATGAACAGCAGGATGTCGTTGGAATTCACGAGGGCGTGGATGCGTTGTTGGGTGTCGCTCATGGGGTTCTCCTTGTAGAGGGCTGGCGGGCACAGGCCCGCAATGGGGGCATTATTTCACTGTCGGCCACTGCCCGCCGGTGCAACGCGCGATGCCGGCGAGGTCATTGCGGCTTTGCACCTGCGCAAAGCCCTGCGCCCGCAGCAGTGCGCCGACGGCGCCGGCCTGGTCGTGGCCATGCTCCAGCAGCAGCCAGCCACCATGGATGAGGTGCGCCGGCGCCTGCGCCACGATGGTGCGGATATCGTCGAGCCCATCGGGGCCACTGGCCAGGGCCTGCAGGGGCTCATGGGTGAGGGCTGCGAGGTGCGGGTCGGTGGCGGCAATGTAGGGCGGGTTGGAGACTATGGCGTCGAAGCGGTCATCCACACCGCGCAGCCAGCGGCCCTGCATGAACCGCACGGGCAGCGCCAGGCGCTGCGCATTGGCCTGTGCCACGGCCAAGGCATCAGCGCTGGCATCCACGGCCAGCACCTGGGCCGTGGGGCGCTGGTGTTGCAGGGCCAGCGCGATGGCGCCGCTGCCGGTGCCCAGGTCCACCACGCTCGGGGCGGGCAGGGGGGCGATCACTTCCAGGGCCCAGTCCACCAGCGTTTCGGTGTCGGGGCGCGGGTCGAGCACGCGGGCGTCAATGGCCAGTTGCAGGCCGTAAAACTCTTTGCGTCCCGTGAGGTAGGCCACGGGCTCGCCGGTTGCGCGGCGCTGGCACAGGCCCATAAACTGTTCGTGCACCGCGGGCCCCAGCGCATCGGTGTCGTGCGCCAGCAGCCAGGCGCGGCCGGCGTCGGGCCGGGCGAGGGCGTGCAGCAGCAGCAACTGGGCGTCGATGCGTTCCAGGCCCAGCGTGCGGGCCTGGGTGAGCGCCTGGGCCAGGGTGGGGGTTGTGGTGTTCACTCTTGTTTTGATAGCCGATGGCGCCTGTCCAACAAACGCCAGAAATTTATTTCAAATGCGCGGCGAGGATCAAACGGTGGCGCCCTTCTCCAGTTCTTCCAGTTGCTCGGCTTCGCGCGCGTGGGCCAGCGATTGCAGCACTTCGGTCAGGTCGCCATCCATCACGTATTGCAGCTTGTACAAAGTGAGGTTGATGCGGTGGTCGGTCAGGCGCCCCTGCGGGAAGTTGTAGGTGCGGATGCGGTCACTGCGGTCGCCACTGCCGATCAGGCCCTTGCGCAACGCGGCCTCTTTGGCGGCGCGCTCGCTGCGTTCTTTCTCCTGGATGCGCGCCTGCAGCACCTGCAGCGCCTTGGCCTTGTTGCTGTGCTGGCTGCGTCCGTCCTGGCACTCGGCCACGATGCCGGTGGGCAAGTGGACCACGCGCACGGCCGAGTCGGTCTTGTTGATGTGCTGGCCGCCGGCGCCACTGGCGCGGAAGGTGTCGATGCGCAGATCGGCCGGGTTGAGCTTGATGGCCTCGGTCTCATCGGGCTCGGGCATCACGGCCACGGTGCAGGCGCTGGTGTGGATGCGGCCCTGGGTTTCGGTGGCGGGAACGCGCTGCACCCGGTGGCCACCCGATTCGAATTGGAGGGCCCCGTACACACCGCTACCAGAGGGGCCCGTTCCAGGCTGGCCCTCGATGCGCAGCACGATTTCCTTGTACCCCCCCAGCTCGGCCGCGTTCTCGCTGACCACTTCGACCTTCCAGCCCACGCGGTCAGCGTAGCGCATGTACATGCGCGTGAGGTCGCCCGCGAACAGGGCCGATTCATCGCCGCCCGTGCCCGCGCGGATTTCGACAAAGGCGTTGCGCGCGTCGTCGGGGTTTTTGGGCAACAGCAGGC
This sequence comes from Acidovorax delafieldii, assembly GCA_002327945.1. GTDB lineage: Bacteria > Pseudomonadota > Gammaproteobacteria > Burkholderiales > Burkholderiaceae_C > Acidovorax > Acidovorax delafieldii_C. The sequence continues at coordinate 2,580 of DCVY01000159.1, read as the reverse complement.
GCTGTAACTCGTCTTCGAGTTGCAGCAGTTCGGCCTCGGCCGTGGTGATTTCTTCCTGCGCCATTTCCGCCATGTCAGGGTCGGCCAGCATCTCGCGCGCACCGGCCAGGTCGGCCTCGCGCTGCAGAAAGCGGGCATAACGGCCTGCGACCTGGGTGACCTCGGCATGCTCGCGCGACAGCACGCGGTATTGCGCCATGTCGGCCATGATGTCTTCGCGCGAGAGCAGGAAGTCCAGTTCGCCCAGACGCTGCGCGTAGCGTTCCAGCTGGCTTCGGAGAAAGGGTTTCATGCGGGGAGGAGAAAATTGCGGGAAGGAAAAACAATTGCTACTTAATTTGTAGCTTCAAGTGCCTTTTATCAAGCGCTGGTGCAGTGTTTTGCGCTTGCTGGCACAAATAAAAAAGAGGGATTTTTGGTTCTGGCAAGGCGCAAACCGCAGCGATACCGCGGTTGGTATTGCGAGGATTTGCAACACCGCCAGGGCCGAAAAGACGCTTTTTTATGTGCCAGATAGCGTGAAACACTGCACTAGGGGCCGATTTGGTTTGAAATCGGTGCGGGCATGAGCGGGCGGGCGACGCTACAAGTCCGTTTTGCTTTGCGAGCGCAGGAACAAGCGGGAGACGGTTTGCGCGGTCTGGGCGCGCATGTCGGCGTCACCCGCCCGCAACTCGGCCATGGTGCCGTGCAGCATCTTCTGCGCAAGACCGCGCGACAGGGCTTCCAGCACGGCATCGACATCTTCACCCTGGGACAGCAGCTTTTTGGCGCGCGCGATCTCCAGGGCGCGCCATTCGTCGGTCTGGGCGTTGATCTGCTGGATCAGGGGCACCACGCCGCCAGCCGCGCCCGCGGGGCTGCGCAGCTCCATCCAGTGCATGAAGCTCTGCACGCCGGCGTCGATGATGGCTTCAGCCTGCGCCACGGCTGCCTGGCGGTTGGCCTGGGCGGTCTGCACCACACTGGCCAGGTCGTCCACGGTGTAGAGGTACACATCGCCCAGGGCCTTGACCTCGGGCTCAATGTCGCGTGGCACGGCCAGGTCCACCATGAACATGGGGCGGTGGCGGCGCTTCTTGAGGGCACGCTCCACAGCACCCAGGCCGATGATGGGCAGGGTGCTGGCGGTGCAGCTGATGATGGCGTCGAACTCGTGCAGGCGCTCGGGCAGGTCAGACAGGCGCATGACCTCGCCACCAAAGCGGGCGGCCAGCTTCTCGCCGCGCTCCAACGTGCGGTTGGCGATGGCCATGGACTGGGGGTTCTTGGCGGCGAAGTGCGTGGCCGCCAGCTCGATCATTTCGCCCGCACCGACAAACAGCACGCGGATCTTGGACAGGTCTTCAAACAACTGGCCGGCCAGGCGCACGGCGGCGGCGGCCATGCTGATGCTGTGCGCGCCGATCTCGGTGCTGGTGCGCACCTCTTTGGCCACGGCAAAACTGCGCTGGAACAGCTGATTGAGCGTGGCGCCCAGAGCGCCGGCGGTTTCGGCGGCGCGCACGGCGTTTTTCATCTGCCCCAGGATCTGGGCCTCGCCCAGCACCATGGAGTCGAGCCCGCTGGCCACGCGAAAGGCGTGGCGCGCCACCAGGCTGTCTTCGAGGGCGTAGGAGTGCGAGCGCAGCAGTGCAGGGCTCACGCCGCCGCTTTGTGCCAGCCAGCCCAGCGTGTGTTCCATGGCGGCCTGATCGCCAGCGCAATAGATTTCGGTGCGGTTGCAGGTGGAAATGATGGCGGTCTCCACCCTGGGGTGGTTGCTGATTTGCCCCAGTGACTGGCGCAGGCCCTGCAGCATGGGCGTGATCTGGTCGAGCGCAAAGGCAAACCGTCCGCGCAGATCAAGCGGCGCGGTGGTGTGGTTGATGCCGAGGGCCCAGACTGCCATAGACAGCGATTATAAAATTGTTCGCAGCATCGGGCACCGTGTCTGCCCAAGTCTTGATCTGAGTCACGTTTTATGGGTCCTCTGGACGTTCTCCTTCACGCTTTGAATTTCATGGCGCCCGCCGCCGCACTGGCCGCGCTGCTGGTGCCGGGCGGGCGATTGATTCGAACCAAAGGGACGATGGTGCCTTCCTGGCGAGGTCAGTTAGCCATCAATTTCGCCGTGGGTTGCGTGGTGCTGGTGACCGGGCTGGTGGTGTTGGGCCGCGACGGCAAGATGCTGACCTATGCGGCGCTGGTGCTGGCCTGTGCCAGTTGCCAGTGGGTTTTGGTGCGCGGCTGGCGGCCGTGAGGGGCTGCGTGGTGCTGTGGCCGGGATTCGCAGGGGACGCAGCCCTGGCCAGTGCCGTGTTTTGCGTTTGCTGGCACCCATAAAAAAGAGGGCTTTTTGGTTCTGGCAAGGCGCAAACCGCAGCGATACCGGGTGGCGGGTGGTATCGCGAGGATTGGCAACACCGCCAGGGCCGACAAGACGCTTTTTTATGTGCCAGATAGCGTGAAACCCTGCACCAGGGGATGACCTGCACAACCCTCGCGTGTCTGTGGCAGCGCGGCCGCGGGCGGTTCGCTGCGTTGCTTTTCTTGCCAATAGCCCGGCGTTTGGCTTATTGGCTTATTGACTGGGCGGAT
>DCVY01000062.1 GCA_002327945.1 Acidovorax delafieldii | reverse complement strand
TTCTTCAACGCCTCCGGCATGGCCACCTCCGATGACCTGACGGAATTCAATGAGTCGCAGAAGGGCTGCAGCAATTACAGCGTCATGCGATGGAGCGACATGTCACGCGGTGCGGCGCACGAGATTGCCGGCCCCGACGAATTTGCTGTCGGCCTCGGCATTGCGCCGACCACCAGTGGCGCGAAAGCCGCCGACGAAGGTATTTTTATTGCCCAGCACCAGCGCTGGGCCGAGCTGATGAAGACACCAAGCAAGGGAGAAAAATGATGAGTGATAGCGCATTGCTGAATTCTGTGACCGCCTTGCTGTACCGCGAGGCCGAATATGTCGATGAGCGCCGCTGGGACGAATGGCTGGCCCTGTTCGACCCCCAGGCAGAGTACTGGATACCGTCCTGGGATTCGGAAGACGAGTACACCCGCGACCCGCAGAACGAAATCTCGCTGATGTACTACGGCGACCGCACCGGCCTGGAAGACCGCGTATTCCGGCTGCGAACCGGCCGTTCGGCCGCTTCGACGCCGCTGCCGCGCACCTGCCACATGGTGTCTAACGTGCGCGCCACACTGGACGCAGAGGGCCGCTGCATCGTCAAGGCGAACTGGGTCACGCATCTTTTCCGCAACAGCGTTTCGCAGAGCTTTTACGGGCACTACGAATACCTGCTGCTGCCGCAGGGCAAGGACGTGGGCGGCGACTGGCGCATTGGCAAGAAGAAGATACTCGTGCTCAACGACCTGATCGATACGGTGCTTGACATCTACAGCGTTTGACGCGATTCACGGAGGGGCCATGGCCACAACCCAAAAGACGGGAAAGAAGACCGTGACAAAGACCACAACCAAGGCGGCCCCCCAGTCAAGCCGCTTGCGCTTTACCGGCAAGACCGCCGTCATCACCGGCGCGGCGCAGGGCATTGGCCGCGCCGTGGCACTGGCCATGGCTGGGGAGGGCGCCCATGTCGTGCTGCTCGATCGCTCGAAGATCGTGCTGGAATTGCGCGACGAATTGCTGGCCGCCGGTCACCGGGCTACGGCCTTGCTGGGCGACGTTGAAAAATACGAAGACTGCAAACAGGCGATAACCGAGGCGCAGTCGCTGGACGGACGCATTGACGTCTTGGTGAACAATGTCGGCGGCACGATCTGGGTCAAGCCTTTCGAACATTACAGTGAGGAGCAGATCAGCGCCGAGATCAATCGTTCGCTGTTTCCCACGCTGTGGTGCTGTCACGCGGTGCTGCCCCATATGCTGGCGCAAGGCGGCGGCAGCATCGTGAATGTTTCTTCGACCGCCACGCGCGGCATCCACCGGGTGCCCTACTCGGCGGCCAAGGGCGGGGTCAATGCTCTCACGGTCTGTCTGGCGTTCGAGTATGCGCAGCAGGGCATCCGCGTCAATGCCGTTGCTCCGGGTGGCACCGATGTCGGGCCCCGGCGCATTCCCCGCAATGCCGAATCCATGTCGGAGCAGGAACGCACCTGGTATCAGGCCATCGTCGACCAGACCCTCGATGTCTCCTTCATGAAGCGCTACGGCACGCCCGACGAACAGGCTGCGGCCATTTTGTTTCTGGCCTCCGACGAGGCTAGCTACATCACTGGCGTGACCTTGCCGGTGGCCGGCGGCGACCTGGGTTGACGCCCTCAGTGCAGGCCACCGCAAGCCTGGCGAGCCAGCATGCCGGCCAGCGGAGAAAGGTCGGTCAGTTCGTCGAGCCGTCCCACCAGGTCGATCAGTTCGTCGCTCTGGTCAGGTGCGAGCACGGGCTCGACCAGGCGACGGAATTTTTCCTCCAGGCGCTGCTGCTGCTCCAGCAGGTCGCTGGTCGGGCGTCCACTGTCGTGGCGCTGGCGCAGCACGGCGCCGTCCTGGGTCTCGATCACCACCTCGCTGAGGGTGAGCTCCGGGCATTGGGGCGCGAGCAAGACCTGCACGCGCTCACGCAGCGCCACCACCTCGGGCGCACTCACGGCCTGGTCACTGAACCCGTCCAGTCCGGCGGTGTCAAGCCCCGACAGCGCCATCGCCACCGTGTGGCGCAGGCTGAACTTGGCTTCCAGCCCGGTGCGCGGCTCGGCAATGTTGCACACGCCCTCGCTGGCGGCACTGGCACGCACCGTTGCGCGGATCACATCTTCGGGTTGCAGGTTATGTTGGCGACGCAGCTGGCGCGCGGCCTCGATGGCGGCATGGGTGCCGTAGCAGGCGGCGTGGAACTTGAACAGGTTGTGGCGCAGGTGCCAGCCGCCGTCCGGCGCGGCCAGGGCCGCTTCCAGCGATGCGGTGCCGCCGTGTGTGGCGATGAAGCCTTGCGTGCATTCAATCGCATCGGCACGGCTGGTGAAGCCACGCGCGGCCAACTGGGCAGCCTGCAGGCCGTCGGCACTGGCGCGCCCGGCATGCAAGGGCTTGCACATGGTGCCGAACATCGATTTCAGCCCGGCCGCCATGGTGCTGGCGATGCCCAGCGCGGTCGCGGTGTCGTCGGCATCGAGCTGCAGCAGGCGCGCGCAGGCGGCGGCCGCGCCCAGCGTGCCGAGCGTGGCTGTGGTGTGAAAACCGTTGGCGTACTGTGCGTCGCCGCACGCCAGCCCCAGCTGGCACATGGTTTCATAGCCGGCGGCGAAGGCGGTCATGAAGTCGCTTCCGCTGGCGCCGCGCGACTCGGCCAAGGCCAGCAAGGCCGGGACCAGGACCACCGAGGGGTGGCCGGTGCACGCCATGTTGACGTCGTCATAGTCGAGCGCGTGTGAGGCCGCGCCATTGATCAAGGCCGCCTGCCGGCTGGAGGTCGTCATGGCGTGCCCGATGACGGTGGCCTGGGCGTGGCCTCCTTGCTCACGAGCTTCTTCGGCCAGCATGTGCACCAACGGCTCGCACGCGCCCGCCAGCGTCACCCCGATCCAGTCGAGCAGGCATTGCCGGACCCGCAGGCGCACGTCCTCCGGGAGATCGGGGTAGCACAGGGCAGCGCTGCGTGCGGCCAGTTCCCGCGTGATGCTATCGGTTTGAACAGCGGCCAACGGTGCGGGTTTTGTGATCGTGGTCGCGCTCATTTTAGCGCCCCTTCCAGACCGGTTTGCGCTTTTCCCGGAAAGACTGCGGGCCTTCCAGGGCGTCTTCACTGAGGTAGACGGCATCGAACGCGCGGTTGGATGCGCGCAGCGCGGCGGTGCGGCCCATCTCGGTGGACAGGCGCACCATTTCCTTGGCCGCGCGCACCGTCAGCGGCGCATTGGCCATGAGCCGGGCCGCCAGTTCTTTGGCCCCTTGCAATGCCTGCCCCTTGGGCATCAGGCGGTTGATGTAGCCGAGTTCGTAGGCGCGCTGCGCGGTCAGCGGGTCGCCGGTCATCGCGACTTCCATCAGGATGCGCTGTGGCAGCATGTGGATGACCGGCGCGGCCCATGGCATGCCGCGCCCGACCTTGGCCTCGGTGATGGCGAATTTGGCGGTTTCGTCGGCCACGCACAGGTCGCACATCTGCGACAGCAGCCAACCGCCGGCATAGGCATAGCCCTGCACGGCGGCGATGACGGGCTTGGTGACCTCGACGTTGTCGCCAAGCACGGCGATGAAGCCCGCTGGCGGGATGCGCAGTTGCGTGTCGGCGGCCTCCACCAGGTCCATGCCGGCGCAGAAATTGTCACCGGCACCGGTGAGGATGGCCACCTGGGCCTGCNNCCGTCGTTCACTTCGTAAAGCAGTTCGTTGGTCATGGGGGTGTCTCCTTTTCAAGTTGTGTCTGTTGCCGCGAGCGGCGGGTCGGGGGTATGGGTATGGTTGGATTCCTTGCCACTTCAGGTGATTGCGGTACCGCACGGTGGCCGAGTGCCCCCGAGATGCTGGCGGCGAGTTCCATCACCAGGTGCGGCAGCGCATCGGCGGCGGCGCGACCGCGCTCGATTGGCGCGGCGATGATCAGCGCCGCGTTCACGCGCCCGTCGGGTTCGAAGATCGGGGCCGAAAAGCCGGCCACGTCGGGCGTCACTTCACCAAACGTGACCGCCACCCCGCTCACCCGGGCCTCCTCGATGATGCGCGCCAGTTGCGCCGGGTCGGTGACCGAGTGCTCGGTCATGGCCTGCAGATCGACCCGGCGCAGGTAGTCACGCCGCCATGCCTCGTCCTGGAACGCAAGCAGCACCCGCCCGGCGGACGAGGCAAACAGCGGCCGTGTCGTGCCGACTGGCACGGCGTATCGAATCGCGCGGGGGCTCTCGACGATCGGGTTGTAGACAAGCCGGTCTGCGGTGCGGTCGATTCTGGCAATCAGGGCGGTCTCGCCGGATCGTGCCACCGCCTCCCGCAGGAAGGGCAGGGCCACAACGTCGAGCGAGCGGGCCGACACCAGAGATGCCCCGAGCGAGAACGCCTCGGGGCCCAGTTCATACAGGTCATTGCTGCGCTGCAGGTAGCCATGCGCCGTGAGGCTGCGCAACAGCGAGAGCACGCTGGTTTTTGGTGCATTCAAGGCCGAGCACAGCGGGGTCAGTGCCAGGCCAGCAGGGTGGTCGGCCAGTATCCGCAGCAGCCGCAGCACACGGGTCACGGCCCTGGGGGAAGCTTCCATGCCGGGATGGATGCCTGTGCGTTCGCGCAAGCGGGCCGTGGACATGTTCATGGAACCAAGGTCTCCTTGTGTTCCGATATAGGAACCTGTGTATGGCAATCAGAATAACGTTAGGATGCATGGTCGTCAACCGGGTTTTTCCTCAGCACGCGGCGCTGAGGCCGCCTGGCAGTAAAAAATCAAAGGAGACACAGATGACAAGCCAACACATGCAGGCCGCACCCGCCGGGCCACTGGCGGGCGTGCGGGTGATCGACCTCAGCGCGGTGCTGATGGGTCCCTACGCCACCCAGATTTTGGGCGACCATGGCGCCGACGTGATCAAGATCGAATCCCCTGAGGGTGACTCGACACGCTGGATCGGCCCTGGGCGCCATCCCGGCATGGGTCCGCTGTTCCTGCACCTGAACCGCAACAAGCGCAGCGTGGCGCTCGACCTCAAATCGCCGCAGGGCGCGGCCGCGATGCGGCGCCTGATCGAAGGCGCCGATGTCTTCGTGCACAACCTGCGCCCGGCCTCCATCGCCCGGCTCGGGCTGGACTACGAGAGCCTGTCGGCGATCAATCCACGCATCATCTGGTGCGGCGTGTACGGTTACGGCGAGGACGGTCCCTACGCCGGCCGCCCGGCCTATGACGACCTGATCCAGGGCGCGGTCGGCATTGCCGACTTGCAGCAACGCAGCGGGGCCAGTGAGCCGCGCTACGTGCCGCTGACGATTGCCGACCGCATGGTCGGCCTGCATGCAGCGCACAGCGTGGCCATGGCGCTGTATGGACGCGAGCGCACCGGGCGCGGCTGCCGTATCGACGTGCCGATGTTCGAAACCATGGCCAGCGTGGTGCTGTCGGACCATCTATATGGGCGCACCTTCGAGCCGCCCAGTGGTGACGCAGGCTACGTGCGGCTGTTGTCGCCCGGGCGCCGGCCCTACGAAACCAGCGATGGCTACATCTGCGCGCTGGTCTACAACGACGGCCACTGGCAGCGTTTTCTGCATGCCATCGAGCGCGACGATTTGCGGGTCGATCCGCGCTTCGCCGACCTCGCCAGCCGCACCCAGAACATTGACCACGTGTACGGTTTTCTGGGCGAAACGCTGCGCGTGCAAAGCACCGCGCACTGGCTGGCGCTGCTCGAACAGATCGATGTGCCGGCGGTGCCCCTGAACACCGTTGAATCCCTGCTGGATGATCCGCACCTGGCTGCGGTGGGCTTCTTCCGCCAGGTCGAGCACCCGAGCGAAGGAGCGATGCGCACCTTTGGCGCGCCGGCGCGCTGGGTGGGTTACGACGTCAGCCAGCTGGCGCCCGCGCCGCGGCTGGGGGAGCACACCGAATCGGTGCTGCGCGAATGCGGCTTTGATGCCAGCGCGCTGGCGTCCTTGCTGGGCCGTGGCGCAGCGGTTCCGGTCCGCGCCGATGCGCGCAGGTGTCAGCCTGATGGACTTGAAGCCGAGCTGCGCGCGAATTGACCGTCCCGATTCATGTTTGCACACATTTCAGCCTAGAAACGGCACCGGCGGGCGCATCCAACTGCCGTTAGGTTCAATGACGTTGGCGATGTGGCGCGCGAGGTGGGTCTCGGGCAGCCAGTCCTGCACCGAGGGCGGCAAGAGGTAGACGCTGTCTCGGTCTATCCGAAGACAACGAGCCATGGCAATCAGCCGTGCACGCAATGGAGTAATGCGAATCTTAAGGGGTGAGG
>DCVY01000215.1:1847-2518 GCA_002327945.1 Acidovorax delafieldii | reverse complement strand
TTCACGCTGCCGTCTTCCTGGATGTCGATCTGGGTGCCGGTCTCCTCGGTCAGCGCGCGGATCACGGCGCCGCCCTTGCCGATCACGACGCGGATCTTCTCGGGGTTGATCTTCATGGTGTACAGCTTGGGCGCGAAGTTGCTCACTTCGGTCTTGGCTTCGCCCATGGCTTCCTGCATTTTGCCCAGGATGTGAATGCGCGCCTCTTTGGCCTGTGCCAGGGCGACCTGCATGATTTCCTTGGTGATGCCCTGGATCTTGATGTCCATCTGCAGCGCGGTGATGCCGGCGGTGGTGCCTGCCACCTTGAAGTCCATGTCGCCCAGGTGATCTTCATCGCCCAGGATGTCGGTCAGCACGGCAAAGCGGTTGTCTTCCTTGATCAGGCCCATGGCGATACCGGCCACATGCGCCTTCATGGGCACGCCGGCGTCCATCATCGACAGGCAGCCGCCGCAGACCGAAGCCATCGACGACGAGCCATTGGACTCGGTGATTTCCGACACCACACGCATGGTGTAGGGGAATTCTTCCTTGCTCGGCAGCACCGCCACCAGAGCACGCTTGGCCAGACGGCCGTGGCCGATTTCGCGGCGCTTGGTGCTGCCCATGCGGCCCACTTCGCCCGTGGCAAAGGGAGGCATGTTGTAGTGCATCATGAAGCGGTCTTC
>DCVY01000215.1:1529-1738 GCA_002327945.1 Acidovorax delafieldii | reverse complement strand
ACCACGGCATAGGCCTCGCGGCACGCGTGCGTGCGGGCCTGCTTGTTGCGGATCTGGTAGGCAGCGCGCAGCTTGCCTTCGGCCAGGGCAGTCACCTTGGCGATGAGCGGCTCGTCCTTGGCGGGCGCCTTCCAGTCCCACACGGGCTTGCCGGCTTCACGCACCAGCTCGTGAATGGCGTTGATGGCCACATTGCCTTGCTGGTGACC
>DCVY01000215.1:0-1506 GCA_002327945.1 Acidovorax delafieldii | reverse complement strand
GCCGTCTGGCCGGGGTTGAGCACGTATTCACCGTTGATGTAGCCCACGCGTGCAGCGCCGATCGGGCCATTGAACGGAATGCCCGAGATGGCCAGCGCAGCGCTGGTGGCAATCAGGGCGGCAATGTCGGCATCGACTTCAGGGTTCAGCGACACCGTGTGGATGACCACATGCACGTCGTTGAAGAAACCTTCAGGGAACAGCGGGCGGATCGGGCGGTCGATCAGGCGGCTGGTCAGGGTTTCGTGCTCGCTGGGCTTGGCTTCGCGCTTGAAGAAGCTGCCGGGGATCTTGCCCGCAGCGTAGGTCTTCTCGATGTAGTCCACCGTCAGCGGGAAAAAGTCTTGCCCCGCCTTGGCCACCTTGGAGGCCACCACGGTGGCCAGCACCACGGTGTCGTCGATGTTCACCAGCACGGCGCCGCCGGCCTGGCGGGCGATTTCGCCCGTTTCCATGATGACGGTCTTGTCACCCCACTGGAAAGTCTTGGTGATCTTGTTGAAAATGCTCATGTTCAGCTCCTGTTTTAATAGCTGGCAGCGCTTTGCCAGATTGGACCGGATAGCAATTCAGAACACGATGCCATTCCAGTGAACCTGCCTGCCACCGGCGTGGATCAAGGCCATTGGAATGACACAGCTTCGCTCTGTTTTGCGGCTCCGAAGTAAAAAAACGCCTGAGCTAGCGGACTAACCCAGGCGTTTTGGCATGCAAATCAGTAGAACTTGCGCAAATAAGAATGCCACAACGGTCCGTGCCTTTGTGGCAGGCTGCTTGCCTGGGCCTGTTTTGCGCAAGTCATGCAGATTACTTGCGCAGACCCAGCTTGGCGATCAGCGCGGTGTAGCGGTCGGCGTCCTTGGCCTTGAGGTAGTCCAGCAGCTTGCGACGACGGCTCACCATGCGCAGCAGGCCGCGGCGACCGTGGTGGTCCTTGGCGTGCGTCTTGAAGTGAGGGGTCAGTTCGTTGATGCGGGCCGTCAGCAGGGCCACTTGCACTTCGGGGCTACCCGTGTCGTTGGCAGCGCGTGCATTGGCCTTGACAACTTCGGCCTTGATAGAGGATGCGATCATTGGTTTTTCCTTGATGGAGACCTGCAGGCAAGCCGCAGGTCAATAGTTTTTACTTGCGCCAGCAGCTGGAACGGCCGTTGGCGTGCGTCTTGCACCGTGCAAAACCGGCGGATTATAACCCGAGCCGCTTTTTAAGCCGCCCCACCCACGGCACCCGGCGCTGCGGGTCTTTGGAGGCAAAACACCAGGGCGCCCAGCCTTGCGCATCCTCGCCAAAGGCCTTGCCGGGCACCAGCCCCAGCCCCGCCTCAGCCACCAGGCGCTTGGCGCATGTCAGGATGGACATGGAGATTGACATCACCGCATCGTAAAGTGTGCCAACCGCCAACCACCCGACCCACCCGCCAGCCTTGGAGCGCACATGCACACCACCGATAGCCACAAACCACTGCCCAGCGTATGGCGAACCACCATTGTGTGTGCCTGCATGGC
>DCVY01000118.1:1937-5062 GCA_002327945.1 Acidovorax delafieldii | reverse complement strand
ATTCTAACTCGAAAAGCTGACCTGTTTTGAATTTGACGCATTTCATTTTTACGTCTTTTCCTCGACAGGAACCGCAATGTCGAGGCATCAACGGCTGGAAGGCCCCGGGCCACGACCAGCCAGATGGCGGAAGGTGATTCGGCCCTTGGTCAAGTCGTAAGGCGAGAGTTCCAGCGACACCTTGTCGCCCGCCAGAATGCGGATGTGGTGCTTGCGCATTTTTCCGCCGGTATAGGCAATCAGTTGGTGGCCGTTTTCCAGGGTGACGCGAAAACGCGAGTCCGGCAAAACTTCCGTCACGGAGCCTTGCATTTCAATCAGTTCTTCTTTGGCCATGGTTATCTTTTAGAAACAAATATTCTGTGGTTGGCGCGCCAGCACATCGTGCATTCACAACCGCCACAACCGCGCCTTCAGGGGGCTCGGAGCACGGTGCTTTGCGGGCGGGGGAGTCGCTGCACCCGGGGCGCAGATCAGAAAAGAGGCCGGGGAGACGGCTTCAATGGACAGGCGAGGCGCTGTGCATGAGCCTGTCCATTGTAGCGCGATGTCCTCATCGTGCCTATGCCACCGCGCCAGACGGCCTGGCAGGGGCTGCGCCCCCCTTTTGTGGAATCTGCAAGGCGCCCGCCAGCGTGCGCACCAGATCCGTTTGCGTGATGATGCCCACCAGTCGCTTGCGGGTGTCAACGACAGGAATGTGATGGGAACCTTTTCATGACGATCTTTACAAGGTAGGCCGCAAGGTGGCCGCCGTGTGCGCAAACTGCCATGGCAAAGGTGGCACCAGCACCAAGCCCTCCATTCCCAACCTTGCCGGCCAGAACCCGGCCTACCGGCTGGAGCAGGTACGGCAGTTCGCCGGCGGCCGGTGCCGCAACGAATTCATGGAAGGCATGATCCGCGCCATGCACAGCGACGAAAAAATCGGCATGGTGCTGTTCTACGCCGCGCAGCAAGTGGCCCACCAGGCCACGGCCAACCCTGCGCTGGCCGCCCAGGGGCAGAAATATTTGGAGAAAACCTGCTTTCGCTGCCATGGCACCGGCGGCCGGGACAATGCGCAGATTGCCCGCATCGCCGGGCAGCAGCCGGGCTGCCTGCGCCGGCCCCTCCAGCGCTACCGCGCGGGTGGCGGGGTGCGCGCCAACCCGATCATGACCCCCAACACCAAGCTGATGACGGATGCCGACATCAAGGCGGTGCTGGCCTATGTGTCGTCGATGCCATGGACATCGCGCAAACCCTCGCGGCAGGCCTGAAAAATGCACCTGAATTTTGATGGGCGGATTCAGATCAAGCCACAGCGCTTATGGATAAAGCGCAAAAACCATCAATCAAATAACATTTTCAGGCGGCGCAAGCCACGATACGGCGGGCCTTGCCGCTGCGCCCCAGCGGCACGGGCAGGCCCAGCTCTTGCAGCACGCGCAGCCGGGGTACACCCTGGGCCTTGGCAAATGCCTTGAGCGCCGCGCAGCCGCGCGCCATGGCCGCCTGCCCGGCCTCGCCCGTCGCAGGCAGGCGCAGCACCAGCGTATGGTCATTTTCCTGGCGCAGATGAAAATCGAACACGCCCGCGTCATCCTCCAGCACGGTGGACAAGGCCAGCGGCAGCAGCGTGACTGTCTGGCCGTCATGCCCCGCCATCTGCAAGGACTCGTCCTGGCGCCCCTGCACCACCATCACCGGCAACGGTGAGCCGCAGCCGCAGGGCCCGGCCTGCAGCGTGACCTGGTCGCCCAGGTCGTAGCGGATGAGGGGCTGAACGGTGTTGGCCAGGTTGGTCAGCAGCACGCTGCACGATGGCTGGCCCGGGGGCACGGGACGGTAATGTTCATCCACCGGCTCCAGGATCACCCAGTCGGCATTCAGGTGCATGTGGCCATGGGCGCACTCCCAGCCCATGGCAATGAACTCCGAAGTGCCATAGCTGTTGCGCACCGGGCAGCGCAGCTCCTGTTCGATGCAGGCGCGCACGGCGGGGCTGAGCGTTTCACCACCGGTCCACACCTCTCGCGGCGCTATGTGCAAGGCGCCACGGCCCGCCTCGTTGGCCAGCAGCAAGGCAGCGGTGGGGTAGGTGGCAAGCACCGTGGGCGCAAAGCCGTTGAGGGCGGCCACCAATTCCGGTGTGGGCATCTGGATGGAAAAACTGCGCGTGTTGCCCGCCAGCCAGGGGTTGAGCGTTCGCATTCGCTGCACCGAGATGTAGCTGGCGAAATGACCACTGGTCGCCCCTACGAAGGCAATGCGCTCGGCCAGGCACAGCGGGTCCAGCCAGCGCTGCAGCGGACGCGGTGCGCAGCGGCGCAACGCCTCCAGCGCGTCATACACGGCCATGGCCTGCGCGTCCTGCACAAAGATGCCCGGCTGGCCGCTGGTGCCCGAGCTCTCCCACACCATGTAGCGGCCCTGCCAGGGCTCGGCAATGCGCGACGGATCGGCTGTGAAGGCGCGCAACCCATCGAGCGTAAGGCACGGGTCGGTCACCCAGTCGTCAAAGCGCTCCATCAGCTGGCTGCGCGTGACCACTGGCAAATCCTCCAGCGGCGTGCGGGCCGTGGCACCCGCAAGCAGCTCGCGGTAAAGGCGCGAGCCGTTCAGCGCGGCATCCAGCAACTGGGCCAGCCGCGCCTGCCGGCGCCGTGCCAGCCCCCGCGCCGAATCATGGTTGGCCGCCATCACATCCAGCGACACCGCCGACAGGCGCAGCGGGTCGAACACGGTGCTCATTGCGGTGCCGCTGCGGCCGGCCAGCCCACGGTTTGCGCCAGCAGCACCTGCTGGTTGGTGCCCAGCCCCATGGCCTGTGCCAGCGCGGCGCGGTCCAGCCAGGCCCGGATGACGGCCGCCAGCCCGGTGGATGTGGCATACAGATAGACGTTTTGCGCCATGGCACCCGCAGCGGCCGAGGCGTAGGCGCTGCGCTGCTCGGCCGGCACCAGCTTCATGCGCTCATGGTCTGCCACATAGACGAGATCGAGCGGCGCACTGTCCACAAAGTCCTGGTAGCCCGTGACGCGCCGCACATCGGCGGCCACCGTGCGCTGCAGCGCGTGGGCATGGGGGTCGTAAAGGTACAAACCTTCGGGCAGGGCCACATACACATCGACCTCTTGCGC
>DCVY01000118.1:1411-1849 GCA_002327945.1 Acidovorax delafieldii | reverse complement strand
GCCAAGAGCACCGCCAGCGCTTTATTCATCAACGCAAGCCGCTATCAATAAGTGGGTTTCGACGCAGCGCTGGCAGCGCATAACCGCAGCGTCAGGTCGAGAACTTCAACCGCGCCCCAGGGCCTTTTCCACGCCGCGGTTCGCCAGGGCATCGGCGCGCTCATTGCCCGGATCGCCCGAATGCCCCCGCACCCAGCGCCAGTCGATGCGGTGCCCGGCGCTGGTGACCAGTGCATCCAGGCGCTGCCACAACTCGGCGTTTTTCACGGGCTGCTTTGCGGCGGTGCGCCAGCCGCGCGCCTTCCAGTTGTGGATCCATTCGGTGATGCCCTTGCGCACATATTCACTGTCGAGGTACAGCGTCACCGCGCAAGGCCGCTTGAGCGCGGAAAGCGCCTCGATGACGGCGATCAATTCCATGCGGTTGTTGGTAGTGCC
>DCVY01000118.1:0-1350 GCA_002327945.1 Acidovorax delafieldii | reverse complement strand
GCGCCAGGCGGGTTCGAGCAGGCGCATGCCATGCACGCGCTTGACGGCCACCAGAAAATACGCGGCCCCGAGTATCGGCCACCATTGCTCCCCAAAACGGTCCATCCAGGCAAATCTTTCCAGCCAGTGGCTGCTGCGCACGGCGGGCCGATAGCAGCCAAAGCGCGCCGACTCGACCTCGAAGTTCAGCAGCCGCAGCCAGTCGCGCAAGCGCCCGTAGCCAATGAACTCACCCGCATCCGGCAGATACAGGCGGCCCCGCCCCATGCGCTGGCAAAGGCGCGTGCGGTGCTGGCGCAAGGCCCACAGACTGACCGGATTGAGCCCGCTGATCACCACCCGCCCCTCGGGCACCAGCACCCGCTCGACCTCGCGCAGCGTGGCATGCGGGTCCAGGCTCTGCTCCAGCGTGTGGGGCAGCAAGATGAGGTCCAGGCTGCTGTCCGCAAAGGGCAGCGCCACCGAGTCGGTCAGCAGGGCCAGCAGGCGCAGGGGATCCGGCCCGGGCACCGCGCTGGTGGATGGCGGGGTGGTGGCGCGGGCGCCGGGCAGCATGGCAATGCCTTCTTCGCCCAGCGCCAGCCACTGGTGCGGCATGCGGTTGGCGCGCAAGCCGTCGAGCATGGGAATGCCTATCTGCAGCCCGTGGTAGCCAAAGATGTCCGCCACCGCCTCGTCAAAGCGCTCTTGCTCCCATGCCAGCAGGTAACGGCCGGGCGGGGAATTGAACCAGTAGTGCAAACTTATAATGGGATGGATCATGAACCTGCTACCGTTGCCCGCCTTTGCCGACAACTACATCTGGATGCTGCACAACGGTTGGCAGGCCATTGTGGTAGACCCCGGAGACGCTACGCCCGTACTGCAGACACTGCAGGCACAAGGACTGCAATTGCAGGCCATTTTAGTCACGCACCACCACGCCGATCATGTGGGCGGCGTCGATGCCTTGCGCGCTGCCACCGGCGCACAGGTGTTCGGCCCCGCGCGCGAGCGCATCCCCGAGCCGCTGGTGCGGCTGGCGCAGGGCGATACCGTGGATCTGCTGGGCCTGCGATTTTCGGTGCTGGATGTTCCGGGCCACACAGCTGGCCACATCGCCTATTACTGCCCCGACCTGGACGGCGCGCCCCTGCTTTTTTGCGGAGACACCCTTTTCTCGGGCGGCTGCGGGCGCATTTTTGAAGGCACGCCCGCGCAGATGCTGGCGTCCCTCGACCAGCTGGCCGCCCTGCCGGGTAACACCCGCGTATGCTGCACCCACGAATACACGCTCTCCAACCTGCGATTCGCACGCGCGGTGGAACCCAGCAACCAGGCGCTGCGCGATTACAGCAGCCACTGCGAAAA
>DCVY01000173.1:3370-5351 GCA_002327945.1 Acidovorax delafieldii | reverse complement strand
GTTCCACGAGGATGCGGCAGGTTTCGAGCAGGTGGCGCGCCTTGCTGCGGTACAGGCCTATGGTTTTGATGTAGCTCTCGAGCCCCTCCTGCCCGAGCGCGAGGATGGCTTGCGGCGTGTTCGCCACGGCAAACAGGCGGCGTGTGGCCTTGTTCACGCCCACGTCGGTGGCCTGGGCCGACAGCAGCACTGCCACGAGCAGCTCGAACGGGGTGGAGTATTCGAGTTCGCTGCGCGGCGCGGGGTTGTCGGCCTGTAGCGTGGTGAAAAAGGCTTCGATCTGCGCGGGCGTCATGGCGCGAGTGTAGGTGCAGGAAGCCTGCATCAGACGCTGGGCTACGTCAGCCCGATGACGTTTGAGAAGCGCTGGTTCGCGGCCCAGCAGCAGGAACGGAAAGCCGCATAATGGGTCAGCTTATGGAGTATGAGAAACAGGGGCAACCTCACGGGCGGCCATCACCACAGTTGCTGAATTTGGCGATAAGTTAGGGTTCACGGGCCGTGCAATTATTTCCTTGGGGCAAGCTCAACCGCCAGATTGATGGAGCGGTTCGTACACACAGCCTGACAGATCACATGACGGACGTTGCCGCCGTCATGCACCGCCTGCTGTACCTGCCCGCTGTGCAGCGCGCCTTGCAACAGGCAGCCGGCCGCAGCCTGACCGACACCGACCACGCGCGCCTGGCGGTGCTGGCCTTTTTGCACGACATCGGCAAGGCCAACGCGGGCTTTCAGAGCCGCTACTGGGGCGATGGCACACAGCGTCCGCCCGGTTGGCACGCACCGCCTTGTGGCCACGGGCCGCAAGGCTGGGGGCTTTTTAAGGACTACCAAAGTGAGCAGCACTGGCCCCAGCGCCTCATGGCAAATCTGCCGGTTGACGCCATCTGCACCTGGGGCGACGCCTGCCTGAACCTGCTGCACGCCAGCATCAGCCACCATGGCCGCCCGGTGAAAAGTGAAGGCCACAGCAACCAGTGGGCGCCGGTGCAACACGCAGGCCAAGTGCTCTACGACCCAGCACACGCCGTTGCCACCATGGGCGCAGAAATCCAGGCCCAATACCCCCAGGCCTTCATCCAAGATGCCCCTGAACTGCCCGACACCGCCGCATTCACCCACCTGTTTGCCGGCCTTGTGCAACTGGCCGACTGGTTGGGCTCAGACACCCGTCCGGGCTTTTTCCCTTACACCCAGGCGGGAGAAGTTCGGTCAAAAACGGCTCCAGCCCTGGCACAGCAAGCGCTACGTGCTATTGGTTTGGAAGTGGGCGATGCTGCCACGCGCCAACAAGACACCCATGCCGACTTTGCGCAGTCCTTTGGCGTGCCTACGCCCCGCCCCATGCAGACGGCCATGGCCGATAGCAGCCTGGGACCGGTTGTGGTGCTGGAGGCTGAAACTGGCAGTGGCAAAACCGAAGCAGCGCTGTGGCGCTTCTTGCACCTGTGGCGTGCGGGCCAAGTCGATGCGCTGTACTTCGCCTTGCCCACCCGCGTTGCAGCCACACAGTTGTACGAGCGCGTGCTGGACTTTGTGCAACGCACCTGGAAAACCACACCACCAGTTGTCGTGCGCGCCCTGCCGGGTTACGCCGCTGCCGACAGCCACGGCTACCAGCCGCTGCCCGGCTTTCAGGTGCTGTGGCATGACGAACCCCAGGACGACGAGGCCGAGCGCCGCTGGGCCGCCGAACACCCCAAGCGCTACCTGGCCGCACCGATCGCCGTGGGGACTATCGATCAGGCGCTGCTGGGCGCGTTGCAGCTCAAGCACGCGCACCTGCGCCACGCCATGCTCGCGCGCAGCCTGCTGGTGATCGATGAAGTCCACGCCTCCGACGCCTACATGACTCGCCTGACCGAGCACCTGCTGCGCGCCCATGTGGCCTGCGGCGGCCAGGCGCTGCTGCTGTCTGCCACGCTGGGGGCCACGGCGCGCACACGCTACCTGTCGATTGGCGCACGCGGCGTGCTGG
>DCVY01000173.1:0-3248 GCA_002327945.1 Acidovorax delafieldii | reverse complement strand
GTGGACTGCTTGTTCAAAGTGGGTGGCGTCAGCACCTTGCACCACAGCCGTTTCAGCCGCCAGGATCGGCCCTTGCTGGATGCTCAGGTGCAGGAGCAGATGGGCAAGCAGCGCAGCCCCCGCCCCGGTGGTGCAGGGTTGGTGGTCATCGGCACGCAAACGCTGGAGCAAAGTCTGGACATCGATGCCGACCTGCTCATCACCGACCTGTGCCCCATGGACGTGCTGCTGCAGCGCCTGGGCCGCTTGCACCGCCACGCACGTGAACAGCGCCCCAGCGGCTGCGAACAAGCCCGCGCCTGGGTGCTCACACCCGCCGACCATGACCTCACCCCCCTGCTGCAACGCCAAAGCCACGGTCTGGGGCCGATACGCCTGAAAAATCAACCGATGGGCGGTGTTTACATCGACCTGCGTGCGCTGGAAGCCACTCGCCGCCTGATTGACGCTGCCCCTACGCGCAGCATTCCAGCAGACAACCGCCTTCTGGTAGAGGGCGCTACCCACAGCGAAGCCTTGGATGCCATTGCCAGGGAAATGGGCGAGGCCTGGGTAAGCTTTGGCAACGATGTGGATGGCAGGCATCATGCCACCGCAACCATTGCCAACCTACAGGCCTTGAACTTTGAGTGCCACTTTGGCGACCAGCTCTTTCCCGACGACCAGGGCAGCATCGGCAGCCGTCTGGGCGCAGCCGACCGACTGGTGGTGTTTGACCCAGTCCCGCTGGGCCCCTTTGGTCAGCCCGTGCAACAACTGGCATTGCGCCACCACATGCTTCATTCAGGTCTGCCTGTAGACGCACAACCAGACACGGTGCAGGCATTGCCTGACCAGCCGGGTTTCGATTTCAGCCTGGGCAGCAGGCGATACCGTTACAGTCGTTACGGCTTAGAGCGTTTATCCAAACAAGATTGATAGCCAAAAAGGACTCTAGCCCTTTTGCAACAAGCGCCAGCAGCTATCAATTTCCATTCCAAGCACAAGGAGAGCCCCGCCTATGCGTGCCCAAGTCCCGGAAATTCCTGCCACCGCTGTACTGCTGTGGAATCTGCTGGACGAACCGCTGATTCGCTGGCGCAGCACCGATGGTGGCGCCCTCCACAGTACCAGCCTGCCCCAACTCCTGGCCGCCATGGCAGCCAACGAGGTGCGTGATTTTCCGGCCCTGCGACCCCATCAACGCCACCCATGGCACGCCTTCCTCGTGCAACTGGGCGCCATCGCCTTGCACCACGCGCAGCAAAGCCAGCCTTGGCACTCGGCAGCAGATTGGCGTGCTGCACTGCTGGCGCTGACGCCCAATGACCCAGACGGCGCACCCTGGTGCCTGGTAGCGCCTGCCGACCGGCCCGCGCTGCTGCAAGCGCCCGTGCCGGGCGAAAATCCCGCCGCCTGGAGCAACCTGCTGCACGCTGCCGACGCGTTGGACATGTTGGTCACGTCCAAGAACCACGACCTCAAGGCCGCCCGTGCCTGCCATGCCCAAGCCGACGACTGGTTGTTCGCCCTGCTCAGTCTGCAAACGCAAGAGGGTTTTCTGGGGGCTGGCAACTACGGTATTTCGCGCATGAACGGTGGCTTTGCCAGCCGTCCGGGCGTAGGTGTGGCGGCTGTGGGTGCCTGGGGCTTGCGCTGGCAAAGCGATGTCGCCAGCCTTCTTCAGCAACGCGAGCGCATCGCCAGCGAATACGGCTTGGCGCCCACCGGCGGCCATGTGCTGCTGTGGCTGCTGCCCTGGTCAGGAACGGATGCCCTGGCTTTGCAGGCACTGGATCCGCTGTATATCGAAATCTGCCGCCGTGTACGGCTTGCTGCACCCCAAGGGCGCATCCAGGCCCACGTGACTGGTAGCAAGGTCGCCCGCATTGCCGCCAAAGACAGCAATGGCGTGACCGGCGATGCCTGGACGCCCATAGAGACTGCCAAAGCCAAAGCCTTGACCCTCTCGCGCAACGGCTTCGATTACAAATTGATGAGCGAGCTGATCGCGGGCGATGGCTACACCCTGGGCGCCGCCTGGCGGCTGGATGGCTGGCCACAAAACACCCCACTGCAAGCCATTGCCCAAGCCACTGTGCGCGGCCAGGGCAAGACTGAGGGCTACCACGAACGGCGCGTGCCCATATCGCCCAAGTTACGACGGCTGCTGACCAGTGGGCAGCGCCCGCTGGTAGCCAATTTAGCCAAAAAACGCATCCAGGCCATAGCAGACATGCGCAAGCTGCTATGGATTTCTTTGTCTCTGCTGTTTGCCAATGGCGAGAACGACAGCGGCAACGACGCCATCAGCCACCGCGCCAGCCGCTTTGCCCAGCCCTTTGAGCAGCACGAAGACACGCGCTTTTTTGACGACTTGGCACATCACGTCGAGGCCGAGGGTGCGCAGCAAGAGACCGTGTACCTGCAATGGCTCTTGGGCTTGGCCGAACGCGCCGAGGCCGTGTTGCAGCACGCCTTTGTCGCTGGCCCACGCAGCGGCATGCAGCGCTACAAGGCTCAGTCTGCGGCCCTGTCGCGCTTTCATGCGGGGCTGCGTGGCGGCAAGAAACCGCCGTTTCCTGAGCTGGTGAGCCACTACGCCCAGCAGCGCACCGCCCGTTCATTTGTTTCAGAAGGAGAAGTCCGTGCCTGATTCCACCAGCATCCAAGTGCCCAACCCGGCTGAAAATACGGACAACCCATCGGCTCCCGTCACAACGGGCAATGTTTTCAACGCCATGGCGACCTACATCCAGCACGCCAGCCCCGGTGAGCGTGCTGCGCTGGCGCGTCTGAACCCCGACCAAGCACTGCGCCCGCACGAAATCGCGGCCCTCGCGCGTGCCCTGCTGGCTGCCGGTTTGCAGCCCGACACCTGGCGCCCGGCCACCTGGCAGCGCTGGGCGCTGATCGCCCACGGCATGGCCCTGGCCGGGCACGATGGCGCAGGCCGCCTGGGCTCGCAACTGGCGCAGGCCGGGGTGGCTGAGTCGCGCGTGACCAAGCTGCTGACTGCTCGAGCCGATGCTTTCACCCAGCTGCTGCCTCGTGTATTGCGCCTGCTGGCCAGTAAAGGAGTGCGCCCCAACTGGCATGAGTTGGGCTCGCTGGTGCTCAAAGAAAGCAGCACCGAACGCGAAGCTGCACAGCACGCCGAGCACATACGCCTGCGCATCGCCGGGGCCTACTTTTCTGCCCAATCTCAAGACAAAAAAGCCCTGTAAGCCACGTACAGCAAGCGCAAGCAGCTATCAACAAAGATGCAT
>DCVY01000035.1:3758-4194 GCA_002327945.1 Acidovorax delafieldii | reverse complement strand
TCGCGCATGCGCGCCATGGCCCGCACTGCCTGCTCAAGCCCCAGCACCGAAAGCACACCGCGCATTTGCGCCATTTGTCCGGGCACGGGCACCAGTACGCGGGTGTCCTGCGGCGTGCGAAAAAACTGGTCGAGCGCTTTTTCCAACTCGGCCAAAGAAGCGCGCAGTTCGTTGACCACGCTGCCCATGGTTTGCTTGTCGCTGACGCTGCGGTACAGGTCTTCTATCCAGGCCTCGAGCGGTTCGGGCTCTGCGCCGGCCAGCACCGTGCGCAGGCGTTCGGCGAGGCGCCCGAAATGCGCCTCCATTTGCGCGCCATCGGCATCCAGTTCCTCGAAAGCCGCTTGCAGATACAAAATGGCGGTGGCCACCTCCATGGCCAAAGGGGCGGCCGGAGGCTCATCCGTGCGCGCCGTGGCATCGACCGCCTGCGCCA
>DCVY01000035.1:1754-3665 GCA_002327945.1 Acidovorax delafieldii | reverse complement strand
CAGGCGATCGGCGACGCCGTCCTCGCCCTTGGCGAGCGTGGCGTACTGCATGAGCACACGCGAAGCCACCCGTTTGACATATACATCCGGGGGCAGCAAATCACCGGCCAAGGCTTCGAAGAAGCCCGCGCAAACCTTCCAGAAGGTGCGCACGCGGCTATCGGCCTGGGCCGCGGCAAAACCCAGACAGATATCCCGCATGCTCCGCGCGGCGCCAGCATCGCCGGACTTGACGATCTGCAGCACGGCGGCATCGAGACGGGCACGCGCCGCACTCCCGTAGGCCAAGGGCGCCACGGACAAAGCAAATTCAGGCTCGCGGATACGCCGCTCGGTGGGCCACAAGTCCGCAGGATGAACGCGCTCGGCGCCCGCGAGCGTCTGCACTTCACGGTATTGCGGAAACAAGGCGACCGCAGACGCCTGCTTGCCCGCCAGCACATACTCGAGGTACTCGACCAGGGCAAAGCCTGCACGCTCGATGGTGGATATGGCTTCCCGGGTGCACAGCAGTGGCTGCTGCACGAATTTGTGTACCGCCGCTTCCATGGCGCGCAGCAGCAGCGCAGCGGGCGCCATGCCCACCATTTCGAGGGCACCGCTGGCCTGGTGCAGCTGCTGGCGCGCGATGCGCAAAGCGCCTGCATCCAGCGCCGCCAAGTCGGATTCCCGGGTATGTTCGGCTTCATGCACGAAACGGCGCATCGTCTTGACGGCAGCGTCCAGGGACTTGCGCAATTCCTCCAACACCCAGGCCAAGGGCCCCAGGTCGCGCTCTTGCTGGCTGGCCTCTGTCGCTGGCGCGTGGTTGACGTCAAGAGATGGCATGGATTCGCCTCCGGCCGCAATGAGCCCAGCTGGTTGGTACGACAAAGACGGCATCAGGCGAATCAGGCGATTTTGAACCGCGCCACCGACTGGCGCAATTCTTCGGCGACCTGCGCGAGCTCACGCACCTGCTGCGCAGTGGCGCGCGTGCCCTCGCCCGCTTGTTCGGTCACCGCGAAAATGTGCTGGATGTTGTCTGCGGCCTCGTTCGCCAGCACGGCTTCGCGGGAGGTGGAGGAGGAA
This sequence comes from Acidovorax delafieldii, assembly GCA_002327945.1. GTDB lineage: Bacteria > Pseudomonadota > Gammaproteobacteria > Burkholderiales > Burkholderiaceae_C > Acidovorax > Acidovorax delafieldii_C. Next base: position 2,594 of record DCVY01000035.1, on the reverse strand, counting down.
ATCTGTTCGATCAGCTCGGCCAGGCGGCGCGTCACGCGGTCGATCTCGGCCAGCGCGGTGCCCGCGCTGTCGGACAGGCGCGCACCCTCCACCACGCCCTGCGTGGAGCGCTCCATGGCCGCCACGGCGTCCTGCGTATCGGTCTGGATGGCCTTCACCAGCGCCGCGATCTGGCGTGTGGCGTCGGCCGAACGCTCGGCCAGGCGCTGCACCTCTTCGGCCACCACGGAAAAACCGCGCCCGGCCTCGCCAGCAGATGCCGCCTGGATGGCCGCATTGAGCGCGAGCACGTTCGTCTGCTCGGTAATGTCGGAAATCAGTTCGGTGATTTCCCCGATTTCCTGCGAGGACTCGCCCAGGCGCTTGATGCGCTTGGAGGTTTCCTGAATCTGGTCGCGGATCGCATTCATGCCGCCAATGGCGTTTTGCACGGCCTGCAGACCGGATTCCGCCGCCTGCAGCGATTGGCGCGCCACCGCGGCCGATTCCTGCGCCTGGGTGGAGACTTCGTTGATGCGGCCGGCCATGTCCAGAATCGAGCGGCCCGTTTCGCGGATTTCGCGCAGCTGCTCGGTCGAGGCGGCAAGCAACTCCGTGGACGTGGCATCCACCTGCGCCGTGGTCTGCGCCACGCGCGTCGCCGTGTTTTGCACGTTGCCCACGAGCTGGCGCAACTCTTCCACCGTGTAGTTCACCGAATCGGCGATGGCGCCCGTGATGTCTTCGGTCACCGTGGCTTCCTGCGTCAAGTCGCCTTCGGCAACGGATTGCAACTCGTTCATCAAACGCAAGATGGCCGCCTGGTTGGCATCGTTGATGCGCTTGGCTTCCTGCTCTTGG
>DCVY01000035.1:0-1675 GCA_002327945.1 Acidovorax delafieldii | reverse complement strand
TGGAGCTGCTCGCGCGTTTGCGCATCGCGTGCCGGGCTGAGGTGCAATTCGGCATTGCCATCGAGCAGGCCCTGCGCAATTTCCTTGAAGGCATTCAAGTCTTTGCCGAGCAGAAACACCGCTTCGGGACTGACCCCCTCCAGGGTCAGAAACTCACTCGCCGACTTGCCGATGCGCTGGGTCAGCATCACCAGCTGACCGGCTGCAGCCACCTCGGGCGCGGGCGCGCCTTGTTGCACCTTGAGAGAAGCAATGGTTTCGGCATTCTCGAGCAGCTCCGCCGATTGCCGGTTGATGGTGCGCAAGGCACCCGCGACCTGGGACAAAATTTTCTGCTGCCCCAGCACTACTTTGGCATTGCGCTCCGCACGTTCTACCAAGGGGGTGACGGTGTCGAGCTCGGACTTGAATGACTCGCCGAGAGCCTTCACGTCATCGAGTTCTTTGTCTCCATGCATCAACGCGCGCACGTTGCGCGCCAGAATCCCCGCGCTCTCCGCCACTTCGGCAAATGCCTGGGGCTTGCCCACCAATGCCTGCGTCACCGACTTGGCAAGCCGCTGCGATTGCGTCAGGGCCTGGCCCGTCGCTTCGATCTGCTGCGCGGCACGGTCCGCACGCTGCAGCGCCCAACCCGCAATCAATACCAGCAACACCACACCGCCCGCCAATAACGCCAACAGACGCCTCTGGTGCTGGGCCGCCGTGGCCTGCCCAAGCAAGGGAAGGGAGATCAGTTCCTCCTGCACCTCGACAGGTGCGGGCTCCTGCCGCTGCGGCGGCAACCCCGGATCACCTTGCACGCTGTGCATGGGATCCGCCTGGTAGGAGTCGAGCAAGGTAGCGCCCTCCGGCGGCCGTTCACCCGCCCCCTCTTCTCCCCGGACGGCGGGCGTCTGCTGGCGGTGGAACAACTTCCCCAATTGATCAACGATGGACATGGTCAACCTTACAAGAAATAGGACTACCGCACACACGGGTGCGCCAATGTGCCATATAGGAGCCTGATCGGACCTGGCTTGCGCAAGTCGTGAAAAGAGAAAGACTCAGGCATTGATACTCAAAAATGTGGAGTCCTGGGCCAGCAGCTGCAGATTCAGCTCCCGCCAGCGTGCGCCGTGCGCATCCAGATAAGTGGCCCCGAAATACGATGGCCCATCCTCCGCGGGCGGCTCCGAGGCAACGAAATCTTGTGCGCTGCGCAGCCCGAGCAGTCTATCCACCAGCAGGGCCGCGTTCACTTCGAGCGCCGGATTGAACGTCAGCAGGCTGATTTCGGACAAGGCCTGTTCATCGCGTCTGGGCGTCGCATGCAGCAGCGCAGCCAGATCGACGACCCCGACCAGACTCCCGCGCAGATTCGCCACACCAAGGAACCAACCAAGGGTGTGGGGCACAGGCTGCACGGAAGTCCCGGGAAAGATTTCCCCGGCATGGCCAAGCGGTACCAGATAGGACTGCCCGGCCGACTCGACGGCAAGCCAGGAAGCCACCAGCGCGCCCTGCGCCCTGGCGCTCTGAAGCCGGGTGACGATGCGCGCCTGAAATTCCCGCAGGGCTTCACGCTTGCTCATGGAGCTCAGCCCAGGGCGTCGATCTTGGCCTGCAATTCGGCGGGATCGACCGGTTTAGGGATGTAGTCGCGCGCGCCCTGGCGCATGCCCCAGACACGGGC
>DCVY01000058.1 GCA_002327945.1 Acidovorax delafieldii | reverse complement strand
GGGCAGCCAATGTGCACATGCTGGCCAAAGATGGTGAACTGCTTGGACAGGTAGCCATACAGCTGTGACAGCTCTTGAAAGCGTGGCTTGTCGTAGATGCGGCGCTCGTGCCACTGCTGGAACGGGTGCGTGCCGCCGCCCACCACGGCAATGTTGAGCTTGTCGGCGCTTTTGACCAATGCATCGCGGATGGGGCTGAGCTGCCCCAGCACTTCGCTGGCCGAATGGCAGATGCCGGTGGAGATCTCGATCATGCTGTTGGTCATCTCCGGCACCACGCTGCCGGGCAGCGGCACCTTGTGCATCAGGCGCAGCATGTCTTCGGCGTAGGGCGCCAGGTCGTAATCATGGGTGTTGACCAGCTGCAGCTCCAGCTCGACGCCCAGTGTCAGTGGCTCGGAATGGTGGAAGTCTTCAAGGCTCACGGCTGTCTCCATGGCCGCCGCGCGCGAGCGGGGCCCAGGGTTTGGAACTCTCGCCCGCGCGGTAGATGGCGACGGTGGCGATCACGGCGCCCAGCAATTCCATGAGCAAAATGGCCGGCAGTGCCACGCGGGCGATCAGGTGGCCCGTGGAGGGCGAGGCCACCACGAACTGCGATGCGATCAACAGCGCAATGGACGACATGGGCGTCATGGCGCAGCCCACCCACAGGGCCTGGCGCCAGCTGGCGCCGCTGCCCACGTTGCCAAGGCCCACGCCCACCGCCTTGGCCGCCAGGCGCACGGCGATGAGCGCCAGCACCACGCTGGCCACCGGGCCGCTCCAGTCGGCCTGCGCCGCCACGGTGGACACCAGCACGAACATCAGCATGGTGAGCAGCGCCGGTGCGCTGCCCAACTGGCGCGGCCAGGCCCACGGGCGCGGGTTGAGCTGCTTGAGCAGCATGCCGCCCAGCAGGGCCGCCAGCGGCGCCGAGCCGCCCATGTGCGCGGCCACGGCGGTGGCGGCGGCGATCAGGGCCAGCAGCAGCATGGAGGTGTTTTCGCTGGTGGGGTTCATGAAGCGCAAAGCCATGCGCAGCACCAGCGACAGCACGGCCGCCACGATGATCGACACGCCCAGCACCACGACCACGGGGTACATGGTGTCGAGCAGCGTGGTGCTCTGGCGGTTGATCTGCTCGGCGCGGGCACTGCCCAGGGTCAATGCATAGAGGGTGGACAGGGTGGCCAGCACAATGGCGCGCTCGGTCACCGGGCCTGCGGCGCGGGTGTCGGCCACCACGCGGGTCAGCACCGCCGGCGAGGCCGCCAGCGCCACCAGGGCCAAGGGGCCGGCCACATGCGTGGGTATGTCCAGCCACACCATCACCCAATAGACGGCAAAGTAGGTCAGCGCTGATTCGGCAATGCTTTGCACCAGCACCATGGGGTTGTGGCGAAACCAGCGCAGCGGAATGCGCCCGCCGCATTCGAACAGCACGATGGAGATGCCCAGCTCCAGCAGAAACAGACCGATGCCCTGCAGCGGCCACACCGCCCCGCTGAAGCCCGCCAGGCCGGCTGCGGTGCCGACCAGGGAATAGCCCACCACCTTGGGCAGGCCCGTATGCCGCTGGCACAGATAGCCCGCCATGGCCGCCACCGCCAGCAACAGTGACCATTGCACCGTGGGCAACCCGGCCGAAGGGCGCAGCCACTGCGCCCAGAAGCTCAGGATTTCGTTCATGTCATGGGTCCTCTCCATCAGACGGGCAGCGCCCGGTGGGAGGGAAGGACGGGCAAGGCGCATGGTGGCGCCCCGGTCCTTCCCGGCAGTTGCCTGAATTTACATGCGCAAACGGGTGGCCTCTGTAGGACAGGCGCAACCCTGTTTCCGCCGGCCAAAAACCGCCCGAATCAGGCGGCCTGGCGTTCAGGCGCGAAAAAGCTCAGCGGTGCCTTGAAGAGGCGGCTCCGCATCGCTGCATAAATGCGTGAGCGGTCTACGCCGCTCACATTGTGGGCCCGCAATGCCAGGCGAAAAGCCAGGTAAAAACTCACACTGACATTGAGAATGCCCAGCAAAGGAAGGGTGGCGACAGCCCACCAGAACGCACTTTGGTGAACGATGCCCCAGCCCAGGGCCGCAGTGGCCGCGCCCAACTGGCCCGCAGACAGTGTGACATGGCGCACATCCAGGCCCAGCCCGAAAAACCCTGCAAACGCAGGGACGAGGCCGAGCATGAAGCCCAGCGAGATGTTGGCGGCAAAGCCCGACAGGTTGTTGCGCAGGAAGCTGGCCCAGCGCGCGGCGCGCTCTTTGCCCAGCCGGGCGGTGATGCGCGGGTTGTAGCGCACAGCCGAGTCCAGCCGGTGCAGCACAAACCAGTTTTCGGTCCATCCCGCGATGATGCTGGAGGCGAACAGCAGCACGCCCGTGAAAGCGGCGAACAGCAGCGACGGCCCCAGCAGATGCAGGGATTCGAGCACATGGCTGGCTTCGTGTGCGCCGATGGCGGGCGCGCCCTTGGCCCAGGCGATCAGCAGCGCCAGGCCCAGAACCAGGGGGTACACCACGAGCACGTTGCCCAGCACGGCTGCGACCTGAGAGCGCACCAGGTGGGTCACCTCATCCACAAAGGACTCGATGGCCTCGCCCGAGGCCAGCTCCTTGAGCTTGGCCGCCATGGCGGGTGCCGTCATGGCCGGCTGCTTGGTGGCCACGGTGAAATGCAGCAGCTGCACCAGCACAAAGCTCACCGCATAGTTCACGCCCGCCCAGAAGCCGCTCCAAAACGCCGAGAGCGCCAGCGCATACAGCCCCAACTTGACCAGCGTGGTGATGGCCATCACGGCACCGCCGCCAGCGGCTTTTTTCACCATGGAGCGGTATTCGGCCGCCGTGCGCGTGATGTAGTGTTCGCCCGTTTCGGCACTGCGCTCGGCCACCTTGGCGGCCAGCAGCGAGGAGTTGGATGCCAGCAGCGCCCGCAGGCTGCGCCGCTCCTGCCCCACCTCCACCAGATGCGCCAGAAGGTGGGCCGCGGTGGCGGCGGGCTGGAGGGACAGCAGGCAGTCGAGCAGCTCCCGCACCCGCAGGATGCGGGCACGCAGCTGGCGCAGCCGAAACACCAGGTCCACGGAAATTCCGTTGTCCTCGAAGTGGGTGTACACGGTGGCCGCAGCGGCGCGGCAGGCTTCCAGGCGCTCGCGCAGGCGCTGGGCCGCCTCCAGCAGGCGGTCGGGCGTGCGCAGCGCGTGCAGCACCTCCACCCGCAGGCTCTCCACGTCGCGGATCAGCGCATGAAAGGGCTGCGCCTCGCGGGCTGATTCGCTCATGCGCAGGCGCAAGCCGGGCGCAAAGCCGGTCGAGAGAATCTGCCCTGCGCAGTAGGTGATGGCGTCGAGCAGGGCATGCTGCCAGCGGGATGCGCCTTGTGGGCTTTGCGGCGTCAGCAAGGCCGACAACCGGTTCATGGTGGCTTCGTCCAGTGCGTAAAGCCACTGTGCATCAAAGGTGCTGGGCAGGGCCAGCACAAACAGTTCCGAGGCGTCGATGGTTTCCGGGCTGCGCGGCAGCAGTTTGTTGCGTATCCGCTCTGCCGCCTCGTCGAGAAGGGCTGTGCCCCTTGCGAAGCCAAAATCGGCCAGCAGCGTGGTGACGTCCACGGAGTCCACCAGGGCGACCCACCAGGCTTGCAGTTTGAGCTGCACATCCGGGCGCGCCTCGACCGCATCCAGAAACATCTGCACGCGCGCCGTGGCGCCCGGCACGGAATCGCGCGTGCCACGCACCCAGTCCAGCAGATCGATCAGCCATACATGGCGCTGCGCCAGCCCGGCCTGCGGTTCCAGCGCAGCAAGCAGGCTTGCCAGGTCGGGGGTGGGCCACGTCAATGCAGCACCCTTGCGCTCATTGGCTGGCTGGAGGCGCCGGGCTGGGTCGCCTCCAGCACAAACAAGGGTATCGGGCAGCCGAAGGGTTCACCGTCAACCGCCACGCAATGGAAGGTGCCATGCATGGTGCCGCTGGCGGTGCGCAGGCCGCATTCGCTGGTGTACTGGAACGACTGGCCCGGTTTGAGCAAAGGCTGCTGGCCCACCACGCCCAGGCCCTTGACCTCTTCGGTGTGGCCGCTGGCATCACTGATGATCCAGTGGCGCGAAATCAGCTGTGCGGGCGCTTCGCCCGCATTGGTGATGGTGATGGTGTAGGCAAAGCGGTAGATGCCAGAATCCGGGGAAGATTGCTCCGGCAGGTACTCTGGCTGTATTTGCACATCAAACTGGTACTTGGGCATGGGCATGGGCATGG
>DCVY01000171.1:3442-4748 GCA_002327945.1 Acidovorax delafieldii | reverse complement strand
GGATCAATAGATTGTGAACACGTTCTTAAGCCCCTGGTGTTTCGAGAATGAGCGCCGCCACCACGTTGCGGCCTTCGCTGGCGAGGATGTTGTAAGTGCGGCAGGCTGCGGGGGTGTCCATGGTTTCGAGGCCCAGGCGCCGGGCCATCAGCGGTTGCAGCCAGGCGGGCGGCGGAAAACGGTTGCGCACACCGCTGCCAAAGACGATCAGCTCTGCTTCAAGCGTTGCCAGCTGGGCGAAATGTTCGGGGGTCAGGTCTTCAAAGCGGGTGCACGGCCAAGCCATGCGCAGGCCGCCGGAGCCTAGAATGATGCTGGTGGTGATCTTTTCCGCATCCACACCGATCCAGCCGGGGCCGTAGGCACGGATGGTCTGCGCGGTGGAGGGTTCGGGCTGGAATTTCATGCGAGTGCTGGTTTGGATTGACGCGCCCCGCCAGGCTGGGCTTTGCGAGGTGCTGTGGCCTCTGGGGTTTGATCGATCTGTGGTCAAATTATAGGTTTCGCCAAGGCGCCCGGGGCGCAGGCAGGTCTCTGACCCCCACACCGCATTCCAACGTCAGCCCATGAAAACCGTCCACAAATCCGCCAAGCTCGCCAACGTCTGCTATGACATCCGGGGCCCCATCATGGACGCGGCCCGGCAGATGGAGGAAGACGGCCACAAGATCATCAAGCTCAACATCGGCAACCTGGCGGTGTTCGGCTTCGATGCACCCGAAGAGATTCAGCAGGACATGATCCGCAACCTGCCCAACTCGGCGGGTTACTCGGACAGCAAGGGTATTTTTGCGGCGCGCAAGGCGGTGATGCACGAGACGCAAAAGCAGGGCGTCAAGGGCGTCACGCTGGACGACATTTACCTGGGCAACGGCGCCAGCGAGCTCATCGTGATGGCCACCAATGCGCTGCTCGACACCGGCGACGAACTGCTGCTGCCCTCGCCCGACTATCCGCTGTGGACGGCGGCGGCCAGCCTGTCGGGTGGCACGCCCGTGCATTACTTGTGTGCCGAAGACAATGGCTGGATGCCGGACCTCGACGACATTCGATCCAAGGTCACGCCCAAAACCAAGGGCATCGTCGTCATCAACCCCAACAACCCCACGGGCGCGCTGTATTCCGACGATCTGCTCAAGGGCATCGTCGCCATCGCCCGCGAGCACGGCCTGGTCATTTTTGCTGACGAGGTGTACGACAAGGTGCTGTACGACGGCGCGCACCACACCGCGCTGGGCAGTCTGAGCGAGGACGTGCTCACGCTCACCTTCAACTCGCTGTCCAAGAGCTACCGCTCTTGCGGCTA